>JAKASX010000032.1 GCA_021818865.1 Acidobacteriota bacterium
CATTTTGCCGTGGGGGAGCTGTGATGTCTTCGGACCAACCAGAAGCCGCGATTACCGGATTGAAACTCCGCACGCACACGCAGGGCGATGAAACGGTAATTTATTGCATCGGGAGATTGACGATCGAACACGCCGAAGTTCTGAAGCGGCATGGGAAATCGGTGATCCCGCAGACGAAGCGGCTGGTTTTGGACTTGAAGGAAGTGAACTGGATGGATAGCGCGGGAATCGGCGCGCTGGTGGGGCTCTACGTTTCCGCGAAAAAGGCCGGCTGCGAATTTCTTCTGGTCAACTACAACAAAACGATTCGGGACCTGCTGGGAATCACCCACTTGCTCTCTGTGTTCGAAACGTGCGCGCGAGCAGGCATGCGGGTGCCGTAAGATAGCGCCCGAATTCCGTTCCCGAGTTCATTTCCTCCGAGACAGGAGCCAATCCATGACGACTGTGATGGCACTGCAGGGCCGCACGGCCTCAACGCTAACGAGTTGAAGCGATGGCGCATCGCGCTTTCATCTATTGCGTGCTGGCGGCGGTGATTGCCGGTAGCTGCCTGGTGGAGTATTGGGGCGCGCGGGGGCTGGCACGCTTGCCACAGAGGAAACGGCTCCTCGTTGCCGGAGCCATCGCGGCGTTGTGTGCCTTGGGTGCGGTAGCCTTCCGCGGGAGCTTTCTAGCGAGCGATTGTTTCGTCTTGGCGGCGGCGCTGCTCGTGGCAGTGCTCTTGGCACCGCCGCTGCGCTCAGTGGGCGCCCTGGCGGCTTTTCTGCTCACTGGGGCCGTCGCGGACCTCCTGTCCACCTACATGGGGCCAACGCAGTGGCTGGTGCGCTCATGGATCCACGGCTCGAGGTTGACGGCGATGCGATTCTTGGCGGTTACCGTGCCATTCAAAGGCAAGCCGATACCCGTAATCGGCGTGGCCGACATGCTGTTCTTTGCCGTTTGCGTGACAGTGACAAGGAGGCTCGGCTGGCCAGAGCCGCCGGTTTTCCTCGTCCCGCTCGCGTCGCTTCTGACTGCACTGGGCGTGGGATTGCTGATCGGCTTGACGCCCGCGCTCCCTTTCCTTGCTGTGGGCGTGTTTGCCTACGTCGGCATTTCCGGTCGCCATGGTTCGGGAACACCGAACCATGGGTCGAATTCTGCATTGAGTTAGGCCATTTATCGCGCAAGCAAGCCCGAACTGCTGCAGCGAGGGAGCACATCTGCTTGCTGGCTATCAAACACTTGCCCTCGGTGTTTGAAACGTGCGCCAAAGCGGGTATGCGCCTGCCGGAAGGACGGTCACGGGTTTCGCGCCCGCACGTCGGGCTCGGCAACGAACGGCACGACGACCACCGCCTACAATCCCCTGAACCGCCCCAATCGGATCACCCAGCCTGACGGCAGTTCCGCGACGACGCCCGAATCCGGCGCCACGTCCTGCGGTTATGCCGGCGACGGCCTGCGCGTCGAAGAATCCAGCGGCACGCTCTATTGGCCCGCGTATACTGGCCAGGTGATCGAAGAGACGAACACGAGCGGCGGAGTGCAACGCGACTACATTTTCCTCGCCGGGTGCCGCATCGCGTGGAAGGACTCCTCCGGCAACGTCTACTATTATTTCTTGGACGCGATTGGCTCAACGCGAGCGGTCGCAGATTCGAGCGGGAACGTCTGTTTCAGCGCCGATTATTACCCCTACGGACAGGAGAATGACTACGACACGTCCTGTTCGCCGACGTACAAGTTCACGGGCTACGAATACGATTCCGAGACGGGAAATTATTACGCATATGCGCGATATTACAATCCGCGCCTGGGCCGCTTCATGAGCGCCGATCCGTTGGCTGGCTCGGTCGACAATCCGCAATCTCTCAATCGGTACGCGTACGTGCTCAACAACTCGGAGAGCTTTATTGATCCGTTCGGCCTACAGTGCTTCGAGAACGGAGATCCCACGTCCTGCCCTCCTTCCCCTCCGCAGTGCTTCCAGCTCGTCTATTGCGAAGGTGGCAGCGGCGGTGGCACCGGTGGCACGGACAACCCGCCGTGCAGCAGCGTTGCCGTGTATGGGAGCGGCGGTGACATGGCCGCCCGTGCCGTTTTCGCTGACCTCCTGTACGGCGCTGTCGGCTGCCAGCGACCCGGCACCGATCACGGTCCGACAAGGGTGCAAAAAAATTCGCCGCAAACGCAGGGCCCCCGCTCCTCTATTGGGCCGGCGGGAGGAACCTGGCAGGCTCCCACGTCAATTGGGTTGGTGAACCTGGCATTTGACGGGCAGCAGTATCTGACCGGAATCGGCGTGCCGCTCACAGGCTCGAAGGGTGTGACTGTTGGCGGCTACCACGTTCCGCCAAACACGCTCTTCGGTGCGCAGCTGCTAGCCGGCCGGGGCGTCTCCCCGGGCTTCAACAATCCGGCGCAGTCTCCCGGATTCACATCCGGAGAGATAACCACCGCCCGTTTGCCGGTGGCCACTTCACCGAGGTCAACGGGGCCGTCACGGTTGGAGGGTTCACCCCGTTCTCGGCCTTCACCCCTTCCAGCACGGTCCTCAATAGCCTCAACGCGAACTCTTCGGCACTCCGGGCGGCGTCCGACATCCAAAGTATCCTCCAGTTCACCAGCAAGAATGTCAGCTGTCAGTCGCTCTTTGGAGGCGCACAATGAGGAAGCTAGCGCTCGGCGCGCTCACCGGCCTCTTGGCTGCCGCCGGACTCCTTCTGGGGGCCCGGTATGTGGCCCAGCGCAACATGAGGAGGGCCAACCTCTCACCCTTGGCCGACCTGGTAAAGGCCCGGATGGGCGCGGCAGTGTCGGCGTCCGGAGCGCAAAGTCAAAGCATACGGCGCGAGAGCAACCTGTTTGACACCTACGCCAGGGCGTTTCGGCTCGGGCTGTACGCGGCGCAGAGGGGCGTGCCGCAACCCAGCTCGCCACCGATCTCGAGCCGGGCGCTCCCGCTGCCCTCCCTCGGCGTCGCCCTAGACGCCTGGGGCCGGCCCTTCTGCCTTGCGAGGACCGCCGACCGGCTTGTGGTTTACAGCTCGGGCCCGGCCGCGCCCCCTGCGGTCGATTGCCGGTCGGTCCTCACCACAAGTGGCATATCCAAGCTTGAGACGGGCCGTCTCATTCAGCTCCGCTCCGGTGCACTCCTGCTCGTCCTTGCGCCGAGGGCCCCCACTCCCGCGACGCATCGGTCGCCCGGAGGCCCGAGTTAGCCATGACGCATGCAGCCAGCGGCGGCAGTGCGGTGGTGAGCGGTATGTAGACCACAGGTCTACGAGGTTGCGGGGCCGCGCTTTACAGCGAGGCCAGTCGGGCGGCTTGGCGGAGCGCCGGCTCCGCCGAGCATCCTCGGCAGAGCCGGGACTTCTGCTGGCCGGGGAGCCAAGCGCCGAGAACACTACGCTTCGGCGCGTTTGAGAAAATGAAAGCCCCCGGAACTGGGACACCGTGCAACGGACAATCTACGGACAATTGAGGAGGGTTTGGAAGGCCGCTCGGCTCGTGAGCGACACCAAAGAAAGCACTCGGATTTTACCCTTAAAACCAGTTAACCGAAGGGTTGCAGGCTCGAATCCTACCCGGGGACCCATTCCAAACCTTCCTCGTTCTATTACGCGGCAACTCCGACTTCAACTGAGGCCAATTTTTTACGGACATTATGGACAATTGGGCTCAATCGGTCCAAACCGCCCGGAGCTAAGATCCCGCAGGGCGCATGGTGGCCGAAGAGAGGACCATTGCCGGCGTCACAAAAACGATCGGCTACCCGTACAACCTCGACGGCTCGCTCGCCCCAACCACCTACCCCGACGGCCGCACGGCCAATTACACGTTCAACGGCGCGAACGAAATGACCAGCGCCAACGGCGCGAATTACACGTATGCCGGCGACGGCCTGCGCGTCGAAAAATCCAGCGGCACGCTCCATTGGCCCCCCCATTGGGCCGCCGGGCAGGCGAGCGCGATTCTCCGAGGACGAGGGGCCAATCCTGAATCTTGGGTTGCGAATGCGAGCACGAGTCGCCTAGCATGCGGGTGAACGCGCCTCGGTCGCCTTGCCCGGATGCAAAGCGGCCCTCTGGAAACGGTCAGGAGGTCATGAGCGAATGAATACGAACGCAGGCAAGGCCGCGGCATCCATGGAGGCCGTCGTCGTGGAGGCACTCGATGGCCTGAAGATTGAACTGCCTTCCTGGGGTTTCGCCGACACGGGAACGCGGTTTGGAAAATTTCTGCAGCCTGCGGCCCAGACGATCGAGGAAAAGCTGGCCGATGCCGGCCAGGTCCACCAGTTCACCGGAACTTGCCCAACGGTGGCGTTGCACGTTCTCTGGGATCTGCCGAAGGGGACGAAGCCGCCAGAAATTCTGAAGATGGCGGCGCGCTTTGGCGTGCGTGCGGGCTCGATCAGCCCGAACGTCTTCGAAGACCAGATCTACAAGCATGGGTCGCTTTCGAACGAGCAAGCGGAGGTACGCAGGCATGCGCTCGATCGCATTCTGGATTCCGTGCACATCGCCCAGGAACTGGGATCGCGGGACGTGACTCCGTGGTTCGCCGACGGCTCGAACTATCCCGGGACGGCGAGCATCCGCGCGCGAAAGCACTGGATGGCGGAAGGATTGAAGCAGGCGCACGACGCCCTCAGCGAGAAGCAGCGCTTGCTGATCGAATACAAGCCGTTCGAGCCGGCGTTCTATCACACCGATATCGCCGACTGGGGCATGGCCTTGACGCTGGCCCGCTACGCCGGGCCGAAGGCGCGGGTGCTGGTCGATACGGGGCACCACTACCAGGCGCAGAACATCGAGCAGATCGTCGCGTGGCTGCTCGACGAGGATATGCTGGGCGGGTTTCACTTCAATGACCGGCGGTACGCGGACGACGATCTCACGCTCGGCTCGATCGACCCTTATCAGGTCTTTCGAATCTTCGCCGAGATCCGCTACTACGAATGGGAAACAGGCCGGCGCGCGGACATCGCCTTCATGATCGATCAGAGCCACAACCTCAAGGGAAAGATCGAGGAGATGATCCAGACGGCGATGACCGCGCAGGAACTCTACGCCAAAGCCGCGCTCGTCGATTTCGCCGCACTGGCCATAGCGCAGCGGGATCAGCGGCTGATCGATGCGGAAACCATTTACAAGGACGCCTTCAGCACCGACGTGCGGCCGAGCGTGCGCGACTGGAGACGGGCCAAGCGGCTTCCTGAGAATCCTCTGGCGGCGTTCCGGGAGAGCGGGTATATGGAACGCATCAGGCGGGAACGCGCGGGCCGTTCCGCGGCCGCCGGGAAATACGCCTGAACGGTGCAAGCTTCGAAATCTGGCGGGAGAAATCCGATGAGTCCGCGGGAAGTCCAAGCCGGCCCTGAATTGCATTACCTCAAGGATTTATGGGACGAGAACGTCGCGTCCGCGCTCGATGAACCCGAAACTCTTCGCTACCGGTCGAACCTGCTCGGAGCGGATCTGCGCATCACGAACTTTGGTGGCGGCAATACAAGCTCGAAACTCAAGCAGCGCGACCCGCTCGAAGACCGGGATGTCGAGGTGCTGTGGGTGAAAGGCAGCGGCGGGGATCTGGGCAGCGCGCAGCGCGGAGGCTTCGCCACGCTCTATTTGCAAAAGCTTCGCGGCCTGGAGCGAATCTACCGCGGGGTCGAGCACGAAGACGAAATGGTGGACTGCTACCCGCTCATCCGGTTCGGCGTGAATCCGGTGGCGCCCTCCATCGATACCGCCTTGCATGGTTTCCTGCCGTTCGTTCACGCCGACCACCTGCATCCGGACTGGGCCACGGCGCTGGCAGCAGCGGCCAATGGTCGCGAGCGGCTCGAGGAATACAACCGGCGCTTCGGCCATCACTTGCTCTGGTTGCCCTGGCAGCGGCCGGGATTCGAGCTGGCGATGATGCTGAAGCGCGCCGTCGAGGCAAATCCCTCGGCTGATGGCGCGGTGCTCGGCTGCCACGGTCTTTTCACCTGGGGCGACACTCAGCGGGAATGCTACCTGGCGAGCATTCGCATTATCGACCAACTCGGCCAGTTCGTTCAGGAGCATGTGGAACGCAAGGGCGAGAGCTTGTTTGGCGGGTCCCTCCACTCTGCGCGCTCCGATTCTCGCGAGATCGTTCAGGAAATCTTCCCGTTCCTGCGTGGCCGTGTCTCCAGCCACGAACGCGTGATTGGAAGCTTTAGCGATCTTCCGGAGGTGCAGCGCTTTGTAAACTCGCGAGACGCCCAGCGGCTGGCGTACCTGGGCACGAGTTGTCCGGACCACTTTGTCCGCACCAAGATTCGCCCGCTGTTCGTGGCATGGGATCCTGCTAGCGATAGCGTCACGGCCCTCAAGGAGATCCTCGATCGGTCGCTCGCCGAATACCGGCGAGAATACGAACAGTACTACCGCGAATTCGCCAAGCCGGATTCGCCGGGCATGCGCAATCCCAATCCCAGTGTGGTTCTGGTGCCCGGCGTCGGGATGTTCACCTTCGGGAAGAGCAAGAAGGAGGCGCGGCTCACCGGCGAATTCTACGTGAACGCGATTCACGTGATGCAGGGAGCGACAGCGCTCGAAAACGGCGCCCCGCCGCAAACCCTTCCCCAAGCGGGGAAGGCAGCGCCCTCCGGGGCCTTTGCTGTCTGCCGCAACTATGTGGCCTTGCCACCGAGGGAAGCGTTCGGAATCGAGTATTGGCCGCTCGAAGAAGCGAAATTGCGCCGGCAGCCGCCGGAAAAGGAACTGAGCCGCAAAGTCGCGTTCATTGCGGGTGCCGGGCACGGTATCGGGCGTGAAGTGGCGTTGCTGGCGGCCAGGCGCGGAGCTCACGTCGTGGCTGCCGATCTCGATCGGGAAGCCGCTGAGACAGTGGATCGGGAAGTAGCTGAGATCGGCGAGCGGGATGCGGTCGTGAACGCCATGCTCGATATCCGCGAACGCGCTTCGGTGTCCTCCGCCATGGCCAAAGCTGTCGAAACATTCGGTGGAATCGATATCCTCGTGAACACGGCAGCATTGTTTCCTGCCTCGGCCGATGGCCAGATCACCGATGAACAGTGGCGGCTGACGCTCGAGATCAATGTGACGGGGAATCATCTATTGACTTCGGAGGCCGAGAAGATCTTCAGCCGACAGGGGCTTTCCGGAGCGGTCGTGCTCACCAGCTCCGCGAATGCCGTGGTCGCCAAACGAGGCAGCGAGGCCTACGACGTGAGCAAGGCCGCGGTGAGCCACCTTGTGCGTGAACTGGCGGTGCGGCTGGCTCCGCGCGTCCGCGTGAACGCCATTTGTCCGGCCACCGTGGTCAAGGGTTCAACCATGTTCCCACGCGAGCGCGTCCTGGCTTCGCTTTCCAAATATGGGCTTGAACACAGCGCGCAGGAATCAACGGACGAACTGAGGAGAAAACTGGCGCATTTTTATGCTCGGCGGACGCTGATTGGCGTGAGTATCGATCCGGCGGATTGCGCCGAGGCCATACTTTTCCTGGCCAGCGAGCGCTCGCGCTGCACGACGGGGCATCTGTTCCCCGTGGATGGTGGGCTGGTCGAGGCGTTCCTGCGATAAGGAATTGCCAGGGTTTCGAGAGAAACTTCGGAAAGTAAATGGAGACGCTCTGCTGCGTAGCTGTGGATTTGGGCGCTGCAAGTTGCCGTGTTTCGCTCGGGGAATGGGATGGCAGCCGAACCCGAGTACGCACCGTACACCGGTACCCAAACTGTCCGATCGAGCGCGATGGCCATCTTTGGTGGCCGCTCGAGCGCCTTTGCCGGGAAGCCGATGAAGGATTGCGCCGGGCGGCGGAACTCCTTCCGGAGGGAAAGCGCCGGATCGATTCCATTGGAGTGGACGGCTGGGCGGTAGATTACGTCCGGCTGAATTCGGAGGGAAGGCCCCTCGCGCCTCCTTTTTGTTACCGCGATCCACGCACAGAGTCAGCGATGCCGGAGGTGTGGGAGCGAATTGGCAGGGAACGGCTCTACGAGCTGACAGGGATTCAGTTCCTGCGTTTCAACACGCTTTACCAGCTTTACGCCGATCGGCGCGACGCCATCAAGCCGGGCGCGGGCTGGCTCAACCTTCCTGAATTTTTCCTGTACCGCTACGCCGGGTTCGAGCCGGATTCCGCCGTCTCCGAATATACCAACGCGACTCACACTCAGCTGCTGAACGCGCGGACGCGCAATTGGTGTGACGAAATTTTTTCGCTCGCGGGCCTGGACCGCTCGGCTGCCCCACCGATCGTCGCCCCCGGAACTCAATTGGGGCCAGTTCGTGGCGAGCTCGCGGCGCTTCCCGCGTACCAGGCGACTCGAGTCATCACGCCCGCGTGCCACGATACAGGGTCGGCAGTCGCAGGAATTCCGGATGCCTCCGGGGATTGGGCCTTCATCAGCTCCGGCACGTGGTCGCTGGTCGGGACGCTGCTCGACGAGCCTTGCATCTCGAAGGAGGCTCTCGACGGGAACTTCACGAATGAGGGCGGAATCGGAGGCCAGATCCGATTCCTGAAGAACGTCAACGGCATGTGGCTACTCGAGGAGTGCCTGCGCGAGTGGCATTCGGCCGAGGGACGTTCGTGGTCGGTCGCCGAACTCGTCGCCGAGTGCGAACGTCTTCCCGTGCCAACCGCGGTCTTCGACGTCGACGCCACCGATCTCATTCTGCCCGGGCGCATGCTTTCGCGAATCAATCGCGAACTGCGAAACGCCGGCCACCCGCCCGTGCCGGAAGACGCAGCTCATGCACCCGAGATGGCGGGAGTGATTTTTGCCAGCCTCGCAGCCCGCTACGCAGAGGTTCTGAGAGCGCTGCTTCGGGTGACGCGCCGCGGCATTCGGAGCCTCTACGTCGTGGGCGGTGGCGCGCAAAATGCCTACGTCAATCGTCTGATCGCAAAGTACTCCGCGCTCGAAGTGAAGCGTGGGCCGGTCGAGAGTTCAACCCTGGGCAATCTTGCCGTTCAGTTCGCATCGCTTGAAAGCGGGCGGGGCCATGTCACGCGAGAGGCAGTCGCTCGTTGGGCAGTTCGCCTAAACGAGGGCACCTTCACCTAAGTGGCTGCTGAAAAACCCGGAAATTTTGTAACGGATCAGCGCGTGCGGAAGGACCATCCGCTGCGAGCGATCCGGGCCATGGTGGACGAAGTTCTGAAACAACTCTCGCCTCGGTTCGATAAAATGTATGCCAAGGCGGACCGCTCGTCGATCCCTCCCGAGCAACTGCTCCTGGTGGCCAAGACCGCCTTCAAGGCGGTCGCCGCCGCCGACTGCAAGGGCCTCTTTTTTAGCGTCCGGTACGCTACATAAAAAATAGAACTCCCCTAGACTACTTCATCCCAACGAGCGCGAATTTCCACGAGCCGTCGCTCTGCCGTTTCAGCAAACGCATTCCTTTGGTCCTCGGAACGATGACCGGTTTGCCGTTCGGAGAGATCTGGTAGGCCGCTTCGGTATAGCCCACCTCGATTGCCCAGCCGTCGAGGATTCGGACTTGCGTTATGTCGGTCTTGTACTTCAACACTCGGAAATTCGGATACTCGGTCCGGAACTTCGCATAAGCCTCTCCCATGGCTTTGATTCCCACAACCGGCGGGCCGGGGAACCCCAAATTGACCCCATCGGCGGACCAGAGAGCGGTAAGACATTTCGGATCTTGCGTCAGGGTGCACGCTTCATCTTCGCTGTGAAGGTTTGCGATGGCCGCCATGTCTGCGGCGTGCGTGGCTTTTTGCCGCTGCGCGGCCGCGGTCGTGCCACGGGCAAAGGAACCGGCTCCGAAGCCCACGAGAAACGCCATCGCCACGAGCGCAAAGGTCCGTGCCATGGGGGCCTCCTTTCGATGATCGCCTGCCGGAACGAAGAAACTTGTACGGAGTTTACTACGCCGAATTTGTTCCCGGCGTCATTTCTTCAGCACGGATGACCAGCTCATGGGCGGCGCAACATAGAAACTTGAGGCCGCACACGGTTCGCGATAACGCGGTTAGCGATCGCGACGTTGCGCGGCCTCGATCAGTTCCTGAAGGCCCTTTGGAGACGGACGGGCTGGGGTGCGGAGATCCCGACCCAAGGCGCTTGCGGGCGTGATGCCCTGCTACTGCCGGGTGACGTGGATATGGAACGTCAGATTGAAATCGCCGTCGTTGTAAGTTGTCGTAGATTTGTGCGTATTCACGGTCTCTGATGAGCGAGCGATGGTTGTGCCGTAGGTGGTGATGCTGTTCGGGTCGCTACTGCTCACCAGTACGGGGTCGATGGTCCAGTCAGTGCAGTAAGTCCCGTTGTCGGTGTTGCACGCAAAATTCACCAGGCCGGTTTCTGGCTCGCTGGCATAGGGACCTGTCATGGAAAGGCCATTGGTGTCGCCGCTCGTGCCTGTGGGAATCAGGTCAATGAGCATCGGGCAGGTGAAGTGATCGCCCGCCTTCATGGTCACGGGATTGTTGCCGGCGAGATAGCACTTGTCCTCCATTTTCGCCACTGTATGGAGGATGCCCAGCTCATTGGCGTTTGTCCCTGGAACAGCATTAGAGCTGTCAAGCGTGATGGTGAATGTGCGCTGGGTAGAGCTGGTGAGATTGAGTTCCCAGCGGCCCGTTGCGGCAGGATAAGTCAAGGCCGTGGTGTCTTTGAACGCCGCTGCGGAGCTGGCTCGGGACGCCGGCAGCACAAAAACACCGCGGTAAAACCCGCTCAGCACTCCAAAATCAAGCAAAAGAGAAAGAAAACGGCCGCCCAAAGCGATTTTTCAGCAGCCTGCTAGGCGCCGAAGCCTTGGCCAAGGCGTGTGAGAGGCAGGGCGACACTTCCGCTGCCCTCCAGGTTCTCGAATCCGCCTCCGCCAATAGGGCACGCGTCAACTACTATATCTCCATCGTCGGCGGGCCGTTCTGGATGCGCGACGAAATGGACTTGGCCCAGCTTTACCGCCGCCTTGGCCGCATCCAGGACGCCGAGAAAATCGAAAACGAATTGCGTAAGCTGCTAGCCTACGCCGATCCCGATTTCCCCCTCCTCGTTGAATTGAAGCGGCTGCAAAATGCCTCTCGCCACGTCCGCAAGCCGAACTGACGTCTCGCCAGGCTTGCGCGAACCGGAAAAACGCCGGAATCTACGCCGCGTCACTCGCGCCGGCCGCAAATCCCCCTCCTTACGTAGAACCACCCCTCGCGCTCCGAGTCGCATCGCGCGAAAATGCCGTCGCGTGCAGATAAAAGCGGCCCTCTATTCGCGCAAAGGAGGAAGCATCACATGCCGAGCCTTGCATCGAGAGAAAATCGGCTCGCTCGCCCGACGAGGGCCGCAACCCTCAATTCGGCTGCCGCAGCCCACTCAAAAGAGGCCCAAAAAATGACACCCTGCAAAAATTATCTCGCTGAAACAAAACCACCTACCGGTTTTTTTGCTCGACAGGGTTGACACCCTGCCACGCCATCCCCGAACCTTTCGCGCGCCCCATGTTTGCCATCGCCCAAACGCCGAGCCTCTCGACGCCCCCACTCCCTCCGCATTCCGTAACGTTTCCGCGGACCGGCCCGTCGGCCGTCACGCATTTCCAAACCTGCCCCCACGTGCTGTCCCTCCTTGACATTGTCCCCTTTTGTCCTCGTTAAGAATGTCCCCTTAATAGGGCGACAATATACCTGACAAATCAAACGGCATCGCAGGGAAAAGCGAGCAAGACCAACGACGAAAACCAGAACAAAACTAAACCAAAACCTGCAAAGGGGACACTTCAAACGAGGTAAAAAAGGGGACATTTTAAGAGAGCGTTGACGAATTGCTGCTCGTTGCCTTGACACTTTGGCGGGCTTGCTGTTACGGTGCGGCACGGATGAAACGAATCGCACGAAATCTGATTCTGCTCGCCGCGATCGTGGTGGTGCTGGGGCTCTTGCTCTACCACTCGCGCGGCGCGCTGGCCAAACAGGGATTCAGCTGGGCCAAGCTGGAGGAGGCCGTTGAGGGCGCACGGCTGAGCTTGCTGCTGCTGGCGGCGGCGGCGATCTACGTCTGCTACGCGATCCGATCGCAGCGGTGGGTTGCGTTTTCGCGGTATCTGGGGCGGACGCGATTCTGGAGCGTCTACGAATCGACGCTGATGGGATTTTCGGCGATTTTTCTCTTGGGCCGGGCGGGCGAGCCGGTGCGGCCGCTGCTGATCGCGCGGAAGGAGCGGGTGTCGATTTCGGGAACGTTTGGCGTGTATGTGCTGGAGCGGATTTTCGACCTAGCGGCGGCGCTGGCGGTTTTCAGCCTGGGCTTGGTCCTCGCAAGCGGGCGTTTGGCGGCGACGGGAGACGATTCGGCGATCGTGGCGGCGCGAGCGGGCGGACTGGTAATGATGGGGTTGCTGGTGCTGATCGTTGCGTTTCTCGTCTATTTCCGGATGCATGGAGCGGGATGGCTGGCGCAGCGGCTGGACGTTTGGCGGCAGAAGCGCGGCTGGCGGAGAAAGGTGGCGCTGATTTTCGCGGGATTCAGCGAAGGGCTGCAATGCATTCGGACGTGGCGGGACCTTGTGGAAGCGTTGATCTATTCCGTGGCGCACTGGGCGCTGGTGGCGCTTTCGTTTCTGTGGGTTTGCCATAGTTTCGGCGGGAGCCTGGGGAAATTGGGCTACGCGGACGCGATGCTGCTGCTCGGCGTGACGATGCTGGGAGCGATGGTCCAATTGCCGGCGATCGGCGGCGGCGCGCAGGTGGCCAGCATGATCGCGCTGACTGAGTTTTTCGGCATCGGACAAGCGCCCGCCGCGGCGGCGGCGATCGTGCTGTGGCTGGTGACGTTTGCGGCGGTGCTGGTGGCGGGAATACCGCTCTTCATCCGGCAGGGGCTTTCGATGCACGAGCTGTGGGCGCTGGCTTCGGAATCGAAGCGCGAGGAGCTAAACGCGGAAGACGCCGAAGCCGAGCAGCCGGCCCGGGAGGCGCGGCGATGAGATGCCCTTTCTGCGCTTCGCGCGAGGACCGCGTGGTGGATTCCCGCGAGAGCGGGCGCGGCGAACTGATCCGGCGCCGGAGGGAATGCCATCGCTGCCGGAGGCGGTTCACGACCTACGAACGAATCGACGAAATTCCGTACATGGTGGTGAAGAAAGACGGGCGGCGCGAGAAATTCGACCGGCAGAAGGTGCTGCAAGGGCTGCTGAAAGCGTGCGAGAAGCGGCCGGTGCCGACGCCAAAGCTTGAGGCGCTGGTGGACGAGGTCGAGCACTTCGTGCTGGATTCGCCGAACCGGGAGCGATCTACGAGCGAGATTGGGTCGCTGCTAATGAATCATTTGAAGAAATTGGACAAGGTCGCTTACGTGCGGTTTGCCTCGGTGTATCTGGATTTCAAGGATGTGCGGGAATTTTTGGGGGAGCTGAAGGGGCTGCTGAAGGAACGGTCGCGCAAGGGCGGGTAGGTGGCGTTTCTTGATGTCGGCCGCGCCTCGGCGCGGCGGGGATTCTTCCCCGCTCGGAACCGTCGGGACTCCCCGCGGTCGCCACAAAGACTTCGTTCAGGACGACCGACGGTTTTGAACTACCGCAATGGAGCCGGCAAACTCCCGGGAAAAGTGCGCCCTGACGCGACCTACTGAGTCTCGCCCAAGATAGTGGCAAGTTGGCCCGGCTTGACGCATCCGCCGTTCCGGCGCCGGGGCTCCTCATCCTCCCGCCCGCGGCGGGCGATTTCAGCGCGCAGCGGGGCTCGAAGCGCAGAAATCGCGCTGCTCGTCTTCGGAATGAGGGTGGGAGGGGGTGTCACCGTAAAGTGCAAGTCTCAGTGGGGCAGCAAGACGCCGGCGGAGAAACGGCGGAGGGTGCGGAATCCGATGCTTTCGTAAAGGCGGATGGCGGGGAGATTGGCCGAGGTGACGGTGAGCGAAAGCGCGGAGTAGCCGGCGCGTTCGAGAGAGGCGATCGAAGCTTCGAGCAGGCGGCGACCCAGACCGTGGCCCTGATAGCCGGGCAGGACGCAAATTTGCGTGGTGTGGGCGACGCCGGGGGCGACCGCCGACGTGAGCACGATCCCGATGGGAACGTCGGTTTCGGAAAAGGAAACGACGAAGGAAGCGCGCGGCAGGAATTCACCGCAGCCGCGCAGGAAGACGATGTTGCGCAGAAAGCGCAAAGCGCCGGCTTCGCTGCGGTATTGGTCGTTGATTTCGCCGTCGATGTGGCTGTCGTAGGCGAGGCGAATCAGGCGCGCGGCGGGCTGGAGCCAGCGATCGCTCCAGGATTCCAGGCGCAAACCTTCGGCCGGGCGCGGCTCGCGGACCATGCGGGGAACGAGCGCGAGCAGCATGAATTGGCGGAGGTAGAGGCGGAAACCTTCCTCGGAGAGAACGTCGTCCATTTCCGGGCCGCTTGGCATGAGTTGGGCTTCGACGCGCTCGATGTGCGGGAGATGGCGCAGGCTCGAAACCATTTCCGAAAGCAACAGCCGAGCGATTTCGACCTGAGAAAAACGCTGCGAGACGAACAGGCCGCCGATCAATCCTTTGCGATCTTCGAGAACGTAGAAGCCGTAGCCGGCGGGTTCGCCATTTTGCCAGGCGGCGTAGCCGAGCAGGGAGCGCGCTTCGATGAAGCTGCGGATGAGATCGAGGGAGGGGCGATAGTCCCAGTGGAGGAGTTCGCGCCAGCAGCGCGCCTCTTCGTCAAACAGTGGTTGCAGCTTGCGCGTGTTGACGCGGCGCAGGTCGGTCACTTCCACGCGAGTGCGCAAGAGGGACACGGTTGACCCACGGCATTATACCGTTAGCGCGACCGGCGGGGAACGCTGGAGCGGTGGAAAAATCGGCGCAGGCAGCTAGCGCGGGCGGCCGGGCGAAGGCGACGCGGCGGAGGCGAGCGGGGCGATCTGGACGAGCGAGGCCCTCTGAGGCGCGTGGGAGCGGGCGTTTTCGAGGCGTAACACGCCGCGCGGGCAGACCTCGGCGCAAAGGCCGCAGCCGACGCAAGAAGCGCGGGTGAAGCTCTGGTTGGCCTGAGCGTAGGCGCGGACGTCGATTCCCATTTCGCAATATTTGCTGCACAGGCCGCAGGAAATGCACATGTTCGGCTTGACGGTGATGCGGAAGCGGCCGAGTTTCTGGACCAAACCGAGAACCGCGGCCATGGGGCAGAAATTGCGGCACCAGATGCGCGTTCCGCCGAGCGGATAGAGACCGGCGCCGACGACACCGCTGAGCGTGGCGACGACGAGAAAGGCGTACACCGTCTGGAAATTGTAGGTGAAGCGGGCGAGCGCGGGAGCGCGACTGCCGAGGCCGTAGCTGACGAACAGGAGCGCGGTGAGAAGCACGGAAACGGCGAGAACGGCGTGGATGGAGATTTTTTCAAATTTCCACGCGCGGCTGGATTTGCTGGTGAGATGGCGCAGGCCGTCGCCGGCGGTATTCGCGAGGCCGCCACAGCCGCATACCCACGAGCAGTACCAGCGCTTGCCGAAGACAACGCCGAGGAACGGGGCGAGCAGAAGCGCACCAAGAAAACTGTAGAGCGCGTAAAAGAGCGGGAGATGGAAGACGACGCTCGGATTCAGATCGTCGAATTTGAGCGGCCAGAAATAGCTGAAGTAATACTCGGGTTGATGGAAGAATTGCAGGATTTCGGGGATGGAAAAGGCGAAAACCACCTGAACGAACATCACGACCGAGGTGCGCACGACTTGATAGCGGTTGTGCCGGTATTTGCGCAGGACGTGGACGCCGCCCGCGAGAATCGCGAGGGTGTAGAGCAGGCCGTAGAGGGTCCACTTGCTCGAAAGGCCGAGCGAATGGGCGACGGGCGTAAAGAAATGGGTGAAATAGAGCAAGAGGTAAAAGGCAACGAGGAGAGCCGTCAGGAGCCATGCGGTGGGGCCGCGATGGGTGAGGTCGTGAAGCAGCCAGGCGGATTTTCCTTTTCTTACCATGTTCTCACGATGGCGAGCCTGTGCCTGCGGAGCGTGCGCGCCACTCGCGATAGGCGCCGGAGACGGAAGCGAGGTCCACGCGGCCGAATTCGACGTCGAATTGGGCTTCGGCGAGATGCGAGATAGCGTAGTCCATATCGCGTTGCTCCGCGATCCAGCGCTCGAAAATCGAATGGTCCCAGCGCGCGCCGAGCATATTGACGCCGATGATCGAGCCGGCGCGTTCCGTGATGCGGACGCTCGCTTCGCGGCCGGGCAATCGGCAGAAAAAAGTTTGGGCGCCGGGAAGCGAGGGCGAGATTTCGCCGGTTGCGGTGTATTCGATTTCGAAGAATTTGGCGCTGTTGTAAAAAATCGGTAGATCGTAGCGAACCTGGTGGCCGAGCATGGCGAGAGCGGCGAGTTCTCCCTGGCGGCGCGCGGAATACCAGATTTGCTCGACGAGGGATTGGCCGTTTGCGGAAAATTCGGCGCAATCGCCGGTCGCCCAAACGTTTTCGAGCGAGGTTTGGAAGCTCGAAGAGACCTGGATACCGCGGCCGAGGCTCGGAGGGGTTTTCACGCCGCGCAGCCAGGCGATTTGCGGGCTGACGCCGATTGCAATGCCGAGCAGTTGGCACGAGTATTCGTGCCCGGATTTCGTGCGGACGGCGCGGACGCGGCCTTCCGGTGCGGCGAGAACTTCGGCCACTTCCTCATCCATACGCAAATCCACACCGTGGCGGCGAATGTGCTCGGAGACGATTTCAGCTTCTTCGCGGGCGAGCGCGCCGGGCCAATACCACGGCGCGCGCACGAGAAACGTGACTTTTTGGCGATGGTAGACGAGGCATTCGACGAGTTCGACGCCGATGAGGCCGCCGCCTACGACGACCGCTTCGCGCGTGGTGCGTGCGAGCGATTCGGCGCGCTGGAGATCCTGGAGTGTGACGAAATGCACCGCGCCTTCGCGGACGTGGTCGAGACCGGGCCAATCGGGGGCATCGCCGAGCGAGCCGGTGGCAAGGAGCAGACGATCGTATGCGAGCGATGAGCCGGATTGGAGGGTGAGGAGGCGGCGCGAAGCGTCGAGATTGGTGACCCAATCGCGGACGAGGCGAATATTTTGCTCCGCGTAGACATGCCGCTCGTATGGCTCGAGATCGCGCAGGGACATGCGGTCCATGAACGCGTACATGAGCGCGGTGCGGGAAAAGAAATAGTCGCTTTCGCCGCTGAGGAGAAGGATTTCCGCGGCAGCGTCGCGCGCGCGGAGGGTGAAGGCGGCGGTGACGCCGGCGACGCCGTTGCCGATGATGACGTAGCGCACCGGTCATTCACTCCGAAGGGTTACGTCCGCCGACGGCGCGGCGAAGTGGCGCGTGGCAAAAAGAATCGGGGGCAGGTTCCGGAAGCGATAGAAACGGAATACCGGCCCGCCTTCAATTTGGCATCAGCAAAGAGCGTTCGCAGATGATCCATGCCCACCGCTTTCCTTGTCCTCGGCTGGCCTCTTTCGAAATCAAGTGCTCGATAATATCGCGGCGCCTCCGCTCATTGGCAATGCCGCGTCTTGCGCGGGGATTTCGAATTGGGAGCTAACGAAGCGCACGTACGAGGGCATGACGAGCCTCCGTGGCAACGGCCTTGAAAGCTCCGGGCCCGCTCATTGTATCAACATCCGCGCTCGCCTGACGGCTACCGGTACGCCGGGCATCGGAAGCAGGCAACTTGCCCGAGGTATGACCAGCGAATCGCAGTATCCTTGGCGATTGATCGCCCCTTTGCGCGCTACGAGGGCGGCCGTCGAGAGGCGGGAGTTCCTTATGGGGTCACATCTTGGGTTCTGGGGCCGGCGGCTTTGATGCAAGCTTCAGGGCGCTCTGCCGGCTGGCAAGACGGTGGGTGGCCCTTGCAGCTTGGATTCGGCGCTCCAAGCCCAGAAATCCTAGCGACCGGGCTCGGTTTTCGATAGTCGCAAGCACGGAAGAAGTATCCGGGGAGCCGCGTCTCCGCTCGACTGTTGCGATCGTCAGCTTCGCCTCCAATGACAGCGGGATGAGGTGCATGGATTGGGCCAGAGCCCCGGAAATCCTCAACCCACGCAGTTCGGCTCCAAGTTCCGGCGAGTTTGCCTGTTGGTCCGCGGCGACTAGAACCCTGCCTGCCTCCACCGCGACGATCACTTGCGGTAATCGTCCCTGTGTGCCGGCCTCGAGTTGTCGGGCACGAGTCGCTTCGACGACGGCTGCCTGAGTTTGTCTATCCGCCCATAGGACCTGTGCCAGAACGGAACGTGCACGCCCTTCATCCGCAACTCGCCCGAGGCGCTGAAACGCTGCCGCAGCCTGATTGGCTGGGCGAAGGGCATCTTGCGCCCAGCCTTCGTCGAGGTAAACGCGAGCGAGGGCAAGCTGCGAGTCGGCGATTTGGCCGTCGCTTTGGCCTTTGTCAAGCCGGGCGAGGGCCTCACGGCATTGGCTCTCCGCCGTTCGATAATCTCCGCGGGCTCTCGAAACGCCCGCCAAACCCGTCATCACCTTGTCCTGGGCGCCGTTTCCCTCACCAATGCCGCGAAATTCGGCGGCTGCTTGATTGTAGTTTTTTGCGGCTCCAGCGAGGTCACCCTCCAAACCGTCGATCTCCGCCAGATCAAACAGCGCGTCGGCAACGCCAATCTTCTGCCCGATCCTTTTGGAAACGGCCACGGCCTCTTCTTCCGTACGTTTCGCTTCGTCGACGCTGCCTTCCTCCAGTTCCGCTTCGCCCAGGTTATTGAGATACATCTGAAGGCCAAAGGCGTCGTGCGTACGGCGCGCCTTCGCCAAAAATGATCGATAAATGCGGTCGGCTTCGGCGTACCGGCCTTCGTTCATGTAAATGGCGGCAAGCCCGTTCTGGTCGTTCCCAGATTCAATCTGATTTCCGATTCGCCGGGCGATCTGGAGAGCGTGATCCAAGGCCAACTCCGCCCCGCGAGGGTCGCTGTCCAATTCTCGATATCCCAGGCGCCGATAGACGCTGGCCACGCAACTTTGGTCGCTCAGTTGGCGGCAGATTTGCTCGGCCTCACGGTCGAGCGCCAAGGAACGCGGATCTTCGTTGTTCAGGCTGGCGCGGGCCCCGGCCTCCATCATGAGCGCGCGGGCGTAGAGCCACTCTTCTCCGCGCGCGTGGGCGTTCATGGCAGCGCGCCGGAGGGGGGTCAGCGAGCGTTGAAAATCGGACATATCCTGCCACGCGGCGGCTTCGCAGAGATCGATTCGCGGGTCGGTGGAAAGCGGAGCAGGCAGTTCCCGCAACCTACGCAGTGTATCGAGAGCCTCGCTCCGCTTTCCCAGGGCAATCTGCATCCGTGCCAGCCGCACGGCGTAGCGAATTCTGTCGGGATAGAAGGTGAACAACGCGCGATAGACTTCCTCTGCTTCCACCCATCGACTCTCGCTCTCGAGGTACTGCGCCCGAATCCAAAGCCGTTGCTCCCTGCTCAGAGGCGGAGAAAGCTGGTACGCCCGGCGGGCCTCGGCTTCCTCGCGCACTTGATAGCCCAGAGTGGAGTCCGCGCGCGCCAGAGCTTCGAACGCCAGCGCAAATTTCGGATCGGTTTCCGCGGCCTGCTCGAGTAGCCTCCGCGCGCCGAGCGGATCGAAATCGCGCAGCTTTGCCAAACCTTCCGCGTAAAGCCGTGCGGCGCGCAGATTGGAGGGCGAGGCGGCCCGCGCTTCCAATCTGCTAGCCGCGGACACTCGCTCTACGTTCAAGTCCCGGCGCAATTTTGATCCTGCGCGAGAAACCAGCGGGAAAAGGTCCGACAGTTTCCCGCTCAGGGTGTCCGTGGCGACGGTGCGTCCCGTGGCCCCCTCCTGGACGCGCACATCCAAGCGAATCTGGTCGTCCTCCTGGCGCGAAGGGCCTACCAAGGCGTAGGCGCCAGTGACAACAAGATCGGCGCCCAAATTGCGGTGCACCTCGGACAACGTGGCTGGCGACAAACCGTCGTAGGGGACGATCCGCAACTCACGGCGCGCATGAGCAACCGATTCGCCCGAGATGGCCCGGAATTGTCTCCCGGCGGTGATTTCCGTGCTCAACATATCCGCCAACGCGTCCGAAAGCCAATTGTCGGCCGGGCGCCCGGAAAGATTTTGGAAGCCCAACACGGCAATCGATCTTCGCGGAACGGCGCTCTGCTTTACCACGGAGTAAGCCACTTCGCCTGGGAGGGTCCCGGCCGAAGGGGGAGAGCTGGATGAAAGATTCATCTTCGCAAGCAGGGAACGAAATCCCCGATCACCGTGCAGGGAATCGAACTGAGGGTCGCTGGCTGCGAACAGCATCCAGTTCGATCGAGATTTGTAGGCGTGGTCGAGCATAGTTAGCGCTGCTTTCTTGTCGCCCACCGCAGCCCAGGCACCGCCAGCGAAATAGCCGAGAGCACTGTTTTCAACGCGAGGAGCGGCCTTTGCCAGAGTCTTCCGCGCTGCCGCTGGATGCGAGGAAAGAGCCTCCAGCCGAGCGAGCAGCAGAGGGGTCGCCGGGTTCGCCGGAGCCAATTGCGAAACGCGAGAGATATCCTTTTCCGCCTGACTGATGTTCCCCTCCTGCATGAGCACGATGGCCATCAATTGCAGCGCGGGGGCGTAAAGCGGGTGGAGAACGAGCGTTTGCTTGAGCTGTGCTACGCTCGCATTGTATTGCCGAGCCAGATAGTAGGCCCAAGCCAACGATGTGCCCACGCTTGGCGAAAGAGGATCCAGAGCGAGGGCACGCTGCATCTCCTGGATCGCGGCATTGCTTCGCTTCTCCGCGAGGAGTACGTAGGCATACCATTGATAAGCCGTGGCGTAGTCGGGGTCAGCCGCTACAGCTAGTCTGAACTCGCGTTCCGCACCGGCCCAATCCCAATCGTAATCGGTCATGATCGACATCATCACGGCATGAGCCTGGGCGAGCGACGGATCGATCTTCAGAGCTTCTTCGGCCTCTCGACGCGCCAGTGGATAGCCGGCTTCCGGCTTGATGAACCCATAGAAGGCGAGCAGCGTGTGAGATTCTGCCAGACCCGCGTAGGCTTCCGCATAGTCCGGGTCACGGAGCAGCGCCACGCGGAAATGCTGAACGGCCTGCTCCAATCCCCGCTCACTGCGATCGGTCTCGGAGTAGAGCCCCTGCATGTACGCGTCGTAGGCGCCGATATTGGTGGTGCCGTGCCGCGGAGGCCAGGCCATTGCCGCCTCGTTCAGCGCAGGGAGCAGCGCTGCGGCGACTTGCCGGGAGATCGTGTCCTCGACGTCAAAGATGTCCGAATAGCGAGCATTGAATTGTCCCGACCACAGCGAAGCTCCGCTCAACGCGTCCCAAAGCTCCGCGGATACGCGGATTTTCGCGCCGTCGCGCTGGATGGTTCCCGAAAGAATCGCCTGCGCCTGAAGCTTTCTGGCGATACGCGCCAGCCCCGAGGCCGAATGGGAAAAAGGCAGCGTGCTTTCCAGCGGAAGCACGCCAAACCCGGGTTGATGAGTCTGGCTGAGCTGCACGATCAGAGCGTTCGCCAACCCCACTCCAAGATATTGGTTCGTCGTTTTCGGAACCACGGGCTCGAAGGGAAGAACGGCTAGGAGCCTGCGAGCGGGGAATGCCGAGGGTGATCTGACCGCGCGGGAAGCGCGCGTGTGGTTCCGGGTAAGAACGACGTAGGCCGCCGCTCCGGCTAGAAGCAGAAGGAAGACCGCTCCTGCTCTGCGAATCCACGATTTGCCGCCCGTGCGCGAGGGATCAGCGAGGAGGGCGCCGTTGCTTGCGCCAGTATGCACTTCCGGGGTTGCGCTTTCCACTTCCACGGTGCCGATGAAGGAGTAGCCGTGGCCGGGGAGGGTGGCGATGTATTCGGGCTGCCTGGGGTCGTCGTCCAGCGCGCGACGGAGCGCGGTGATGACCTGATTCAGGTTGTTTTCGGAAACGGAAGTGCCCGGCCAGATTCTCGACGTCAGCTCGGCCCGCGACAGCCGGTTTCCCCGCTCCGAAACCAGAACGACAAGCGCGTCGAAAGCCTTGGGAAAAAGCGTTACCGGCTCACCGGCGCGCAACAAGCGCCTTTTGGCAGGGTCAAGCTCGAAGGCTCCGAAGCGATACAACTCGTTGCTCATGAGCGAGATGTTCCGCTCTCACAAATTCTAATTTCTTTTCATTCGACTTATTAAGGGATCGTCTCTACAAAGGGCGTCGCCGGGAATGGTAGCACACTTAGCGACAGATGGTGCCCACTGCCCGCGGAGAATCGGTAGCCGGAGAAAGAGCGATTGGATTAGTACTGGAGCCAATTTGGCGCGCCGGTTTTTCGCGGATTCTTTGACGGCACGTAGGCGGATGCGCTGCTGGCCAGCGTTGTGATCCTGGTGCAAGGGGGAGACAGATGGAAAGGGCGTGGATACGGTCTAAGGCGGTCTGGCTGGTTTGCGCGGTCGCGGTGCTGGGAACTTTAGGATGGCTCAGTTTACACAGGCTTCCCGGGGCGGTGATGGCGGGGCCAAGGGCGAGGCGCACGACTGCCCCGGTGCTCGCGTCCCGGGTGGAGGCTGCTTACGGGAAGCTGCCGATCAGCTTCGAAAAGAATGAGGGCCAATCCAACCCGCAGGTGAAGTACCTTGCGCACGGGCAGGGCTACACGCTATTCCTCGCCAAAGGCGAAGCGGTGCTCTCCTTGACGGGCAGGGCGGGTGGGCGGGTGGCTGGCAGGCATGGTGGGCGGACCGCAAAGGGCAGCCGGGGGCCCGGGCCGACGGAGTCGGCGATGCTCGGGCGAAAAGGGGAACGGGACCAGGTGAGAACGAGCCTCGTCCGGCTGAAATTCGTTGGCGCCAACCCTCGCGCCAAGGTCGTTGCTCTCGACGAATTGCCGGGCAAAAGCAACTACTTCATCGGGAACGACCGAAGCGACTGGCGCACGAACGTACCTAATTATGCCGAGGTGGAATACCTAAACGTCTATCCCGGAATTGACTTGATGTACCATGGCAACCAGCAGCAGTTGGAACTCGACTTGATCGCGGCCCCCGGCGCGGACCCCGACCAGGTGCGCCTTACGATTTCAGGCGCAGGGGGCCCTCAGCTGTCCCCGGCCGGCGATCTCGTCATTCACGCTCGCAGTGGTGATGTGAGCCTGCTGAAGCCGGTTGTTTACCAAGTCACGAGGGAAGGAAGGCTCGCCGTCAGCGGGCGCTATGTACTCTCGGGTCGCCACGAAGTCGCTTTCGATTTGGGACCATACGACCGGTCGAAGGCGCTTGTCATCGACCCCACTCTCGCCTATTCCACCTACCTTGGCGGCAGCGCGAGCGAAGCCGGCAATGCCATCGCGGTCGACTCCTCAGGAGACGCTTACGTCGCCGGCTGCACGGTCTCGTCGAATTTTCCGACCACCAGCCCGTATCAGACGAGCGGCGTCGGCTTCGTCGCGAAGCTCAACCCGAGCGGCAACGGTCTCGTCTATTCTTCGTACTTCGGTACCGTCCCCTCCGCGAACGAGAGCGGGTCCTCCTGTTCGTTTGTTTTCAACGGCCTCTACGTGGCAGGGATTGCGGTGGATGGCTCAGGGGATGCTTACTTGACAGGTAAGGTTAATTTTCAGGAAATCCCGGGCACCTTCCCGACCGTGAATCAGATTGCTAGCGCCTGCGACAGCAGCTGTGTCACGAATGGAGGCGGATTCGTGGCGAAGCTCAATGCCAACGGATCGGCCTTGGTCTACTCAAGCCTCATAGCCGATGCTGACGCAAAAGACATCGCCGTTGACTCGGCGGGGAACGCCTACGTTACGGGAACGGTCTTTTGCGGCGGCGGCTTCCCCGTGCTGAACGCCGTTCAGCCCGCGTGCGGGGGACCGCAGGACGCCTTCCTGCTCAAGGTCAACTCGGCCGGCTCGGCGCTCGTCTACTCCACTTACCTCGGCGGCAGCAGTACCGACGTGGGCAATGCAGTTGCCGTGGACTCCTCCGGCGACGCGTATGTCGGAGGGTACACCTTTTCGCCGGACTTCCCCGTGGTTAACCAGATCCCCGGCGCGTGCGTTGGAACGTGCGGGACCGGCGAGACCGGCACGGCGGCTAGCACCGACGCTTTCGTGACCAAGTTCAATGCGGCGGGCTCGGCTCTCGTTTACTCCACGTTGGTGGGCGGGAGCTGGAGTGATTTCCTCGGTCCCGTTAACAATGGTGGGGACTCCGGCGGACTTGCTCTGGACTCCGCCGACAACGTCTATATCACCGGCGAGTCTCAGTTCGCGCCAGGCTTTGGTTTTCCGACAACGAACGACTTTCCAACGACGACGGGCGCCTTCGAAACCTCCTGCACCAACGCCGGGTCGTGCGGATTCGTAACCAAGATTAATGCGGGGGGAACCGCGCTTATGTACTCGACGTTCCTGGGGCAAGCGACCAACGCCACAAACTCGCCCTTCGACCTGGCGGTAGACGCTTCCGGCGACGCAGCGGTAGTCGGGGAAATTTACGTTCCATTGGTCAACCCCATTGGAAGCCAGACGGGCAATGCGGCCGTGGCCGTGCTTAATCCTGCCGGGTCCGCTTTGCTGCTCTCCACCACGTTGGGATCGGGTGAATGCAGCAGTTTCAGCACCTGCCCGGAGCGCGTCACCTTCGATGGCTCTGGCAACGTTTATGTAGTTGGCCAAACCACCGACGGCTCCTTCCCGACGACAACCGGAGCTTTCCAGACGACCTACAATGGGGCGATAAACGGCGCCAGCGGTTACGGGGACGCCTTCGTTTCTAAGATCTCTCTGGCGGGGGGCTCCGCCCCTGCGGTCAGCCTTTCGGCAGCCTCGCTGAACTTGGGATCGGAGCCTGTTGGCACGACGAGCCCGGCCCAATCGGTAACCGTTACGAACAGCGGCAATGCCAACCTGACGTTTGCGGCGGGAGCCGTGACGATTTCAGGCACGAACCAGGCGGACTTTAAGGTCAGCGCGGACTCATGCAGCGGGCAAACGGTCACCGCCGGCAACACCTGTTCGGTGAGCGTGACTTTTACGCCCTCGGTGGCATCGAGCGAATCCGCGACGCTCAATTTCGCGGATAATGCCGCAAACAGTCCGCAGACCGTGAGTCTCAGCGGCACGGGCACTACCCCCGAGCCGACGGCAGCCGTTGCGCCCACCAGCTTGACGTTTGGATCCCAGGCGCAAGGCACGACGAGCGCGGCGCAGACGGTCACCCTCAGCAATAGCGGCAACGCATCGCTGAGCATCGCCAGCATCACCGCCAGCGCGAATTTCAGCGAATCCGATAATTGCGGATCGAGCCTGGGCGCGGGCAATAACTGCGCGATCAGCGTGACACTCGCACCGACGACCACCGGCACGCTCACCGGGACGCTTACGGTCACGGACAATAGCAACGGCACGGCGAACAGCACGCAGACCGTGAGCCTGAGCGGCACGGGGACTGCCCCACCCGATTTCGCCATCGCGGTAGCTTCGGGCGGGGCATCCTCGGCCACGGTTTCGCCTGGCGGAACGGCGAGCTACACGCTGAGCGTCACGCCGCAGAACGGCTTTAATCAGGCCGTCTCGCTCACTTGCTCCGGCGCGCCTTCGGAAGCCACGTGCAGCGTTTCGCCGACGTCGGTTACGCCGAGTGGGACCACCACGAGCGCGGCGACCGTCACCGTTGTCACGACGGCGGCTTCGAATCTGCCGCCGAGCGGACCCGCATGGCCGGTGTCAAAAGGTCCCGGTGTCTGGCTGCTGGTTCCTGGCTTGCTATTGCTTCTGGCCTTGGCACGCGAGCTCCGTCGGCGGCAATTCGGCGACACTGCTCGGTTGGCGTGGCGGAGGCGAATCGTGCTGGCGGGAATTCTTCTGGCCGTAGCCACTATGGCAGCCTGTGGCGGCGGATCGAATAAGAGTTCGAATCCGGGTACGCCTGCGGGCACCTACACCGTAACGGTCACCGGAACGTCGGGTAGTCTTTCGCATTCAACAAGTCTGTCTCTGACGGTCAATTAGCTGGGCTCTAAAGATAGCGGTCGATCTAACCTGCGATCGGGGGTTTCGGGATGGGTTGCGCGTGGAAGCTCCCGCAGGCTGCAGGCCGGAAAAAGTGCCAAACGCGGCAGCCAGGGACAAGCCCGCAGAGGCTGGCCTTGGTAACCAAAGCGCAGCCAGAAGGAGTCGAGCAGGTGCCTTTTGGTTTCAACCTGGTCCGGGCGGCCCGGCCCAATTCAATCCGCGGTGTTTCCCCCTGGCGCGACCCTACGCACCGATTTGTTGGAGGAGGCGGAGGTAATCGACGACGTCGTCGCGGGAGAGCATGCCGACGACGGAGCCATCCTCGACGACCGGGAGCTGATTGACGCCGTCGCGGCCCATTTTTTCAAAGGCGGTCCAGAGTTCGGCGGAGCCGGGGATGGCGACGGCGTCGGCGATCGGAATCATCGCTTGCGCGGCGGTGGTTGTGGACCACGCTTCGCGAGGAACCTGGCGAATGGCGGAAAGCGTGAGCAGGCCGGCGGGATGGCCGTTCTGGGAAACGAGGAACGCGCGGCGGCCGGCGGCGAGGACGTGATGCTCGACGACGTCGGCAATGGTCATCGTGCCGTCGAGCGAGAGGAAATTGCGATTCATGACTTCGGAGACTTTGTGGCCGACGAGCAGGCCCTTGACCAGCGTTTGCTGAATTTGGGCGGCGGCGGCGCTTTCGAGGAACCAGCCGATGAAGGCGATCCAGAGGCCGCCGACGATGTCTCCCCGCAGAACGCTCCACAGGCCGAAGAAAATCATCGCGTAGCCGAAGAAGCGACCGGTGCTGGCGGCGATGGTCGTTGCGCGGCGGAAATTGTCGGTGGCTCCCCAGACGACCGCGCGCAGGACGCGGCCACCGTCGAGCGGAAAGCCGGGAAGCAGATTGAAAATCGCGAGGGCGAGATTCAGCAGCCACAGATAGCCCGCCATGGCGTAGAGCGCCGAGCCGCGGGCGGTGAGCAGTTGAATCTGGCCGAAGAGAAAGGCAATCGCCAGACTGACGAGCGGGCCGACGATTGAAATCCAGAATTCGGCGCTGGCGCTGGGCGGCTCGGCGGTGATTTCGGAAACGCCGCCGAAGACGAACAGGGTGATGCGGCCGACGGAGACCTTGTATCGCTGGGCCACGAGCGAATGGCCGAGTTCGTGGAGAAGCACGCAGACGAAAAGCAATGCCGCGGAGATCGCGCCCATGAGCCAGTTCTGCGCGTGGGACCATTGCGGGAAACGCTGCGGGTAGTAGCCGACGGCGAGCATCCAGGTGAACAGGCCGAAAATCAGGAACCAGGAGTAATCGAGATCCACAGGAATGCCGAAAACGCGGCCGAGAGGAATCGTGTGGCGAGAGGATTGGTCCATCAGTGCTCCCTGGCGAGTCTCCTCGAGGAGCGTCCCGAAGCGCGGAGCGAAACGAACGAGGGAACGACGAAGCGCGTTCGCTCGCCGGCGACCGGGAAACGGGATGATTCGCTCTAAGAAAACGATACGACGAGCGAGGGTAGGATTCAACTGAGCGGGCGTGCGTGACCGGCGTGGAAAATCAAGGCTAGGGTGCGGACGGGGTGACGCGGGCGAGGACGAGCGGCCCGGCGAGCGGGGTGATGCGGGAGACGGTTGCAGCGGAGCGGGGAAGCGCGGCGAGAGATTTGCGCGTGGTGCAGATCCAAGCTGGGCGGGGCTGGCTGGCCGACCATTCGGTCAGTTCGCGGCCGAGGTAGAAATCGAGGCCGTAAACCCAATCGCGAGACAACTGGTACGTTTGAGGCGTGGCACCGGGAGGTAGCAACCGGGTCGCGCTGCACGCGGCGTCGCGCGCGGAGAGATACGGAGAGACACGCGGCAGGAAAAACCAGCTCACCGCGGCCACGAGAACGCCCATCCAGATTGCCGAAAGAACTACCGAGCGGAGCGGGTTGCGAGCGGCGAACGCCAAGACGACGATCAGCAGACCGACGGCGGCGGTGGTCCACAAAAATCCGGCGATGGCGGCGTGGTGGGAGACGTCCGAGGCGGAGGGCAAACGGCGCAGCCAATGGCCGGCGGTTGCGGCGAGAACGATCCAGAGGGCGCCGACGAGGGCGACTGAGACGCGGCCGAAAGTGGCGCGCGGGGATGCGGGGATGCGAAAAGCAGATCCTTCCCGACGAAGAGCGTCGGGAGTTCCTTCGGTCGTCGCTAAACCGCTACGCTCGGGACGACAGTGAATCGGGGAAGTTGGCGCGGCGGCGTCGAGGGTGCCGGCGAGCATGAGGATGAGCGGCGGGAGGGCGGGAAGGATGTAGCCGGGGAGTTTGGAATCGGAAAAGCTGAAAAAGAGGAGTGGGAACGCGGCCCAGGCGGCGAGGAAGAGCTGGGGCGAGCGCGAGGCGTTGCCGGAACGAACGGTGCGCCACAGATCGCGAGCCGTGGCGATGAGAAGGGGCGTCCATGGGACGAGGCCGAGCGCGAGGACGGGGATGAAGAACCACCAGGGCTGAACGTGCTCGAAAACGGGCGTGAGGAAACGCTGGAAATTCTGGTACCACAAGAAGCTGTACGCGAAATGAGGATTGGCGAGCGAGCAGGCGATGTACCACGGGAGCGCGACGACGGAAAAAGCCAGGAGCGATTCCCAGCGCAGGAAGCGAATCGCGTGACGCCAGCGGCGCGTGAAAAGAGCCCAGAGCAAAACGGACCCGCCGGAAAGGATGATGGCCACGGGGCCCTTGGCGAGCGTGCCAAGGCCGATGAAAGCGCCGACGAGCGCGTAGCTCCAGCGCGAGACAGGTGCGCTGTCGCCTTGCCGCGGCCAGAGCGCGGCGAGGACGGCGACCATGGCTGCTTCGACGGAAACCGTGAGAAGCATATCCATGGTGGCGGCGCGGGCGAAAGCGAAAATGCCGAGGGAGGTGGGAAAAAGGAGCAGCGCGAGAAATGCGGCGCGACGATTCCAGATGCGGCGCGCGGCCCAGGCGAGAAGCAACGCCCCGGAGAGCGCGGCGAGAGCGTCGGGCAGGCGTGCGGTTCGCGCGCTCGCGCCAAAAAGGCGGAAGGAAACGGCGGCCGACCAGTAGTAGAGGATCGGTTTTTCGAACCAGGGATGGCCCCAGAGACGCGGCGTCGTCCAATCACCCGTTTGCGCCATGGCGCGGGCGATCCAGGCGTAACGCGGCTCGTCGGGACCGACGAGGCCAATGGCGCCGAGGCCGGCGAAAAAACAGACGGCGAGCAGGGAAGCGGCAAAGGCGAAGCAGGCGGCGAATCTGCGGCGCAGAGCCAAAACGAGAAGAGTCTACTATGAGTGGGCGCCGGCAGGCGGGGATCTCGCGCCGCGGGCGCGGTGCGTGGCGGATGGGTCCTGATGGATAATGAGCGCTGATGCGGGAATGGATGGAATACGTGGCGGCGCGGTCGGCGCTGGGACTGCTGGGGGCGTTGCCGCGGCCGATGGCGCGGGCGGCGGGCGTGGGAGTGGTGCGCTCCCTTTATTGGTTGCGGCCGGAGCTTACGCGCACCGCGCACTGGAACTTGAAATTGGCGTTTCCTGAATGGACGGCGAAGCAGCGGCGGCGGGCGATTCGTGGAGTGATCCGGCAGGTGGGGTGGATGGCGGGGGAATTCGCGTATTTTCCCCGGTACACGAGGGAAAGCATCGAGCGGGTGGTGCTGCTCGACGGATTCGAGAATTTCGCCGCGGCGCGGGAGCGGGGAAAAGGCGTGCTGTTTCTCACCGGGCACATGAGCGCATGGGAGTTGGCGCCATTCGCGCAGGCCCTTTTCGGGCACCCGCTGCATTTTCTGGCGCGGCCGGTGGAAAATCGGCGCGTGGACGAGCTAGTGAACCGTTACCGGTGCCTTTCGGGGAATCAGCCTATCGATAAAAACGCTTCGGCGCGGGCGGTGCTCTCGCTTTTGCGGCAAGGGCAGACGGTGGGCGTGCTGATCGATCACAATACGTCGCGCGAAGAGGGAGTATTCGTGAATTTTTTCGGCGTGCCGGCGTGCACGACGTCGGGCCTGGCGCGGCTGGCGCTGAGAACCGGTGCGGCGGTGGTGCCAGGATTCCTGGTGTGGGACGCGGAACTGGGAAAATACCGGCTGCGGTTCGAGCCGGAGGTGGAACTCGTGCGGACGGGCGACGACGAGCGGGACGTCGTGGAAAACACGGCGCGATTCACGGGGGAAGTGGAGAAATTCGTGCGGAGCCACCCGGACCAGTGGCTGTGGGTGCACAAACGGTGGAAGACGCGCCCACCGGGCGCGCCGCCGATTTACCCGTTTTAACTTTTGGGCGTTTGGGCGTGTTGCGGACGAAGGGAAGGCCATTCAGAAATCCCGTTGGGAATGCGAGGTTGCCATGAAGCGTACCGCTCGAGAACTGGCAGCGGTTTTGCGGGCTGAACTCGAAGGCGATCCCGAGCGCGTGGTGAGCGGGATTGCCGGGCCGGGTGAAGCTCGGGCCGAGGACCTGATTTATTGCGAAAGTGGGAGGCACCGGGAGCGGGCGCAAGCGTCGGCGGCAGAAACGGCGGTGGTGGGGCCAGGGATTACGCTCGAAGGGAAAACGTTGCTGCGCGTGGCGGAGCCGAAATTGGGTTTCGCGCGGGCGGCGGCGTTGCTCGTCGAGCCGGCGCGCGTGGCGGAGGGCATTCATCCGACGGCGGTGATTGCGCCGAGCGCGTGGCTGGGAAAGAACGTGGCGATTGGGCCGTACGCGGTGATCGAGGACGGTGTGGAAATCGGTGACGGAACGGAAATCGGCGCGTTCGTTTCGCTGGGACGCGGAGTGAAGCTTGGCAAGCGGTGCCGATTGTATCCGCGCGTGACGATTTATCCCAGAGCGCGACTCGGCGACCGCGTGACTTTGCACGCGGGGGTGGTGGTGGGGAGCGACGGGTTCGGGTATGTAAGAGGGCCGGATGGACAATGCAAATTTCCGCAGGTGGGAGGGTTGGAGATCGGGGATGATGTCGAAATCGGTGCAAACTCGACAATTGACCGAGGCTCTTTGGGCGTTACCCGCATCCAAACGGGGGTGAAGATCGACAACCTGGTGCAGATCGCCCACAACGTGGAGATCGGCAGGGACGCCGTGATCGCCGCGCAGACGGGAATTTCGGGCAGCAGCGTAGTGGAACGCGACGCGGTGATCGGCGGACAGGTGGGCATCGGGGACCATTGCCGGATCGAGCGCGGAGCGATTTGCGGCGCGCAGGCCGGGATTCCGAGCGGGAAGACGATTCGAAGCGGGTGGATGGTGTGGGGCACGCCGGCGCGGCCGATGGAGAAATTCAAGGCGCTGTACGCGTGGCAGACGCGGCTGCCGGAGCTGGCGGAGCGGCTGAAACGGCTGGAGGAAAAGGCTGGAATGAGGTGAAAGGGAAGCCGCGACCGCCCTGCGGCTGGTTGCGAGAAGTGAAAGGGGAAATGGCGGCAAAGCATTGAAGGGTGCGACTTTCGAGTTGACCCCCGGCACCCAACCCGAAGATAATTATGGCGGCGTACTACATCCGCCGAATCCACGGCGGCGTTTGGCAGGAACCGGCTTGGGCGGAGAACCCGAGGGAAACAGGAACCTGTCGTGCAACTGCCGCCGAACGGCCGGGCTGGCACCGGAGGGACAGGACGGTGCGGAACGGCGTGAGGGAAGGCCAATTCACAAGCCAGAGAGGGACAGAGTGGAGTTGGCACGGCTGGTGTGTACACCCGGTAGGGGTCGAGCAGAGAGGCCATGACTGACGTGGCAGGGATTGGAGTGCAACCGGCACTGGAACCGCCGGAACGAGGCGCGGACCGCGCATTTGCGACGCGGCTGGAGCGGGCGGTCGCGCTCTCGATCAAATCGCTGCTTGCGCAGCAGGTTCCGGCCGGTTTCTGGTGCGCGGAACTCGAAGCGGATACGACGCTCGAATCCGACTACATTTTCTACCTGAATCTAATTGGACGGGCCGACCCGGAGCGGGTGCGGCAGCTGGCGAACTACATTCGGCCGCGGCAGTTGGAAGATGGCGGCTGGAACACGTACACCGGCGGGCCTTCGGAACTCAATGCGACGGTGAAGGGGTGGGTGGCGCTGCGGCTGGCGGGAGACGCGGCCGATGCGGCGCACCTGGAACGGGCGGCGCAGAGGATTCGGGAACTGGGCGGGCTGGAAACGACGAATTCGTTTACCCGGTTTTACCTGGCGCTCGCCGGGGTGATCGACTGGGACATGGTTCCGGCGATTCCGCCCGAGCTGATGCTGCTGCCGTCGTGGTTGCCGGTGAATTTGTACGAGATGTCGTCGTGGACGCGGGGGATCGTGGTGCCGCTGACGATTCTATGGGCGCTGCGACCGGGCTGGCGATTGCCGATCAAGCTGGAAATCGAACGGTTGCTGCGCGACGCGGATAACCGGCACCTGGCGTTTCGTTGGGACAGGCGAGTGGTCAGCTGGCGGAATCTGTTTTTGCTGCTCGACCGCGTGCTGAAGCTGCGGGAGCGGATGCCGGACAAGCTGCTGCGGGAGCGGGCGCTGAAGGCCTCGAAAGAGTGGATGATCGAGCATCTGGAGCGGTCGGAGGGTCTGGCGGCGATCTATCCGGCGATGATGAATTCGATTTTCGCGCTGGTGGCGATGGGTTTCCCGCTGGAGGACCCGCTGACGGCGCGGGAAATGAGGAAGCTGGACGATCTGGCCATCGAGGACGGCGAGACGATTCGGTTGCAGCCGTGCGTTTCGCCTGTTTGGGACACGTGCATCGCGATGGCATCGCTGGAGGAAGCCGGGCTCGCCGCGGACGACCCGGCGCTGGTGCGAGCGGCGGATTGGCTGCTGGATAAACAGGTGCTGGGACCGGGCGACTGGCAGAAGAAAGCGAAAGCGCCGTCGGGGGGATGGGCTTTCGAATTCCAAAACGATTTCTATCCCGACGTGGACGACACGGCTTTCGTGCTGATGGCGCTGCGGAGGGTGGCGCATCCCGATGCGGGGCGGATGGAACGAGCGATTCGGCGCGGCGTGGAATGGCTGCTGGCGATGCAGAACCGTGACGGCGGCTGGGGCGCTTTCGACAAGGACAACAACCGCTGGCTGCTGACGCAAATTCCCTTCGCCGACCACAACGCGATGATCGATCCTTCGACGGCGGACGTGACGGCGCGCGTGGTGGAATGCTTGGGGCTGCTGGGATGGCCGGCGACGCACCCGGCGATCGAGCGCGCACGCGCGTTTCTGCTGCGCGACCAGAAGGCCGAAGGGCCGTGGTACGGGCGCTGGGGCGTGAACTACATTTACGGAACGAGCGGCGTGCTGCGGGCGCTCGAAGCGGTGGGGTTGAGCCGAGAAACGTTCGCCCTGCGGTCGGCGGAATGGCTGCGAAAGGTGCAGAATGTCGAGGGATCGTTCGGAGAGACGATCGCCAGCTATGACGATCCTTCGCTGAAGGGAAAAGGCGAACCGACGCCATCGCAGACGGCCTGGGCGTTGATCGGCCTCTTGGCGGCGGCCGGGCCGGAGGAGGATCCAGCGGCGCGGCGGGCGGCCGAATGGCTGCTCGAAACGCAGCGCGAGGATGGGTCGTGGGATGAGGAACCCTTCACGGGAACGGGTTTCCCCAGCGTCTTCTATCTGCGGTACCATCTGTATCGTCATTCCTTCCCCTTGTACGCGCTGGCGCGGTACCGGAACCTGATTTCGGCAAAGGGAGCGGCGGCGGGGATGCGGATCTTGCCCGAACAAATCGAAACGAACGGAGCCTGAGCATCATGCGCTTTCCGATGACACTGACACGCCGCATGACCGGATACATCATGCGGAACAAGATGGCCGGGAAGGAGAAGTTTCCGCTGGTGCTGATGCTCGAGCCGCTGCACGCGTGCAACCTCACCTGCACCGGCTGCGGACGGATCCGCGAATACAAACCCACGATCAACGAGATGCTAACGGTGGAGCAGTGCTTGGGTGCAGCGGAGGAATGCGGAGCGCCGGTGGTTTCGATCTGCGGAGGCGAGCCGCTGATCTATCCGGAAATCGGGCGGCTGACGAAGGAATTGCTAGACCGGAAGAAACACATTTACCTGTGCACGAACGGAATGTTTATCCGGAAGCGGCTGCACGAATTCAAGCCGGATTCGAGCTTTTTCTTCAACGTGCACCTGGACGGAATGGAAAAGACGCACGACATGTGCGTCGAGCGGGACGGCGTGTTCCGGGAAGCGGTGGAAGGAATCAAGGCGGCGAAGGCGGCGGGATTCCTGGTGAGCTCGAACACGACGATTTACAAGGAGACCGACCTCGAGGAGATCGCCGAACTGTACGATTTCCTGACGGGGCTGGGCGTGGACGGGTTCATGCTTTCGCCGGCGTACTCGTATTCGGCGGTGCAGACGACCGAGATGTTCATGTCGCGGGAAGAGATTCAAGAGAAATTCCGGTTGGCGTGCGCGCTGCTGGAAAAGTACAACCTGATGGTTTCGCCGCTGTATCTGGAATATCTGCGCGGCGAGCGGGACCTGATGTGCACGGCGTGGGGCAATCCGACCTACAATCCGCGCGGGTGGAAGGGTCCCTGCTACCTGATGACTGATTCGCACTCGAAGTCATACAAGG
>JAKASX010000033.1 GCA_021818865.1 Acidobacteriota bacterium
CCGAAGATATCGATAGCGTCGCCACCTTCTACAACCTCATCTTCCGCAAGCCGGTCGGCCGCCACGTCATCATGATTTGCGATAGCGTCAGCTGCTGGGTGATGGGCTACGACAAAATGCGCGACCACCTGAAATCGCGCCTCGGCGTCGATATGGGCCAGACCACCCCCGACGGCCGCTTCACCCTGCTCCCGGTCGTTTGTTTGGGCGCCTGCGATCGCGCGCCGACGATGATCGTGGATGGCCAGCTCCACGCCAATCTCGATCCGGCCAAAATCGATCAGATTCTCGAAAGGTACAAGTAGCCAGGACATGGAAACTCCGCTCACCGCCAAAATCCGGCCCGACGGCGAAATGATCGATCTCGCCGCCTACGAGCGCGCCGGCGGCTATCAGGCCGCGCGCAAGGCGATGCAGATGGCTCCGGCGGACATCGTCGACGTGGTGAAAAAATCCAACCTTCGCGGACGCGGCGGCGCCGGTTTCCCCACCGGCCAGAAATGGAGTTTCGTTCCCTCCGGCCCCGATGCCCCGCGGCCGAAATACCTGGTCGCCAACGGCGACGAAATGGAGCCGGGAACGTTCAAGGATCGCGTCCTGCTCGAAGGCGATCCGCACGAGCTGATCGAAGGCATGATCATCTCCGCTCGCGCCATCGGCGCCGATCGCGGCTACGTCTTCCTCCGCGGCGAATATACCGACGCCGGCGAGCGCATCGAGCGCGCCCTCCACGAAGCAAAATCGAAGGGTTATCTGGGGCAGAATATTTTCGGCTCGGGAACCGATTTCGATCTTCGCCTCCACATGAGCGGCGGCCGCTACATGTGCGGCGAGGAAACCGGCCTGCTCAACGCGCTCGAAGGCAAGCGCGCCAATCCCCGCGCCAAACCACCGTTTCCGCAGGTTTCCGGCCTGTTCGGCAAGCCGACCATCGTGCAGAACATCGAAACCCTCTGCAACGTTCCGCACATCGTCGAAAAGGGCCCTGAGTGGTTCCAGAAGCTCAGCCTCACCGGCGACGCCGGTACGAAGCTCTACGGCGCCAGCGGCAAGGTGAAAAAGCCCGGCTGCTGGGAACTGCCCATGGGCACCACGCTGCGCGAACTGCTGGAAAAGCACGCCGGCGGCATGCAGGATGGCGTCCAGTTCCGCGGCGTTCTGCCCGGCGGCGCTTCCACCGATTTCCTCACCGCCGACCACATGGACGTGCCCATGGATTTCACCGCCGTCGCCAAGGCTGGCAGCCGCCTCGGCACCGGCACGATGATCGTGCTCGATGATAAAACCTGCCCGGTCGGCATGGTCTGGAATCTCGAACACTTTTTCGCCCAGGAATCTTGCGGCTGGTGTACGCCCTGCTGGAGCGGCCTGCATTGGGCGGAAGAAATCCTCGCCGCGATCGAAGCGGGCCGCGGCACGCCCGAACACCTCGCCCGGCTCGAGCACATCTGCAAAATGATCGCGCCCGGCAATACGTTCTGCGCCCTGGCGCCCGGCGCGGCCGAGCCGCTGCAGAGCGCGCTCAAATATTTCCGCGAGGACTTCGAGCGCCACATCCGCGAAAAGCGGTGCCCGTGGAGAGATGGCCGATGATCCGGATTTTCGTTGACGGCAAGCCATACGAGATCAACCCGAAACAGAATCTCCTCGAGGCCTGCCTCGGCCACGGCCTCGATCTCCCCTATTTCTGCTGGCATCCCGCGCTCGGCTCGGTTGGCGCGTGCCGCCAGTGTGCCGTCAAGATCTTCCGCGACGAAAAGGACACCCGCGGCCGCATCATGATGGCCTGCATGACCGTTCCCACGCCCGATATGCTCGTCTCGATCGCCGATCCCGAGGTCCGCGATTTCCGCGCCGGCATCGTCGAAGGCCTGATGATGAGCCATCCGCACGATTGCCCGGTCTGCGACGAAGGCGGCCAGTGCCATCTGCAGGATATGACGGTGATGACCGGCCACAACTATCGCCGGTACGAATTCCCCAAGCGCACTTTCCGCAATCAAAACCTCGGTCCGCTGCTCAATCACGAAATGAACCGCTGCATCCAGTGCTACCGCTGTACGCGGTTCTACACCGAATACGCCGGCGGCAAGGATTTCTCCGTTTCCAAGCTGCGCAATCTGGTCTATTTCGGCCGCACCGAGGATGGCCCATTCGAAAGCGAATTTTCCGGTAATCTCGACGAAGTTTGCCCCACCGGCGTCTTCACCGACAAAACCGCCAAGCAGCATTACACCCGGAAATGGGACCTGACGTTCGCCCCATCCGTCTGCCCGCATTGCGCGCTCGGCTGCAATATCAGCCCGGGTGAGCGCTACGGCACGCTCCGCCGCGTGGTGAATCGCTACAACGGTGAAATCAACGGCTATTTCCTTTGCGATCGCGGCCGCTTCGGCTACGAACACGTCAATAGCGGCCGGCGCATCCGTTCGCCGCGCGCGCGTCGCGATTCGCAAACGGCCGAAATCTCAAAAACCGAAGCGCTCGATCGTTTCTCCACGCTCGCCGCTGCCGGAAAGCTGATTGGAATCGGCTCGCCGCGCGCCTCGCTCGAATCCAATTTCGCCCTCCGCGCTTTGGTCGGCCCGGAAAATTTCTACGCCGGCGTTTCCGACGCCGAGCACAAACTGCTCGGTGAAATGCTCGCCATTCTGCGCGAAGGCCCCGCACCGGCGTCGCTCCGCCAGATCGAGCATGCCGATGCCGCCTTCGTTCTGGGCGAGGACGTGACGAATGTCGCCCCGCGCCTCGCGCTCACCTTGCGCCAGACGGTGCGCCAGGTCCTGCTCGACAGGGCGGAGAAGATCGGCGTGCCGCGCTGGCAGGATCACGCCATTCGCGAGCTCGCGCAAAAGGATCATGGCCCGCTCTTCATCGCCAGTCCCTACGCCACCAAGCTCGATGACGTAGCCACGGAAACCCGCCGCGCCGCGCCGGATGATATCGCGCGTCTCGGTTTCGCCGTTGCTCGCATTCTCGATCCCGCTTCGCCCGAGGTTCCCGGCCTTGCAGACGACGTTCGCGCGCAGGCCGAGCGCATCGCCCAGACGCTCAAATCCTCCGCGCGCCCGGCGATGATCAGCGGCGTGAGCACATTGAATATCGCGGTCGTGCGTGCCGCTGCCGATGTCGCCCGCGCCCTGGCCAAGGCCGGAAAACAGGTCTCCTTCGCGCTCGCCATGGAAGAGGCGAACAGCCTCGGCCTCGCCATGCTCGACCCGAAGCCGCTCGGCCAGGCCTTTGCCGCCGCCTCGCGCGGCGAAGCGCAGGTGATCGTCGTCCTCGAAAACGATCTCTATCGCCGCGCTCCCGCCGCCGCCGTGGATGCGTTCCTCGGCTCGGCTCGCGTGGTCGTTCTCGATTCGCTCGAATCGCCCACCGCGGAAAAAGCCGAGTTGGTGCTTCCCTCGACGCCTTTTTCCGAAGCCGATGGCACGCTCGTTTCAAGCGAAGGCCGCGCCCAGCGCTTCTTCCGCGTCTATCCGCCCGCGGAAGAGATTCAGGATGCTTGGCACTGGCTGCGCGACGTTCTCGGTTTGCTCGCCCGGCCCGAGGGCCTCAGCTGGTCGAAGCTCGACGATGTGGTTGAGGGTATCGCCCGCGCCGTTCCCGCGCTCGCCCGCATTCGCGACGCCGCTCCGGGCTCGAGCTTCCGCATCGCCGGCGCCAAGATCCCGCGCGAGCCTCACCGCTTTAGCGGCCGCACTTCGATGCTCGCCAATATCGCCGTCAGCGAGCCCAAGCCGCCCGAGGATCCCGACTCTCCGCTTTCTTTCACGATGGAAGGCGCGCCCATCGAGCCTCCCGCTTCGCTCCTTCCGTTCTTCTGGACCGGCGGTTGGAATTCAATTCAGTCGGTGAACAAATTCCAGGAAGAAATCGCCGGGCCGCTCCGTGGCGGCGACGCCGGCGTCCTCCTGATCGAGCCCGCGGCTGCGTCGCCGGCGTATCGGAATTCGGTGCCGGCCGCGTTTTCGCCGCGCCAAGGCGAATGGCTCATGGTTTCTCGCCATCACATTTTCGGTTCGGAGGAATTGAGCGCGCAGTCGCCCGCGATCGCCCAGCTTTCGCCCCAGCCGTACGTCGCGCTCGGTGCGGAAGACGCCGACGCGCTCGGCGCAGCCGCCGGCGCTTCCGTCGAAGTGAAACTGGAAGGAGCGGCGGCGCGCCTGCCGCTTCGCATCGAGCCCGGCTTGCCGCGCGGCGTCGCCGCGCTTCCCGCGGGATTCGGCCCGCTCGCCGGCATTCCACTGCCCCTCTGGGGCCGGATTGAGTTGACGCGATGAACCCGGTGCTGCTCAAAATCATCGTTCTGCTCGGCATCCTGATCGTCGTCTTGACGCTCGCTTCCGGCCTCATCTGGCTCGAGCGACGCTTGCTCGCCCTCTGGCAGGACCGCTACGGCCCCAATCGCGTCGGCCCGTTCGGCCTGCTCCAGGTGCTGGCGGACATGATCAAGATTTTCTTCAAGGAAGACTGGATTCCGCCATTCGCCGATAAGCCCGTCTTCGTTCTCGCCCCGGCCATCATCGTGATCACCGTGCTGCTCACGTTTGCGGTGATTCCGTTCACCCCGCTCGTTCAGATCGCCGATACGAATATCGCTCTATTGTTCTTCCTCGGCATGAGTTCGCTCGGCGTCTACAGTGTGGTGCTCGGCGGCTGGGCCTCGAACAACAAATATTCGCTCCTCGGCGGCATGCGCGCCGCGTCCCAGATGCTCAGCTACGAAGTTTTCATGGGCCTTTCGATGATGGGCACGGTGATGCTCGCCGGCTCTTTCAGCCTGCGCTCGATCGTCGAAGCGCAGCGCCACATGTGGTTCGTCGTGCCGCAATTCCTGGGTTTCGTACTGTTTCTGATCGCCGGCATCGCCGAAACGCGCCGCCTGCCGTTCGACTTGCCCGAGGCGGAAAGCGAACTCGTCGCCGGCTTCCACTCCGAATATTCCGGCATGAAATTCGGCATGTTTTTCGTCGGCGAATATCTGGGCGTGATTCTGATTTCGGTGCTGCTCTCGGTGCTCTACTTCGGAGGCTGGCAGGGACCGTTCTTGCCGCCGATCGTCTGGATCGTTCTGAAGACGCTGTTTTTCATCTGCTTCTTTATTCTGCTGCGGGCGGCGATGCCGCGGCCGCGGTTCGACCAGTTGATGTCGTGGGGCTGGAAGTGGATGCTCCCGCTCAGCCTGTTGAATCTCGCGGTCACCGGCGCCGTCGTTCTGGCGATGCGAAGGTAGGGAGCGATGTGGAGCATACTCCAATCTTTGTGGCTGGTCCTGCTGCACATGTTCCAGCCGCGCTTCACCGTCCAGTATCCGGACGAGAGGCCGTACCTCGCGCCGCGCTACCGTGGCCGCATCGTGCTCTCGCGCGATCCCGATGGCGAGGAACGCTGCGTCGCCTGCTACCTCTGTGCCGTCGCCTGCCCGGTCGATTGCATTTCTCTGCAAGCCACCGAGGATCCGCACGGCCGCCGCTATCCCGAATGGTTCCGTATCAATTTTTCGCGCTGCATTTTCTGCGGCCTGTGCGAGGAAGCGTGTCCGACTTACGCCATCCAGCTCACTCCCGATATCGAAATGGGCGAGTACAACCGGCAGAACCTGGTCTATGAAAAGGCAAATCTGCTGATCGATGGCCCCGGCAAATATCCCGGCTACAATTTCTGGCGCGTCGCCGGCGTTCGCATCAAGGACAAGGACAAGGGTCAGGCGGAAAACGAGGCGCCTCCGGCCGATCTGCACGCGCTGACCCCCTGAGGAAACGGAATGGAAGCGATTTTCTACATTGCGGCGATCGTTGCGGTGCTGGCGACGGTGCTCACCGTCACGCGGCTGAATCCGGTGCACGCGCTGCTCTATCTCACCGTTTCGCTGCTCGCCGTCGCCGTCGTTTTCTACACGCTCGGCGCGCCGTTCATGGCCGCGCTCGAGGTCGTTATCTACGCCGGCGCGATCATGGTTTTATTCGTTTTCGTCGTCATGCTGCTGAATCTCGGCCGGCACACCGTCGAAATCGAGCGCTCCTGGCTCTCGCCCGGCGCGTTCGTCGGCCCCGCGATTCTGGCGGCGATTCTCGTTGGCGAAGTTTCCTATTTGCTGGCGCGGTCGGGCACGCTCACGCCCCCGGTCGCGGAAGTCAGCCCTCATCAGGTCGCGCTCTCGCTCTACGGGCCCTACCTGCTGGGGGTCGAGTTGGCGTCATTTTTGCTGCTGGGCGCCCTGGTGGGCGCTTATCACGTGGGCTCGCGTCGAGCCCAAGGGAGGACCACCGTTGGCAGCCGTTCCGACCGAACAGGGCTTGCTTCTGGCGGGGATCTTGTTCGCACTGGGGCTGATCGGCCTTCTGGTGCGGCGTAATCTGCTCTTCATCCTGATGGCGATCGAGGTGATGCTCAACGCCTCGGGACTGGCTTTCGTGTCCGCCGGCGCCCGCTGGGGCCAGGCGGATGGCCAGGTGATGTTCCTGTTTATTTTGACGGTCGCGGCGGCTGAGGTCGCGGTCGGCCTGGCGCTGCTCCTGCGCCTCTACCACCGCTTCCATTCGCTCGACGTCGATGCCGCAAGTGAGATGAGAGGCTGATGTTTCATCTTCTCTGGTTGGTTCCCGCAATTCCATTTGCCGGCGCGGCCCTGCTGATGATTTTCGGGCCGCGGATGGCCCATCGCACGGCGGCCTGGATCGGCTGCTGCTCGATCGGCATTTCGGCGGTCATTTCGATGCTGATCGCCTGGCAATTCCTCCACCAGCCGCCTGCCGGTGGCAGCTACACCCAGCATTTGTGGACGTGGATGAGCGTCGCGAATTTCCATCTCGGAATTTCGTTCTATCTCGACGCTCTCTCGCTCATCTTCATGCTGGTCGTCACCTTCGTCAGCTTCTTCATCCACGTCTACTCGTCCGAGTACATGCGCGGCGATGAAGGCTTCAGCCGTTTCTTCGCCTACATGAACCTCTTCGTCGCCTCGATGCTCGTCCTCCTGCTCGGTAGCAACCTCCTCCTCCTCTACCTCGGCTGGGAGGGCGTCGGCGTTTGCAGCTACCTGCTGATCGGTTTCTGGTACACCGATCCGAAAAACGGTCTCGCCGCGCAAAAAGCCTTCATCACCACGCGCGTCGGCGACACCGCCATGGCCGTCGGCCTCTACCTCCTCTTCCGGCAGCTTGGCACCCTCAACATCCAGTCGCTGATGCAGGCCGCGCAGCACCAATGGCCGCACGGCTCCGTCTACGCCACCGCCGCCGGCCTGCTCCTGCTCGGCGGCGCTTGCGGCAAATCGGCCCAGCTTCCGCTCCAAACCTGGCTGCCCGACGCGATGGCCGGCCCCACGCCTACGAGCGCCTTGATTCACGCGGCCACCATGGTCACCGCCGGCGTCTACTTGATCGCGCGCACCCACGTCCTTTATTCGCTTGCGCCCACGGCTCAGCTCGCCGTCGCCGTCGTTGGCGCGGCCACGCTGATTGCTGCGGGTTTCGCCGCTCTGGTCCAGGACGATATCAAGCGCATCCTCGCCTATTCCACCGTCAGCCAGATCGGCTACATGTTCCTCGGCCTGGGCGTCGGCGCGTGGACCGCCGCGATTTTCCACTTCATGACCCACGCCTTCTTCAAGGCCCTCCTTTTCCTCGCTTCTGGCATGGTTATCACCTCCATGCACCACGAGCAGAACATCTTCAAGATGGGCGGCTTGCGCAAGGAACTCCCGCTCGCCTATTGGGCCTTCGTGATTGGCGGCTGTTCTCTCGCCGGCTTGCCGCTCGTCACCGCCGGCTTTTACAGCAAGGGACTGATCCTGTGGGGCGCGCTCAGTTCGCCTGTCGGCAGCGCCACGCTGTGGTTCTTCGGCGTCATCGGCGTCCTGATGACCTCGCTCTACACGTTCCGCCTGATTTTCATCACGTTCCACGGCCCCTGCCATCACAAGCCGAGCCAGAAAACCGGTTGGCTGATGGGCGTGCCGGTCATCGTGCTGATGACGCTCTCGGTCGTCGGCGGCTTCGTCGAACTGCCCTCCTATCTCGGCAACCATCCCTGGTTCACCAATTTCCTCCAATCCGCGCTTCCGGCAACCGCCGAGGGCCACGCGCCGCTCACCGAACTGGGCGCCGAGGGCATCGTCGTCCTCGCGTTTTTCCTGGGACTTGGCGCGGCCTGGTTTTTCTTCCTCCAGCGCCGCGAACTCTCGGAATCCATGGCTGGCTCCGGTCTGGGCCGCGCGCTGCACCGCTGGTGGTACACCGATTGGGGCATGGACTGGCTCTACGATCGCCTCTTCGTTCGTCCGGTCGGCTGGTTCAGCCGCACGAATAAGAAAGACGCTGTGGATCTCATCTACACCGGAACGGCCGCCGTCACCCGCTCCGGCTGGAGTTCGCTGCGGCTGACGGAAACCGGCCGCGTTCGCTGGTACGCCACGGCTCTGGTCGTTGGAACCGTGATCTTCGTCTTGATTGTGGCGCTGCTATGATCCTCGTCTGGCTCATCGTCATTCCGCTCGCCACCGGCCTCATTGCCGGGCTGGTCGCGCGCAAAAACGCGCTCTTGTGCCGCTGGCTCTCGCTCTTCGCCACGGTGGCCGGTTTCCTGATCTCGGTTGACCTCTGGGTCCGCTACTATCCGCACATCTCGCTCCTCACGCAGGAGCAATGGATCGCCCAGATCAACGTCCCGTGGATCTCGGGTTTTGGCATCCGGTTCCATCTGGCGATGGACGGCATGAGCCTTCTGCTCGTCACGCTCACCTTCCTGCTCGGGATCGTCAGCGTCATGATCAGCTGGCGCGAAATCCACGACGGCGTCGGCTTCTTCCATTTCAATCTGCTCTGGGTGCTGGCGGGGATCGTCGGCGTTTTCCTGGCGATGGATCTATTCCTTTTCTACTTCGCCTGGGAACTGATGCTGATCCCGATGTATTTCCTGATCGCGATCTGGGGCCACGAGCGCCGCGTCTACGCTTCGGTGAAGTTCTTCCTCTTCACCCAGCTCAGCGGCCTGCTCATGCTCGTCGCCATCCTGGCGCTCTATTTCGCGCACCACGCCGCCACCGGCGTCTACACCTTTGAATACGACGCGCTGATGCACACGCCGCTCGCGCCGGGCACGGAAATGCTCATTATGCTGGGCTTTTTCGTCGCCTTCGCCGTCAAGCTGCCGATGTTCCCGTTTCACACCTGGCTGCCGGACGCTCACACCGAAGCGCCCACCGCCGGCAGCGTCATCCTGGCCGGCCTGCTCCTGAAAACCGGCGCGTACGGCTTGATTCGTTTCGTTCTGCCTCTGTTTCCCGCCGCCGCGCACCGTTTCGCGCCCATCGCCACGGCCCTCGCCGTCGCCGGCATTCTTTACGGCGCGGTGCTCGCCTACGGCCAGACCGACGTGAAGCGCCTCGTCGCCTATACCAGCGTCAGCCACTTGGGTTTCGTCCTGCTCGGCATTTTCATCGGCACCCCGCTCGCCATCGCCGGCGCGTTCATTACGATGATCGCGCACGGCATCAGCACCGGCTCCATGTTCATGATTTGCGGCATGGTGCAGGAGCGCACCCACACCCGCGATATGGATCGCCTGGGCGGCTTATGGGAAACGATTCCGCGCCTCAGCGGCTCGGCCATGTTCTTCATGCTCGCTTCGGTCGGCCTTCCCGGCATAGGCGATTTCGTCGGCGAGTTCCTGGTCTTGCTGGGAACGTATCAGGTGAGCCACATGCTGGCCGCGCTCGCCACCATCGGCGTGCTCTGTTCCACCTTCTACGGACTGAAATTCATCGCGCGCGGGTTCCACGGCCCCAATCGCAACCAGTGGAAGCTGGCCGATCTTTCCGCCCGAGAAATCCTGCTCATGGGCGCGATGATCGTCGTCGCGCTTTGGCTCGGCCTCTATCCGCAGCCGGTTCTGAACACGTTCGCGCCCACGGGACAGCGCGTGGATCAGGCGTTCAACGGCCCCACGATGGCGAAGCTCCAGGGCGGGGTAAAGATGGTCCCGGCCAGCGTCGCCGGCCCCGCCGAGTTCGCCGTTTCCGCGCCGATGCTTTCCCAAACACCGCGCGGCCCGTATCGTCAGGATCGGGCCGCTTCGCCCGCCGGCGCGCCGGCTGTTGCGCTGGCCCTCACCCACACTGGCTCCGCCGGAGGTAAGCGTTGAGTTCGGCTGATTTCACCGCTCTTCTGCCGCTGATAGTCCTGAGCGCCACGTCCGTCGTTGTGATGATGGCGATCGCGTTCCATCGCAATCATCGGCTCACCGTTTTCCTGAGCTTCGCCGGCCTCGCGCTTTCGTTCTGGGCGCTCTGGCCCGCCGCTTCGGTCGTTCCGCTCCAGGTCACGCCGCTGCTCGTGATCGATCGCTTCTCGCTCTATTATTTCGGGCTGATTTTCGCCGCCACTGCCGCCATCGTCCTGATGAGCTACGGCTATCTCGAGCGCCACGACGTTCGCCGCGAGGAATTCTACATTCTGGTTCTCGTCGCCGCGCTTGGCTGCTGCGTTCTCGTCGCCGCCGACCACTTCATCTCGTTTTTCCTCGGCCTCGAAATCCTCAGCGTCACGCTCTACGCCCTTTCCGCCTATCTCACCGAGCGCGAAATCGCCCTCGAAGCGGGCATGAAATATCTGGTTCTCGCCGCCGCCTCCGCCGCGTTCCTTCTCTTCGGCATGGCGCTCGTCTACGCCTCCACCGGCACGATGTCGTTTCCGCAAATCGCCAACGATCTGCTCTCGGGTGGCGCGGCGCACATCTGGGTTCTCGCCGGCGTCGCCTTCATGGTCACCGGCTTCGGATTCAAACTCGCCGTCGTTCCGTTCCACCTCTGGACGCCCGATGTTTATCAGGGCGCGCCCGCTCCGGTCACCGCTCTCATCGCCAGCATTTCCAAGGGTGCGATGTTCGCCGTCCTTCTCCGCTTCTTCTATCAATCCGGCGCCCGCGACCTGCATTCCACGCTGCTGATTTTCGCCATCATCGCGATCTCTTCGATGCTGGTCGGCAACCTGCTCGCCCTCTTCCAGAGCAACGTCAAGCGCATCCTCGCCTACAGTTCCATCGCCCATCTCGGCTATCTGCTCGTCGCGTTCGAGGCTGGCGGCAAAATGGGCGCTGCCGCGGGCACCTTTTACCTCACCGCCTACGTCATCACCACGCTCGGCGCGTTTGGCGTCATCACCGCGCTCTCCTCTTCCGGCCGCGACGCCGAGGATATCGAGGATTACCGCGGCCTCTTCTGGCGGCGTCCCATCATCGCCACCATTTTCACCGCGATGCTCTTTTCGCTCGCCGGCATTCCGCTCACCGCCGGCTTTCTCGGCAAGTTCTATACGGTCGCCGCCGGCGCCAATTCTTCCTTGTGGTCCATGATTTTTGTCCTCGTCGTCGCCAGCGTGATCGGCGTCTTCTATTATCTGCGCGTCGTCGTCGCCATCTTCGCCACCGAAAACGTTCCTTCCGACGCCGAGCGCCCACTGCCCGCCGTTCACGCGGTGGGTGGATTCACGCTCTGCGCGCTGGCCGTCGTCCTCATCTGGCTCGGCGTCTTCCCGCATCCCGTCCTCGACGCCATCCACAGAGCCATGTCCGGCCTGTTCTGACCGGAACCGGGCCGCGGAGCTGAAACCCTGCAGAGATGTCCGCTGCTCCATTGACTTGTTGACCTCCTGGGGTATACACACGTAAGTGTCGTCGCAGTGTCTGGCCGCGGTCGTTTGTGGCTTGACCGCGCAATGGAACGTCACTTTGCGCCACCCCGCACAATTTGTGACGCGGGACTTGCCCTTAGGGGTCACGAAGCTGCTGGGTCCGGCGCACCCGGAGGGCCACCCCATGTCCAGAGTTTTGCCCCTCGCACTTCTGGTGCTTTTTTCGTCTCTTCTTGTTTTTCTCGGCCGGGACCCGGCTGCGGCGCACCCGCCCTCGGCTAGTGCCGCGGCTCAGGCGACACCCCAGAGTCGCGGCCCGCAGAACCAGTCCCGGGCCGTGCAGCAGTGGCAAGCGATCGGCCTGTCGTTCACCCGCGCGCTCGACGCCCAGGAGAAGGCCTACCACGAGGTGCACGGAAGCTACGAGGCAACCATGGATCTATACCGCTCGGGAGCAATGAACGGCGCAATGCGGGGGCTGGCCAGAAGATTTGGGATTGGCGAAATCAGGAACTGGCGATGGAATTTCTACGTCGATACCTCACCCGATGGAAAGGAATACCAGGCATCCGTGCACGGCGCCAGTACCTCGACCGAGATGAAGTGCCTGCCCGTCTTCTTCAGCGACCAGACTGGCAAGGTTTACGAGGGAAAGGCGATCGGCTGCAGATGACGCAGCCGTCCGTAAAGCAGCTGTCACGGCGCGACCCGGAGACGGCTGCGTCGCGCGAGTCGGCCGCGCCGGCCTCTGTATGTGATTACTCGCCGCTGTCCTACAATAGGCGGCGATGAACCAGACTGCTTCCGCTCTCGAAACGCTCCGCCGCGTTCCTCTTTTCGCCGATCTTTCCGCTTCGGAACTGGAATTTCTTGCGCAGCGCGCTGTTGCTCGCCGCTGCGATGCCGGCGAAATGATTTTCTCGGAAGGCGAGCCCTGCCGTGGTCTCTACATCGTCCAATCCGGCCAGGTAAAGGTCTTCAAAACGTCCGCCGACGGCCGCGAGCAGGTCCTGCTGATCGCCGGCCCGGGAAGCACGGTCGCTGAGCTCCCCGTTTTCGATGGCGGCCCGTATCCCGCTTCGGGCTCAGCCGTCGCGGAATCGTCCGTTCTCGAAGTGCGCAAGGACGACGTTCGCCAGCTCTGCCTCGATCATCCGGAAGTCGCGCTGAAATTGCTCCGCGTCGTTGGCGCGCGCCTGCGGCGCCTCGTGGCCATGGTCGAGGAGCTTTCCTTCACCACCGTTCGCCAGCGCCTGGCCGCCCTCCTGCTCCGCGAAGCGCAATCGCGCGGCCGCGCGACGCCGCGCGGAGTGGAATTCGATCTCCCGTGGACGCATCAGGAACTGGCTTCGCAGATCGGCACCGTGCGCGAACTCGTTTCGCGTAACCTCAGCCGTTTCCAATCCACCGGCGTGATTCGCGTCGAAGGCCGCAAAATCCTCGTTACCGACCGCCGCGCCCTCGAAGAAGAATCCCAAACCGCCTAGCCTGAAAGCCCGTCCTCCTGCGCGAAGCCTTAGCGACGCCCGGCGGGAGTCCCGACGCTTTCAGTCGGGAGGGATCCCGATCGCTTCAACAAGAGGCTGTCATCCTGAGCGAAGCGAAGGATCCCGCTGCTACGAAGGGGTTCTCGCCCGTTCCGCCTCAGCCAGGGCCAATCTACTTCTGCCACGAACCACCGTTACCGGACACAATCCACTCACGCTTTCCATGTCGCAGCGCTGGCATCTGCGCTCTCTGCAGTCCGATGCCTTTCATCGGAGCAGCCGGCAGCCCGCAACGCGCCGATCCGTCAAGACCGGAAGCACCCTTTACGCCCCGCGCGCCGCTGCTCCCGCCGCTTCCTTCACGATTTCCCCCATCCGCGCGTGCAACCGTTCGTGCGTTCCGTGGCCGATTTTTTCCTCTTCCATCCGCTCGAAATTCGCCGTCATCGCGTCCTCTTCCGCCGGCGAAAGCAATCCTTCGGCCATCGGAAACAGCACGATATTTTCCTTCTGTATGTGCTCGCGGAGCAGCCTCGCGTGCCGCCGAGCCGCCGCGGCCCATTCTTTTCCCGCAGCCGCGTCGCCCGCGCCATAAGCTTTCGCCCGTTCCGCCAGCCGCCGCGCCAATGCTCGTCCCTCTTCATGCTCGTGGAGCATCACGCCGATCGGCCCTCCATCCACCGGCATCCCTTTTTTCTCGAGCGTGGGAAACAGGAATTCCTCTTCCTTCCCGTGATGGCATTTATCCACGAAAACCGCGAAGAATTCGCTGATTTCTTCGAGCAATGGCCCGCGCACCGTTTCTCCCCGCTCCAGTTTCCCGGCCAGTTGTTCCGCCGCGGCGAGCATCCGCTCGATCGCCTCATGTTCTTTCCGCAAAATCGCTGTCGGTTGCGCCATTTCCGCACCTCCTTCTTACGCAGTCTGGCGCGACGTCCATCCCCTGCCGATGACCTAGGTCACACCCCGCTCGCCCAGCCCACACGCGGAAAACTCGCGGCTCCGCCCTCGCAACCGCCCCACCTTCGGACAAGGGTACTTCCCGGCCCACTATGGCTACCTCTTGTTCCTCCGTTCGCTCTTACGGCCACTCTTTTGGCGCTGCGCCTGGCGCAATGCCTCGCCGGCTTGAACTGCGCTCTGTCTTGTTTCCACAATGATCGAATGCTACGCCTTCAAATCGCGATTCACCTCGGCATCATCCGCAAGCCGGAAGATGGGACTCCCCTGTTTTTTGGACTGGGTGTGAAAACCTGAGGAAGCGCCGGACTGCCTGTCGCTGTCAGTGCTGGAAACCGCCCGGGCCTCGTCGCGTTTCCCGGTCGAGCATGATTTCTATTTTCCGCCGCCCATCAGCCGTTGATCAGCTTTCGCACCACGTCTGCGGCGGTATAGTTCTCTCCATCGGCTGGCAGAAACCGCGTCATTCCGCTCAAGTCGCTACCGGAGGTCACAAGTCCCTCCTCAACGTACTTCTTGTTTCGCACCTGCGGATGTCCGATGGTCGCCAGCAGCGCGTTGCACAAACATCTCCGCCCCACCGTGTTTTCCACCTTCCCGCCCTTTGCAACGTAGAGCGAAACAGGCTCCGCTGGACACCGGTAATCGATCGTCCCCTCGGCCGCCATGTACGCCTCGCGCAGATACCCCAGATCGCAGATGCGCGGCCTGGCCAGATAGACTTCTTCCTCGGATATCGTGCCCTCCAAATGCGCGATCTTGAACGGGAAACCCGTAGGAGACGCCACCGGATCGTTCGATACTCGCGCGTCCCCACGAACAATCTTCTTCAATAGCGCTCGCTTGTAGTCGTCCCGCAATCCCGATTCCGCACAGTAGGCGAACGCCGTTCCCACTTGAACTCCCGCGGCCCCGGCCGCCAGCGCCTCGCGCAGTTTTTCCGGCGACCCGCATCCTCCCGCCAGCCAGAAGGGCAACCCCAACTCTCGTATCTTCTCCAGGTCAACCCTGTCGCGTTCCCCATAGACCGGCTCGCCCGCTTCGTCCAGTTGCAGCTTCCCGCGCGGCGGGGCGTTGTGTCCCCCGGCGGTCGGTCCCTCGACGATAAATCCATCCACCTTGCCACTGGCTCTTCGCACCATGGTTGTCGCCAGGGTATTCGACGAGATGATGGCCAAGAATTTCGGCCGTGTCAGCGCCGGCAGGTCACGCTCCATGTATTCCCGCGGAACGAACCTCATCGTCGTATCCGCGTCTTCCCGCGCTCCCACCACGTGCAGCGGATAGACCGCCGGCCCATGATGGACGAACAGGTCCAGCACGCCCGGAATCTTCAGCGGAACCCCGGCGCCCATCATCACGTATCCCACTCCCCCCAGCATCGCCCCGTAGAGTGAAGGCAAGTGTGGAATCTGAATTTTTTCCAGATAGTTGATTCCCACCGGATTCCCGTGCCCTTCGCGCGCCAGATATACCTCCACGAAGTTTGCGACGATGCAAAGCTCTGCTAATTCGCGAGGCCCGTCTTTCGCGTGCGTCGGCAGCGTCTTGTAGGACGCGTTCTCCGACTTGCCTCCGCAAGTGTAATAGGTCCGCCAGGCGCGTTCGGCCATCTCCGGGAAAGGAAAATGGTCCAGACCTCGCCGCATGTGGCCGCCCGGGTCGCCCTGTTCCAGCCGCCGGGCAAAAATCAGTTCCAGCGCCGTCCCGGAAACAACGCCGAGTTGGCCCGCTTCCGACACCGCCCGAGCCAGCCGCCAATTCGAGACGCCTGCCCCCATGCCTCCCTGAATGATTATCGGATCTGTGGTCATAAAATGAGTCCCAATGTCGCCTGCCTGAACCATCCTGTCTGCAAAACCTTCTATTAACAGTATAGGCGGACGGAACGATCTCTGCTCAACGCCCCATGCAGGATCCCAATTCCCTTTTTGAGCCCGCGCCCGAAAGCCTAATCTACCGTATCGTGAATATGTGAACGAATACTTTGAAGGGATGCATGCTGAGGCATGCCTCTTCCCGCCGCGCCCAAGCTGGTCCTTTCAGAGTGGGAGCGTAAGCAGCTCATGGCACTCAGCCGCTGTCGGAGCACGCCGCGAGGTTATTGTCGGTGCCGGTGCAAAAATCCCCATAGTTCCGGTTGAATTTTCCCCAGCGCTTGACGTGGTAAACCGGAGCCTACCCCGATCCGCCGGAATTTTTCTCGCCTCATTACGTAGAACCACCCCTCGCGCTCGCAATCGCATCGCGCGAAAATCCTATCGCACGCGGAAAAACAGCGGCCCTTTATCCGCGCGAAGGGGAACCACCACATGCCGAGGCTTGCATGGAGAGGAATCCGGTTCGCCCGCGCGAGGAGGGCCGCAACCCGCAATTCAGCCGCCGCCTCCCACCCAAAAGAGGCCCAAAAAATGACACCCTGGAAAAGTTATCTCGCTGAAACAAAACCATTTACCGGATTTTTTGCTCGACCGGGTGTGACACCCTTCCACGCGAAACGATTTCGCCCGCAACGCAGCCGAACACGCCGGCGCGGGTTACTGTTCGCGCAGCGCGGCGATGGGGTCCACGCGGGCGGCGCGCCGCGCGGGAACGTAGCACGCGGCAAGTCCCGCCAGCACCACGAGCCCAAGCGCGCCCAGGAACGTCACCGGATCGGCCGGGCTCACACCAAAGAGCAAGCTTCCGAGTACGCGGGCAAGCGCAAGAGCTGCTGCAACACCAGCTGCCGCGCCCACCAGAATCACGCGCAGTCCCTGCCCGGCGATCATCCGCACCACCGTGCCCGATTCCGCTCCGAGCGCCATTCGGATGCCGATTTCCTTCGTTCGCTGCGAAACCAGATACGATCCCACGCCGTAAACGCCCAAAAGCGCCACCAGCAGCGCCATCAGCGCAAACGCGCCCAGCAAAACCAGATTGAACTTTCGATCCACCAGCGAAGCCGAAAGCGCCCGTTCGATCGTGCTGAACTGCGCCGGCACGTTGGGCCACAATCCGTGCTCGATCGCGCGGATCGAGGGAACCAACTGGTTCGGCGTTTCGCGCGTTTCCACCACCACCGTGAAATCGTGGATGCCCAGCGGCCGCTGCCGGTAATCCACGTAGACGGTCGGGCTGGGTTTGACGTCGAGTCCGCGGTCGTGCACGTCACCCACGACTCCAACGATCGTAATCGGGTTCACGTCGGCATCGATGCCGCCGAAATTGATTATTTTCCCGATCGGATCCTTTCCCGGCCATTGCGAATCGGCGAGCGACTGGCTGATCACCGCGACTTCCGGCGCGCCCGGACCGTCCCGCTGCTCGAAGAGCCGCCCGCGTTCGAGCGGAATGCCCATCGCGCGAAAATAGCCCGCGCTCGCCACCGAATAATCCGCATGGCCCATCCGCGAGTGGTCTCCCTGGAGCGTATCCATCGCTTTTGCCAGCTCCGCGAGGCTGGTAAATTTCTCGTTTCCGCTCATCACCAGAAATCCGCCGTCGCTGCCCGGACCGGTGAAGGGAGGCGCGTTGACTGTGCCCACGTGCTCGACGCCCGGAATCGCGCGCAATCGCGCGAGCAACTGCTCGAACTTCTCCACCTGGTCGGCGATGAGCGCTTTGTCGCCGGGCTTCGGTTTCAGCGGGTTCACGTCCAGGCCGACGTTCGGCAGATCCATCGTGATGATGTGGCTCGTGCGGAAACCGGGATTCACATCGAGCAGCCGGAAAAAGCTGCGTGCCAGAAGCCCCGCGCCGATGAGCAGCATCAGCGTTACGCCCACCTGCGCGCCCATGAGCACCATCCTTGCGCGATGGCTCGACGCCGAGCCGGTCTGCGTTCTACCGCTGTCTTTCAGGCTTTCCTGCAATTCGCCGCGAAACGCCCGCAGCGCCGTGAATACTCCCAGCCCCACTGCTGTCACCGCCGCCAGCGCGCACGCAAACGCAATCACCGCCGGATGCACGCCTACCCCCTCGGCGCGCGGCAATCGTCCCGGCTCGAGCGCCAGCAGAGCTCGCACGCCCGAAAACGCCAGCGGCAATCCGATCACGCCGCCGCCGAGCGCAAGCAGCAAGGTTTCCGCCACGAATTGTCCCGTCAGTCTTCCGCGGCTCGCTCCCAGCGCCACGCGCACCGCCAGTTCGCGTTGCCGCCCGGCCGCCTGTGCCAGCAGCAGGTTCGCCACGTTCGCGCATGCCACGAGAAGCAGCAATCCCACCGCGCCCAGCAGAATCAGCAGTGCTTGCCGCGCGTTGCTCACCATCTGTTCGGCCAGCGGCACGATCGCCGCGTTCACCATGTCCTCGTGGCCTCCGTATTTTTGCTTCAGCCGCTCGGCGATCGTCGTCGCCTGCGCCCGGGCCGCGTCCAGCGATACGCCGTCTTTCAGCCGCCCGATCACCGGCCAGTTGTGGCCGGTGCGATAAGGATCCACCGGATATTGCTCGCGTGGCAGCCAGATTTGCGCCGTTCCGGGAAACGCGAATCCTCTCGGCATTACCCCGACGATCGAAACCAGATGGTTTTCGAGAATCAGATGTTTCGACGTGAAATCCGGCGTTCCGCCGAGCGCCTGTTTCCAGAACGCGTAGCTCACCAGCGCCACCGGCGCCCCGCCCACGTGCAATTGATCGGCGGGAAATCCGCTGCCGGCAAACGGCCTCGTTCCCATCGTCCGGAAGAATCCGCGCGAAACCGTCGCGACCCACGCAAGGGCCGGCTCAACGTCCCCGCTCACCGGCTCCTGGTCGTAATTGAATTCCGCCAGATGCGCGAAACTGCCATCTTGCCGCTCGAGGTCTTCGAAATCGGGGTCGGAAAACGCGATGTGGTTGCCGCGCGCGGTGACTTCGTAAACCCGCACGATTTTTTCGGCGTTAGGGTAGGGAAGCGGTCGAAGCAGCACGCCATAGACCACGCTGAAGATCGCCGTCGAGCCGCCGATGCCCAGCGCCAGCGTCATCACCGCGAGCGCGGTGAATCCCGGGCTGCGCGCCAGCATTCGCGCGCCGTGACGCAGATCGTGCCAAAACTTTTCCATGATTCCGTCTCCACGTTGGGTAACGCTTCGTGCGCCATCCAGTCCCTGAAAGATACGTTTCCGGACGGTCGCGAGTTCCCGCGAAAGCGCGCAGGCGCCTATGCTTACGCGCATGCGGGGAATTTCATCGCATCCAGCTGGAATTTTCAACTGAAGAGCGGTCAGAAAGGAATCGAGAGAGAGGGAAGCCCTCGACCTGGCGCGCGTCGCGGCCCGGCTATTGTTCCCTTAGCGCCGCCACGGGATCCACGCGCGCAGCGCGCCGCGCCGGCACGTAGCACGCCGCCAAACCCGCGGCCACCAGCAACAGCACCACCGCCCCGAGCGTCAGCGGATCGAACGGCCCGACGCCAAATAGAAGCGTTCGCAGCACGCGAGCGAAAGCAATTGCTCCCGCCGCGCCTACGGCCGCGCCCACCAGAATCACTCGCAATCCTTCGCCTGCGATCATTCGCACCACGTCCCGCGTTTCCGCTCCGAGCGCCATTCGTATGCCGATTTCCTTCGTTCGTTGCGAGACCAGATACGAGCCAACGCCGTAAACGCCCATCAACGCCACAATCAGCGCCGTCAGAGCAAACGCGGCCAGCAACAGCAGATTGAATTTCCGGCTCGATACCGATTGCGAAACGATCTGCTCCATCGTGCCGAACTGCACCGGCAGCCCCGGATCGATCGAATGCTCGATTTCGCGCGCCAGCGGTACGATTTCCGCCGTCGGCCGCGTCGTTTCCATCACCACGTGGAAATTGTTGGCCGCGCGTTGCCGGTAATCCGAATAAAAAATCGGCGTCACCGCCGAATCCAGGCTGCGGTCGTGGATATCGCCCACCACCCCAACGATGGTGAACGGCCGCAAATCGTCGTCCATATATCCGAATTCCACCATTTTCCCCAGCGGATTCTGCCCCGGCCATTGCCGTTCCGCAAAGGCCTGGCTGACCACCGCGACGCTCTGCGTGTTCGGACCATCGCTCGGCTGGAACAGCCGGCCTTCGAGCAGCGGTATGTTCATCGCATGGAAATAGCCCGCGCTCGTCACCAGATATTCGGCATAACCCACCCGCGAAGGATCGTGGCGCTCGGCCATGTAGGTTTGTGTGAGTTGCTGAAAATTCGCGAACGTCTGCGTGCTGTCCACCACCAGGTAGTGCCCGCTCGGCCCCAGTCCCGTGAGCGGCAGCGCGCTCACCAGGCCAACGTGCTCGATGCCGGGCACGGCGCGAAGCCGCTCGATCAGACCGTCGAGCACTTCGACCAGGTGCGTTTTTTCCCGCGGTGTTTCCGGCCACACTTGCAAGAGGTCCATCGTCACGATGTTCCGCGTGCGAAAGCCCGGATGCACCTCGAGCAGTTCGAACAGGCTGCGCCCCAACAAACCGGCGCCTGCCAGCAACACCAGCGTCACCGCGATTTGCGCGCCCATCAGCACCAGCCGCAGCCGGTGACTTGACGTCCCGCCGCTTTGCGTCCGGTCGCTTCCTTTCAGATTTTCCTGAATATCGGCCGAGCACGCGCGCAGCGCCGTGATGAGTCCGAGCGCCAGCGCGACCGCCAGCGCGACGCCCGCGGCAAAGGCCAAAACTTCTGGATGCAGCCCGACTTCGTTCGCGCGCGGCAGCCGCCCCGGCTCGAGCGTCACGAGTGCGCGCACGCCCGCAATCGCCACGGGAAGTCCCAGCAGGCTCCCCGTCACCGATAGCAACAGCGTTTCGGAGACGAACTGCGCGATGAGTTGCCTTCGGCTCGCTCCAATCGCTACGCGCACGGCTAATTCGCGCTGCCGCCTCGCCGCCTGCGCCAGCAGCAGGTTCGCCACGTTCGCGCACGCCACCAGCAGCAGCAATCCCACCGCGCCCAGCAGGATCAGCAGCGCCGGCCGCGTCGAGCCCACTAGCACCTGGGAGAGTTTCTCGAGTCGGATGTCGCGCACGTCCGTGCCATCGCCGTATCTTTGCTTCAGCCGCACGGCCACCGCGCTCGCTTGCGCCTGCGCCGCCTCCATCGAAGTCCCTTCGTTCACGCGCGCGATTCCTGCCCATAGGTGCGCCATGCGGTTTGTGGTTGTCGGGAAAATCTCCCGCGGAAACCACAGGTCGGTATTTCCGGGAAAATTGAATCCGCGCGGCATCACTCCGACGATCGTCACCAAGTGCCCGGAAATGCTCAGATCCCGCGCGGAAAAATCGGTTCGGCCACCCAGGTACCGCTTCCAGAACCCGTAGCTCACCACCGTCACCGGATTCGCGCCCAGGTGAAGCTCGCTCGGCGCAAACTCGCGGCCGAGCATCGGATGCACGCCCATCACCTGGAAAAAGCCGTGCGTCACCGCGGCCACCGTCACCATCGCCGGTTCGCTGCCGCCGATCACCGGTTCCAGATCGTCGTTGTATTCGGCGACGGCGTCGAAATCGCCGATCTGCCGCTGGTAATCCTGAAAATTGGGATCCGACAGCCGCACGTGGTCGCCGCGGTCCGTCACGTCGTAGACGCGAACGATTTGGTTGGGATGGGGATAGGGAAGCGGACGCAGCAACACGCCATCCACCACGCTGAAAATGGCCGTGGAACCGCCGATTCCGAGCGCGAGCGTAACGACAGCAACGATCGCGAAACCCGGGTTTCGGCCCAGCAGCCTCGCCCCGTGTTTCAGATCATGCCAAAGCGTCCCCAACACCGCCCTCCGTTCCCACTGGGGCGGCCGTATGCACCGTGCGCCTGCGAAGCGCGCCCTTCCCGTCCTTCGGGTTCACCAACCGAGCGCTCTTCGTCTCCCCCGCATGGCCATGCCGCCTCATGACCTTACCTTCCGACTAACTGGATCTTGTTTCCTCTGCCCGCGAAAAGCCAACTCGCATTCTCTGGTCCGAGGCCAAGCCGTAGCGGATGAGTTCCGCTTTCCCCACATTCTTCTATCAAAAACAGAGGTCGGAGGGAATGGCCTCGTTCGTCCGGTGTCGCAAGAAACACGGTCCCACCGGGGGGCCTCTTGGTCTCTAATATTTGGCCGTCTTGCCTTTGGTTTGTGGCGATTCACGGCGCGCCAACGCCGACCGGTTCAGCGCCGCCCATACCGGCCCATGTATTCCGCCTGGGCCAGAATATGTCCGGCAATTGCGCGGTTGAATTGCTCACGGCTCGCTCCTGGCGCCAACTCGAGTTTGCCATTGAGCGCGTACAGCCGGAAAAAGTAGCGATGCGCCGGACCCGGCGGCGGACAGGGCCCTCCATAGCCGACCTTACCGAAGCTGTTTCGCCCCTGTCGCGCCCCGTTCCCGAGTTCCTTCTGCCGCGGCTGATTTTCCGCGAGCGAAGTGGCGTTTGCCGGCAGATCGTAGATCATCCAATGCGTGAATAGGCCTGACGGCGCGTCGGGATCCTCCGCCACCAGGCTGAAACTCTGCGTTCCCGCCGGCGCCGATTTCCATTCCAGCGGCGGCGAAACGTCCGCCCCGTCGCAAGTGAATTTCTTCGGGATGGTTTCCCCCGCGCGCCACGCGGTGCTTTCGATCGCGAATCCCATTGCCGCTCCTTTCCGCGGTCCCGCGTCGCGGGCCGCCGATGTTTTTCCCCCGCACGCCAGAAAAATCGCCCCGGCGGCCGCTACCAACGTCACTGCGCCGCCGATGCGGGCCATTCGCTTCCTTTTCACTCAGGTTCCTTTCCCGGCCCCCATTCCGATGCCGTCAGGAAGAAAAAATGCGGAGCGCTCTGCTTCCCGCGCCCCACTGCGCCGCCATTGGCCGGTCGGTGATCTGTCCGCCAAATCTCGCGTCCCAGCGTCCCGCAATGGCGGTGCCGCACCCGGGGCAGCGCCCGTCGGCCGAAAGGTGGTAACCGGCGATCCGGTATCCATGCCGCTCGACGAGCAGCGCCCGGCAATGCGGGCAATGCGTATTTTCGCCTTCGCCCACGCAACCCGGCAGATTTCCCGCATAGACGTAGCGCAACCCCGATTTTCTCCCCATCTCCGCGGCGCGTAGCAAAGTTTCCGGTGGGGTATCCTTCGGGCTCGTCATCTTGTAGTCCTGATGAAATGCGGTGACGTGCCACGGAATATCCGGCGAAACGCTGGCCAGAAATTCCGCCATCCGCCCCAGTTCCTGGTCTGAGTCGTTGAATCCGGGAATTACCAGCGTCACCACTTCCAGCCACAATCCGCGATTGTGGATTCCGCGAATTCCCTCCAGAATCGGTCCCAGCCGCCCGCCCAGTTCGCGGTAATGCCGCTCGTCGAAGCTCTTCAAATCCACCTTATAGAGATCCAGCCACGGCGCCAGGTAATCCAGCACGCGCTCGGTGGCGTTGCCATTCGAAACGAACCCGGTGGCGAGTCCCGCCGCTCGCGCCTCCCGAAACACCGCAACCGCCCATTCGCTCGTGATGAGCGGTTCGTTGTACGTGCTCACCACCACCCGCGCGCCTCGCGCAACAGCCTCCGCCGCGATCGTTTCCGGCTCGATCCGTTCCGGCCGCGCCAGCGCCGCGGGATCGCGCAGTGCCTGCGAAGTGACCCAGTTCTGGCAATAGCCGCAATGCAAATCGCAGCCCAGCATCCCGAAACTGAAGGCCAGCGACCCGGGCCAGGCGTGATGGAAGGGTTTTTTTTCGATGGGGTCGCATTGGAGCCCCGCCACGTACCCCCACGGCGCCATCAGCCGTCCTTCGCGGTTGAATCGGACCTTGCAAACGCCCAATTGCCCGGACGGAATCCGGCACTGGTGCCCGCAGGCGTGGCAGCGCACCCAATCGCGTTCCAGCCGTTCGTACAGCTCCGCCTCTCGGGTTCTCTCCTCCAGGATGTCTTTCAAGGTGGGCATCGCAACCATTTCCCCGTGGCCGTGTTTATAGTATGCCAGACTCACAACCCGCTGCTACTGGCTTGCATCTCATGGCGTAGCGTGCCTGCCGGACCTGGCGGCGGGGAGTGAATTTTCAGGGCGAGCACGTAGCAGGCGCCATGGCCTTCGATTGGCGCCCATTCTTCCGGCTATCATAAAATGGCTTGTTTTGCGGCGGGGACTCGGGTGATCGAAATTTGCCAGCAGTTCAGGAGGTCCATGTGAAGTTCCGGCACATCGTGCTTTCTCTTTCCGCCCTTGCCGCATCGGCCTTGGTGCTGGTCGCCTACGCGCAAAAGCGCGGCATGTTTTCTTCGTCGTTTACCCGGAAGGGCAAACGCGGGGAAGACGACGCCCAAATCATCCGCGCCCGCGAAAACTGGTTCTACCGCCAGCGCGCCTATCCTTTGCCACGCATCCCCGCCGGCGCCCGCCAGCGGGCTTGGCAGCAATTCCTCGCCGCAAGACAGCAACGCGACAGCCTTTTCCAGCAGAAATTCGGCGCCGATTACGTCAAGCGCGCCGCCGCCGCAGCCCTCGCCGCCGGCGTCGTGAATACCGCCGCCACGTGGGCGCCGATCGGCCCTCAGCCCTCGAACGACTACTTTTTCCAGCCTTACGTCTCCGGCCGCGTCACCGCGCTCGTGGTTGATCCCTGCGATTCCACCGGTCACACGGTTTTCCTCGGCGGCGCGCAGGGCGGCCTCTGGCTCACCACCAATGCCGGCACCACCTGGACCCCGCTCACCGACGGCGCGCCATCGCTGGCCATCGGTTCCCTCGCCGTTCCGCCCTCAACGCCTGGTGGCGCTGGGTGCGTTGGCACGGTTTCAAAGACCGTGTACGTAGGCACGGGCGAAGAAAATTTCTCCTACGACAGCTACTACGGCGCGGGCGTCCTGACCTGCACCACCACCAACGGCTCGACCTACTCCTGCACGCCGGACCAGACCCTCGGCGCCTTTAACGCCCAGTCCCAGCCGCTCACACCCGATTCCGGCGGTCCGTACATCGGCGGTCTGGCTGTGGATCCTCAAAATCCGTCTATCATGCTCGCTGCCGTGCAAGGCTATCAGTCGGTCTTACCTTCAGGAATATGGTGTTCCCAGAATGCCGGCGTGAGTTGGACGCACGTCGCGCCCAGTGTCACGCAGGAAGTGGCCACCGGCGTGGCCTTCGATAGCGCCGGCGTTGGCTACGCCGCCATCGGCAATACGGACGGCAGCGGTAACCTCAACGGCGTCTACTCGTCGTCGACCCCGATCAGTTCATGCACCAGCCCCGCGCCCACTTTCACCAACCTCGGCGGCCTGAACAATCTCGCCGGCGGGCAATCGGCGATGGGCCGCATCTCGATTTCGGTCTATTCCGGTAGCAGCGCTTCGAGCGACGAGATTTTCGCCGCCATCGCCACTGCCTCCAACGACTCCAGCACCCTGCTCGGCGTCTTCAAGAGCACGAACGGCGGCAGCTCGTGGTCTCAGTCAGACCCAAACAGCTCGCTGGTAACCTCTTCCGGAGGATTCTGCAATAACCAGTGCTTCTACGACATTCCGATCACCATCGACCCGCGCAACCAGAATGTGATTTACGCCGGTGGCGCCGCTCCCAACAGCAGCTACGGCGCAACCGTCATCGCCTCCACCAACGGCGGCAGCACCTGGACCGACATTTCCAATAATTCCTGCACCAACTGCTTCACCGGCCTTCACGTGGACACCCACGCCTTCGCCTTCACCCCTCCCGGCGATTCCAACGATATGGTGTACGTCGGCACCGACGGCGGCGCGTGGTACAACACCACCCCGGAATCGCCAACTTCCACACAGGTGTGGACCGATCTCAATTCGACCCTCGCGCTGACCCAGGTCTACCCAGGTGTCTCGAACGATCCCGGCGGCTGGACCTATCGAAGTTTCCTCGGCTCCCAGGACAACGGCACCCAGGTTTTCGGCCAGCAAAGCGTTTCCACGCTCCCGCTGAGTTGGGACAACACGCTCTCCTGCGGTGACGGCGCCGTGACGCTCGTGGACCCGCTGATTCCCAGCACCGTCTACACCGAATGCGCCTACATTCCCGGCGTGATCGGCGGCGTGCTCGAATCGCTCCAGAATGGCAGCGCCGATGATTCGGCGACCGCTGGCACCACCACCTTCTTCAGCGCTTCGAACGGAATCAATCTTTCCGACAACGGCAATTTCATCACCCCGCTCGCCATCGATCCCGAAGCCACCGGCTCGACCGGCGACGCCCAGACCCTCTATTTCGGCACCATCTACGTCTATCAGACGACCGACGGCGCGGTGAGCTGGAACGAAATCTCGCCTGACCTTTCCGGCGACAACTCAAGCAACTCCGGGGTCAGCTCCTTCTGCGCCACGAACTCCGGCTATTGCGCCCTCACGACGATCGGTGTCGCGCCGAAGAATTCCAACGAAGTCGCGACGGGTAGCAACGCCGCTGACCTGTACCTGAGCACGAATGCGACTCAGGGCACCAGTTCCACCTGGACCGAAGTGGGGAATCCATCCACCACGGTCGTCGGTTCTTCGGGCTCCTCGACGCTTCCACCCTCCGCCGTCACTCAGGTCGCGATGGACGGCTCCGGCAACCTCTACGCCACCTATTCCGGTTTCTCCGGTAATTTCCAGGTCAACGGTAGCACCGTTCCGATCGCGCCCGGCCACGTCTTCTACGGCTTGGTTGCCAACGCTAGTGGAACGCCCACCGTCACGTGGACGGACGTCAGCTCGGCTGCGGCCTGCGTCACGGGCACCGGCAATCTGCCGAATATTCCCGTCAACTCCATCGTTGTGGATCCCGACAAACCCGGACAGCTTTTCGTCGGCACCGACGTCGGCGTCTACGTTGGTGAATTGCAAGGCTCCGCGCCCGCCTACACCGGCGGCTGCTGGCAGCCGCTCGGCTCGGGTTTGCCCAATTCCGCCGTGCTTTCGCTTTCGCTCAACGACGCTTCGCGCACCCTCCTCGCCGGCACGCACGGCCGCAGCGTGTGGGCGCTCGCGCTCGGCGATCAGTCGGCGTTCTCGCTCGGTACGCTTTCACCCGCTTCCGCCAACGCCGGCGGTCCTGCCTTCACCATGAATCTGGTGGGCCAGGGCTTTACCTCCGGTTCGACCGTGAACTGGACGGTCGGCGGTTCAACTCCTTCCGGCTGCACGGTGAGCGTCACGAGCGAAGGTTCGGAGACGACGATCATCGGCCAGTCCGCCACGCAGATCACCGCCAGCGTTCCCGCCGCCTGTATTGCGCTCGGAGGCGTCGCCGAGGTCAGCGTCTCCGATTCCACTCAGACGCCGAACACCACCAACACGCTCGAGTTCACCGTCACGTCAACTACACCCACCGTCAACACCATCAGTCCCGTCACCGGCACAGCCAATAATTCGCTCGCGATGACGCTCTCCGGCACGGGCTTCGCCTCGAATTCGACGGTTGGCTTGCAAACCGAACTCGGCAATTACGCCTGCAACCCGATCGCCGCCGCCAGCGCTACGAGCGCCCAACTCACCGCCAATATCACCGCCGCTTGCCTGCAATATGGCGGCATATTCTTCGTCAACGCCATCAACCCCGCGCCCGGCGGCGGGTCCTCGAACCCGAACCTGATCGCGGCTGCGTCTCCTTACGGCACCGCATGCGCCGGAATGACTACGCCCGGCTGCCTGCTCACCGTCACCGGCGCCACGCCATCCAACGCGAATTTCAGTACGGCGACCTCCATCAATAGTTCCTCGTTCAGCGTCACCGAAGACACGGCGTACGCCAACGGCGGGTCGGCGCCCGGGCCCAACCTGGCGAATGTATCCACCGATAACTACTGTGGCGATGGCGCGCCCCTCAGCAGTTCCGGTGTCCCGGATAATGGCGACGCCAATGCCGTCTGGTTTTCTTACACGCCGTCAGGCAGCGTGACCGCCGAATTCGATACGATTGGCAGCACCTACGACACGATTCTCTCCGTCTGGTCGGGTTCTTCGATCAACAACCTGACCAGCGTCGCCTGCAACGACGATATTTCTCTCGGCGTGAACCGCGTTTCCCAGATTTCCAATCTCAGCCTCAACGGCGGCACCACTTACTACATCATGGTCTCCACGTTCGGCGTGCCGATTCTCAATGGCAGCGGCAGCCTTACTAGTCTTCTGGCCGACGGTGGCAAGTTGGTGTTCAACGCGAGCGTTGGCGCCGTTTCAAACGTGGCGTTCACCGCCAGCGCCTCGACTCCCAATCCCGCTTCCGTTTCTCCCGGTTCGTCCTCTTCGGACACGCTCACGCTCACGCCGCAATCCGGCAGCCCCAGCGGAACGGTCACGATGCAGCCGTGCACCAATTCGGCAAACAATTCGACCATCACCTGCACCTATTCCTCGAGCAGCGTTAACCTGAGCGGAAGCAGCTCGGCCTCGGTGGCCGTAACCATCAATACCGTCTCGAATGGCGCGTTGCCGCCTGGCGCGCCGTTCGGTGCCCCGCCCATCGGTTGGCTCGCGGTGCTGATTGCCGCCGCGTCAGTCGGCGTTTTCCTGCTGATGCGGCGTAACGTCGCGCGTCGCGCGCGAGCCGGCGCGGCTACGGGCCTCAGCCCGGTGCCGCTCCGCGCCAGCGTCCTAGCCGCGCTCGGCTTCGCTTTGCTCGCCGGCATGCTGATCTTCCAAAGCGCCTGCGGCGGTGGAGGCTCGGCCCCTCCCACGACCACGGGCACGCCGGCTGGCAACTACACGGTCACGATCCCCACGTCGCCCGCGGCGGCAAACGGCAACCAGTCGGTCACGGTGACGGTGCTATAGCGCAGGCCGCATCTTATCTAGGCTGGCAGGGGCACGCCCGGCTTGCCGCTGATTGGCGGCATGCACCGTGCCCCTGCCGTTCCTCCGTGCTGTTTGTTGTAGCGCCGCCTTCCAGGCGGCCGTTTTTCGGTTGTTCCACGGCCGCGAGCGATCGTGCGCCATTTCCATGGCCCGTTGCTAAAATGGGCTCTCGCCCATGAATGTTCTCCTCATTTCCACGTACGAACTGGGCCGCCAACCGTTCGGCTTGGCTTCTCCCGCGGCGTGGCTGTGCCAGGCCGGCCACGCAGTCCGCTGCCTGGATCTTTCGCGGGAACCGTTCGACGAATCAGCGGCGGGGTGGGCGGATCTCATCGCTTTCTACGTTCCCATGCACACGGCCACGCGACTGGCCGCCGGACTCGTCGAGCCGGTACGCCGCGCGAATCCGGCCGCGCACATCTGTTTCTACGGTCTTTACGCCCCGGTCAACGAACCCTGGCTGCGCCGTCTCGGCGCCCAGACCATCCTTGGCGGCGAATTCGAATCCGCTCTGGTCCATCTCGCCGATCGGCTCGGCAATTCACAATCCGGCTCGATTTCACGCGAGGCGCATGATGCGAGTGGCACCGCTGTCATCCTTCGGGCCCCGATGCACCCCATCGGGGCCCGAAGGATCTCGGCGTCGGAAGCATCCACGTCGGTGGCCATTCGGAAACCGCCGGAGCAACCCAATGCCGTTCAGTCCGAGCCGCTGATTTCTCTCGCTCGCCAGCAATTTCACGTCCCCGATCGTTCTCTTCTCGTTCCGCTCGATCGTTACGCCCACCTTCGTTTGCCCGACGGCCGCGAACTCGTCTCGGGCTACACGGAAGCCAGCCGCGGCTGCAAGCATCGCTGTCGCCATTGCCCGATCGTTCCCGTCTACGACGGCGTGTTTCGCATCGTGCAGCCGGAAATCGTTTTGGAAGACGTTCGCCGCCAGGTGCGCGCCGGCGCCCGCCACGTCACGTTCGGCGATCCCGATTTTTTCAACGGCCCGCGCCACGCGCTCGAAATCGTGCGCGCGCTTCACGCCGAATTTCCCGAACTCAGCTACGACGTCACGATCAAGGTCGAGCATCTGCTCGCCCGTGCTTCGAATCTCGCCGTTCTCCGCGATACCGGCTGCCTTTTCGTCACCACGGCCGTCGAATCGCTCGACGACCAGGTGCTGGCAAAACTCGAAAAAGGGCACACGCGCGCGGATTTTCTCGATGTCGTCGCGCTCATGCGCCGCGTCGGCCTCGCGATCCAGCCGACTTTTATCCCTTTCACCCCATGGACCACGCTCGATTCCTATCTCGATCTGCTCGATACGCTCGCCTCGCTCGATTTGGCCGAAACCATCGCGCCCGTCCAACTTGCGATTCGCCTGCTCGTTCCCGCCGGCTCGCGCCTGCTCGAACTCGAAGAAATGCGGCAGCTGCTCGATCCGTTCGATCCCGCAATGCTCACCCATCCCTGGCGCCACGCCGATCCTCGCGTGGATCGCTTGCAACAGGAAATCGCCGCCGTCGTGGAAAATTCCCGCTCGCAAAATGTATCGCGATCGGAAATTGTCGTTCGCGCGCATGGCGCCGCGCTCGCTGCCGCTGGCCGCGCGCCCGTTTCGTCCGCGTTCGAATCGCCGCGTCTCTCGCGCGCCGCCATCCCTTTCCTCACCGAACCCTGGTACTGTTGAGCCGAGCCGACCGGCGAGCAGTTGGCTCCCATCCGCAAAGCGCGACAGAGTCTCCATCACGCCGATTCCTTCGTGTGACCGATGTCCGCGTGCTACGCTGGAATTCGCGCCGCCATGACCGCTTCCGCCCAGCCGAAACGCCTGCTGCTGCTTTCGAGCAAATTCGGCTATCAAACGAAGGCCTTCGCCGATGCCGCCGTCCGCGTTGGCGCGGAAGTCCTTTTCGGCACTGACCGTTGCCGCCGCCTCGACGATCCCTGGGGTGACGCCGCGCTTCCGCTTCATTTCGAAGATCCGGAAAATTCAGCCGAAAAAATCGTTCGTCTCTCAGCGAAATTGCCGTTTGACGCCATTCTGGCGCTGGGCGACCACCCCGCGCTCGCCGCGGCACACGCTGCGCGCCGGCTCGGGCTGCGTGGAAATCCCGTTTCGGCGGTGGAAAATTGCGCGACGAAACTCCGCCAGCGCCAGACGCTCGCTGCCGCCGGACTTCCCGTTCCGTCTTTTTTCGATTTCCGGCTCGACGATCCGCTCTCGGCAGTTCTCTCTCGCGTCCGTTTCCCCTGCGTCCTGAAACCGCTCGTTCTCGCGGCGAGTCAGGGGGTCATTCGCGCCGACGATCCCGCGGGCTTCGACCGCGCCCTGAATCGCATTCGCGCGCTGGTGGAATCGCCGCCGGTACGCGCCGGCCATCGCGAGGGACTCGATCGGCTGCTCGTCGAATCCTACGTTCCGGGCAGGGAAGTGGCCGTCGAGGGTTTGCTGGTGGATGGAAATCTGCGCGTGCTCGCGATTTTCGATAAACCCGATCCGCTCGAAGGCCCGTTTTTCGAGGAAACGATATACGTCACGCCTTCGCGCCTTCCGCTCGCGGCGCAAAACGCGATTCGCGATTGCGCCCAGGATGCCGTGCGCGCGCTCGGACTCACCGACGGCCCGCTCCACGCCGAATTCCGCGTCGAAGGTGATCGTCCTTGGGCGCTTGAGCTTCAACCGCGCCCGATCGGCGGCCTGTGTGCCCGCGCGCTGCGTTTCGGCCCCGCGCGCATCGGCCTCGAAGAATTGCTCGTTCGCCGCGCGCTTGACATCCCCGGCTGGCAGGACGAACGCGAGCCGGAGGCGTCAGGCGTGATGATGATTCCCGTTCCGCACAGCGGAATTTTGGAGGGTGTCGCGGGCGTCGAAGAAGCTCAAGCCACGCCGGGAATCGTCGGCCTGGAAATCACCGCGCGCCTGCGCGATCCGCTCATCGCGTGGCCCGAAGGTTCCAGCTACCCAGGTTTCCTCTTCGCCCGCGCCGATTCTCCCGCCGCGGTCGAATCGGCCCTGCGCAAAGCCCATGCCTGCTTGCGCTTCGAAATCTCCGACGAATTGCCAGTCGAGCATCCCGCGGCGCACGAGCGTTCCGCCTGAAGCGCAAACGCGCGGCCGGAAGGGTGTCTTTTTCGGAAGAAATTCTGGAATCCTGCGGTCAGCCGGCCTGAATCAGCTTTTCGCTTTCGGCGGAACGTACCCTTCCGGCAATTTCGCACCCTCGCCGAAAAAGAACGCTTCCATCTGTTCTTCGATGAATTTCTGCGAATTGGGATCGAGCGGGTTCAGCCGGTACTCGTTGATGAGCATCTTCGAGTATTCAATCCACATCCGCCACGCTTCTTTCGAAACGTTCTCGTAAATCCGTTTTCCCAGTTCGCCCTTCCATGGAGGCCGGTCGAGTCCGGGCATTTCCCGCCCGAACTTCACGCAATTCACCATCCGCTGTCCCGGCTTGGCCGGTTCAGCCGCCGGCGGGGTCGAGCAAGGTTCATCGGCCATCAGATTCCTCCCTTTCGCATTCCCCAAGATACTCTAAACCGCGCGCGTTTCCCAAGTCCCGCGGCTTGCCAATCCCACAGGGTTGAGGAAAGATGATTCCGGCTTTCATACAGGAGAATTTCATGATCCTCGGCGGGGATATCGGCGGCACGAAAAGCAATCTGGCGGCATTCGAGCGCAGCGGCAAGCGCCTGCGCAAAATTTACGGGCGTCAATTCCCCAGCCGCGAAGTCGGTTCTTTCGAGGAAATGCTGCGCGCCTTCCTCGCCGATCTCGGCTCACGCGCGCGCTGCGAAGCCGCCTGTTTTGGCGTCGCCGGTCCCGTGATCGGCCGTTCGGTCCATCCGACGAATCTTTCCTGGCCCGTTGATGCCGACGTTGCGGGCGAAATCCTCGGCACCAGCCGCGTCGGCCTGCTCAACGATATGGGCGCCACCTTCGCCGGCATCGATGCGCTCGAGCCCGAGGAACTCGTTTCCCTCCAAAAAGGCTCGCCCGCGCCCGGCGCGGCGCAATCGCTCATCGCCGCGGGCACCGGGCTCGGCGAAAGTTTTCGCGTTCCCGTTCCCGGCGGCTACCAGGTGGTGCCGAGCGAAGGCGGCCATTCCGATTTCGCGCCGCGCACCGAAGAGGAAATCGAGTTCCTGCGCTTTCTCCGGAAAACGCAGACCTGGGTGGATGTCGAAAGTGTCGTTTCCGGCCGCGGTTTCCTGCTGCTCCACCGTTTCCTCGGCCCGAGCGTCGACCACCCCGATTTCCACGACGACACCGAAGATCCCGCCGCGGAAATCACGCGCCGCGCGCTCGACGGCGCCTGCTCCATCTGCGCCCAAGCCGTGGATTTGTGGGTTTCTCTTTACGGCGCCGAAGCCGGCAACCTTGCGCTCAAAACTCTCTCGCTCGGCGGCGTCTTCGTCGCCGGCGGCATCGCGGCAAAAATTCTGCCGAAATTTACCTCCGGTCGCTTCGTCGAGGCGTTTCTTCAGAAAGCAGCGCTCGCACGCCTGCTCGAAGCCATCCCCATCACCGTGGTTCTGAATCCCGAAACGCCGCTCGTCGGCGCCGCTGCGACTGCCGCCGCACTGCTCGATTCTGCCTGATTTCCGCCCGCGCCGTTCGAATTAGGGGCATTGACTGACGCCATCAAAAGCGGGCGGATGCCGGCTCGATCTCGCTTTTCGGCTTGGGGTTTCGCCGCAGATAGAGCACGAGCGCCGTTCCCAGCGTCGCCGACGTCAGGAATTTCACCGGCGCCGGCAGATTCGATGGCGAAACGAATCCCTCCATCGTTCCCGCCACCAATAGCAGCGGAATCGTTCCCAGCACCATCCGCACGCCCAGCCTGCCCGCCCGCGCCAGCGAAACCTTCCGCGGTAATTCGCCCGGAAACAGCAGCCCACGTCCGATCGCGAGCCCCGCTCCGCCCGCGATGAAAATCGCCGGCAATTCGAGCACGCCGTGCGCCGCAACGAAGCTCACCAGCGAAAAAAGCAGTCCCGCGCCCCAGCACGCCGTTCCCACGGTTCCCAGCAGCAGCCCGTTCAGAAACAGCATCCAAATCGTGCCCGCCGCGGCGGTGATACCCAGCGCAAACGTGGTGAAGCAGACGGTAATGTTGTTCGTCATGATCGCGCTCGAAGCGAGCGGCTTGACCGTCACGATCGACTCGGTCCACATTTGGTGATGCGCGATCGTTTCCGTCATCTTCCCGCCGAGAAGGAAACGCGGGAATGCCGGATTTCCCAGGCTCAGCAGGACGCCGGCGAGCGCGCCCACGACGAAGATGACGAACGCGGCGAACGTGTACGGAAACGTCTCCCGAAAAATCCTTGGATATTCGTTCGCGTAAAAATGCAGAATGCCTCGAGGGCCCGCGCGCCGGCCCATGTAGATCAGGTTGTGCGCCCGGCCCAGCAGTTGGTTCAGGTACCGCGCCAGTTCGCCTCCGGTCGGGTCCTCGCGCACGCGCGCCAGATCGGAAGCCGCCTGCCGGTACAATAGAGCGAGTTCCTGGAGTTCCCGGTGCGAGAGCGTTCGGACATGGCCGTTGCCCGCCGAGCTGACCAGTTGCTCGAGCCGTTGCCAGTGCGGTTTCCGCTTTTCCAGCCAATAGGCGGAAATCATGGA
>JAKASX010000034.1 GCA_021818865.1 Acidobacteriota bacterium
CCTTTCAGGGGCTTTACCAGGTGAACGGGTTCGACCTGGCCTGGATGATTCCTTATTTTCTGGTGCTCGGGATTCTGGCGTTCTACGGAATTCACCGGTATTGGCTCGTCTACGATTATTTCAAATACCGCCGGAACGTTCCGCCCACACCGCCTGAACCGTCAAGTTCCGACTGGCCGAAGGTTACCATACAGCTGCCCATCTTCAACGAGCGGTACGTAATCGAGCGGCTGGTGGACGCGGTGGTCGCCTTCGATTATCCGCGAGACAAGCTGGAAATTCAGGTCCTCGACGATTCGACGGACGAAACCCAGCAGATCGCCGCGGGCGTTGTGGAGCGGTATCGCGCCATCGGCGTGCCCATCCGCTACCTCCATCGCACGAATCGCGTGGGATTCAAGGCCGGAGCGCTGCAGGAGGGTCTGGCGCAGGCCACCGGCGAATTCGTCGCCATTTTCGACGCCGATTTTCTGCCGCCGGCGAATTTCCTGCGGCGGACGCTGCCCTATTTCCTGGCCGATCCCAAGGTCGGCATGGTGCAGACGCGGTGGAGCTACCTGAACCGGCACTATTCCGCGCTGACGGAAATCGAGGCGATTTTGCTCGACGGCCATTTCGTCATCGAGCACGGTGCGCGGTCGCGCCGCGGCATTTTCTTCAATTTCAACGGCACGGCCGGCATCTGGCGCCGCGCCACGATCGACGACGCTGGCGGCTGGGAACACGACACGCTCACCGAAGACACCGACCTTTCCTATCGCGCGCAGCTGCGCGGCTGGCAATTCCTCTATCTGCCGCACATCGAGTGCCCGTCGGAGCTGCCGGTGGAAATGAACGCGTTCAAGGTGCAGCAGGCGCGCTGGGCGAAAGGGCTGATGCAGACGGCGAAAAAGACGCTGCCGCGAGTGTTCCGCTCGAAGGCCGGCCCGCGCATCAAGGCCGAGGCGTTTTTGCACCTGACGGCAAACGTCAGCTATCCGCTGATGGTCGTGCTTTCGCTGATTCTGCTGCCGGCCATGGTGGTGCGTTTCTACCAGGGCTGGTTCCAGATGCTGCTGATTGATCTGCCGCTGTTTTTGGCGGCCACGTGGTCGGTTTCGAGCTTCTATCTGATCAGCCAGCGCGAGCTTTATCCGAAAAACTGGAAACGCGCGCTCTTCTACCTGCCGTTCGTGATGGCGGTGGGCATCGGGCTATCGGTGCGGAATTCGAAAGCGGTGATCGAAGCGATTCTGGGCAAGAAATCGGAATTCGCGCGCACGCCGAAATACCGGATCGAAGGCAAGCAAAAGGCCCAGGCCCCAGCGAAAAAGGCGTACCGGCGCGGAGCGGGCTGGTCGCCCTACATCGAGCTGGCGCTGGGCGTTTATTTCCTCGGCGCGGTCGCCTACGCCATCGAAAACCAGAATTTCTTCACGCTGCCGTTCTTGCTGCTTTTCGTCTGGGGCTATTTCTATACGGGGCTAATGTCGCTTGGCCAAACCTACTTCGAGCGTTTCCGCTCGCGCCAGGAACCACCACCCGACGCCCAGCCGGCCTCCGCGGACGCACCCACCGCGTGAACCTCCGTCCAGCTGCCGCCCCTTTCCTGGGCAAAGTTCGCGAGCGTAGCACCGCGTGGCACGATTGATTTACCATTCTCCCGGACCCATGATCGCTCCTGGCGACGTTTTGTCCTACATCGACATGTGCAAGGAGGAAGTCGCGTCCCTGCAGAGGGGGATGAACTTCAAGCTACGCAGAGGGCGCAGTGTCATTCTGATGAGCCGACGCAAGGGAGCCCCCTACCAGGACACGCTCGAAGAGGGCGGTAAGATTCTTGTCTATGAGGGTCACGACGTTCCACGGACATCTTCGACACGGAACCCCAAAAGAGTTGACCAGCCCTACGTCACTCCCAGTGGTCGCCCCACCCAAAACGCCCTGTTTTATGACGCTGCACAGCGCGCCAGCCGCGGCGAAGCAACCGCGGAGCTGGTGCGCGTATACGAGAAAATCAAGCCGGGAATTTGGGTCTACAACGGCACTTTCTTCTTGAGGGACGCCTGGAAGCAACGGGAATCGGGGCGAAGCGTTTTCCGTTACAAACTTGAACTGGCGGAACAAGTCACGCCCGCCTCCGGAAGCGAAGCGCCAACGACGGGCAACACTCGCGTCATCCCGACAGACGTCAAACTTGCCGTTTGGAAGAGGGATCGCGGCCGGTGCGTGCTGTGTGGAAGCACGGAAAATTTACATTTCGACCACGATATTCCCTACTCGAAGGGCGGTTCTTCGGGCACGGCCAGGAACATTCGGCTGCTCTGTGCCAGGCACAATCTTGCGAAGCACGACCGCATTGAATAGGAAAGGCGCGAGACGATGCGCCGCGCGGTCTGCCACTGCTATATGGCGCTGGATTTGACCGCGCGCGGCCCGCAGATTCACTCTTTGCGGGCCGGCGCGGGCTGGAATCAGTAAATATCGTACTGTTCGAAATGGAGCGTGGCGTCGGACTGGATGACGATGTTCTTGTGCGTCAGCCGCTCGAGTTCCTCGATCAGGTTCGCTTCGCGCGTCTTGAGCGCCTTGGCGATTTCCGGATGGACGCGCAAGGTGATATTGGGGCTGTCGAGTTCGCCAGCCATTTTCCTGGCTTCGGCGGCGATTTCGTAGCAGATCGTCGGCACCGATTTCACCATGCCCGAGCCGGAGCAGTAGGGGCAGGGCTGGCAGAGCACCTTTTCGAGCGCCTGCTTGGTGCGCTTGCGCGTGATCGCCACCAGACCGAATTCATTGAACGGAAGCACCTTCGACGGCGCGCGGTCCTGCCGCAGGGCGTCTTCGAGCGCCTGGAGCACTTTTTCGCGGTTGCGCCGCTCCTCCATGTCGATGAAGTCGACGACGATGATGCCGCCGAGGTCGCGCAGGCGGATCTGGCGGACGATCTCCTTCACCGCGTCGATATTGGTTTTGACGATCGTGTCTTCCAGGCGCGTTGAGCCGCGGCCGACGTATTTGCCGGTGTTGACGTCGATCGCGACGAGCGCTTCGGTGTGGTTGATGACGATGTAGCCGCCCGATTTCAACCACACTTTCGGCCGCAACGATTTGTCGATTTCCTGCTGGACGCCCATCTCCTCGAAAATCGGCGTTTCCTTCGTGTAGAGCTTGACCCGGTTGACCAAGTCCGGCTGGAACCGGCTGACGAAATCCACCACGCGGGTGAACTCCTCTTCCGAATCCACCCAAACCGCCGAGAAATCGCGGTTCAGGCAGTCGCGCAGCAGCCGCTCGACGAGGTTCAGATCGCGGTGCAGCAGCGCCGGCGAATGCCGCTGCTCGCCTTTCGAGCGAATTTCCTGCCAGGTGCGGGTAAGGTATTCGGCGTCGGTGCGAATGTCGTCTTCGGTGGCCGCGCCGGCAGCCGTCCGCGCGATGAATCCGCCCGGATGGCCCTGGCGCAGTTCCTCGACGAGCCGCCGCAAGCGGCCGCGCGTTTCCGGCGTGCCGATCTTGCGCGAAATGCCCACGTGATCGAGCGTCGGCATGTAAACCAGGAAACGGCCCGGCAGCGCCACGTGGCTGGTGATGCGGGCGCCTTTCTTACCGAGCGGTTCCTTGGTGATCTGAATGATCACTTCCTGCCCGGCCTTCAGCAGATCGGAAATCAGTTGCGGGCGCCGCTGCGGAGCATGCTGCATGCGGTGGTCGTGATGCCGTTCGTGTTCGCGGTCGCGATCTCCGCGCTGATGCCGGTGGCGCCGGCCCCCGCGGCGGCGTTCGCGCATCTGCGGGCGTTCCAGGCGCGAGCGCGACGGCTGATCCATGCGGACGCGGGTGATTTCGTTGCCCGGCTGCGGACCCGATTCCTCCTCGAGTTCGGCGGATTCGACGAGCGAGGTTTCAGGACCGGATGCTGCCGCTTCGTTTCCTTCGCCTTCTCCCTCGTGCTCCTCGCCCGGTTCGGCTGCGGCTTCGAGCACACCTTCCTGACGCTCTTCGGCGAGCGTTTCGGTGATGGCGGCGGTTTCCTCGAAGCTCAATTCCTCGCCCTCGGCAGCGACGTGCGGCAGCGGCGTTTCGCCTCGGATTTCCTCCGCCGCGGCGCGCTCGGTTCCGTGCGGCTGAGCGGCGGCTTCGGGCTCGCGTTCGGGCAGATCGGCCGGCGCAGCGGAGGGCTTGGGCGCAGTTTCGCGGTCGAACCAGCGCCGCTCGCGCGGCTCCTCTTCCCAATCCGCGGCGCGCTCTTGCGATTCGGCGCGTTCCATCTCCTCGGAAACCTCGGGCGTTTCGGCCGGTCGAGGCACTTCGATCTCCGGGGCCGCGGCAAATTCTTCGCGTTCGGCGAAACGCTTGGCTGCCGACGTTTCCTCGGCGGGTGCAACGGCCGGTTCCACGGGCGCAGCGGCCGATTCCATCGGTTCCGGCACTTCAGGCGCGGGAGCGGCCGGCTGTGGGGTACGGTCCTTGTATTTCGCCAGAGATTCGCCGGGCAAAATCACCGGAACGTAACCGGAAGGCTCGCTCGGCTGGGGCTCGGAAGGTTCCGAACTGACGTATTTCGAAGGCGGAAGATCGCGGCGCGGCCCGCGTCCGCGGCGATCGAAGCGCCCGCGGCGATCGAAACGCCCGCGCCCATGGCGAGAATCGGGATGTCCGCGGCGCTGGTCGTAGCGCGGCGCGGAGACGGGCGGCGCAGGCTGCGGCGTCTCACTTTCGGCGGAAGGTCGCGGCTGTTCTTCTTCGGCTTCGGCGGGAGCGGGAGCCGGAGCCGGAGCGGCCACGGCAGCCGGCGGCGCGGCGGCCGGCTGGGCTGGTCGCGCCTGATTTTCCGCGCCCGAAGGCACGCTTTCGTAATCCTCGATTTCCTCGAGAACGTCGCTGACGTACAGGAAAGCGTCGGTATCGAGCCCGATATCCACGAAGGCCGACTGCATGCCCGGCAGGACGCGCGTCACGCGCCCTTTGTAGATGCTGCCGACCAGCGCGTATTCCTTCTCGCGCTCGATGTAAATCTCACATAGCTGCCCATCCTCCAGGATGGCCACCCGCGTCTCGTGCGGGCTGGATGAAATGATCAATTCTTTCGACATGAATTCTCCCCGGGAATGACGGACGCACGACCGCACGGCGCTCGCTTGGGCGCTCGAGGGCTCGTTTGCCTGGAGCGATTGGCTTCATGAGAATGCGTCCGTTTCTCTTCCCCAGAACGGATTTCCGGCCCGGTGTCAATTTACGTAGCGCCTCAGGCGCACGCTCATCACCAGGCCCAGTGCCATGAACACAAACAGCGTGGCTGACCCGCCGTAACTCACCAGCGGCAGCGGAATGCCAGTTACCGGCATCCAGCCGATCACCATCGCCGAGTTCACGAAAATATGGAACCCCAGAATTGCCGTCACGCCCCCCACCAAATACATTCCGGCTCGGTCCTTCGCCTGCCGGGCATTCTGAACGAGACGGAGCAGCAATCCCACGTAGAGCAACAGCGTCAAAAAAACTCCGGCAAAACCCAATTCCTCGCCGAGAGCCGCCAGAATAAAATCCGAATACCGCACCGGAACGAACCCGAGTTGATTCTGGCTGCCCTTCCCGAGTCCTTTCCCCCACAATCCTCCCGAGCCAACCGCGATTTCCGACTGCAAAATCTGGTAGCCGGAACCAAGCGGGTGTTTCTCGGGTTCCAAAAACGTCATGATGCGGGCCTTCTGGTAAGGTTTCAGCACGAAATGCCAGGCGACTGGAATTGCCAATCCCGCCAAGATCACCAGCGCCAGAGCGTGTTTCCATCGAATCCCCGCCAGGAAAGCCCCGACAATCGCAATCGGCGCCAGCGTCAGCGCCGTGCCCAGATCCGGCTGGAGCAAAATCAGGACCAAGGGCAATCCGACCAGCGCGCCGAGCTTGAGCAAATCCCTCAGCGTCAGCCGATCCGTCCGCACCCCCATAAAGAAGCGCGCTAACACGATGATTATAACCAACTTCGCAAATTCCGACACCTGAAACGGCACCCCGCCGATTTCCACCCACCGCCGCGCCCCAAATCGCACGTGCCCCACGACCAAAACCAGTAGCAGCGCGCCGATCATCAGCAGATAGAAAAGCGGGGCGTGATCGAGCAGCCAATCGTAATCGAGGCGCGAAAGCAGCCAGAGCGCGGCGAAACCCATGGCGATCCAACCCAGTTGACGCCAAACCATCCCCGACATCCCGTGCTCGGTGGCCGAATACAATTCCAGCAAGCCGACCAGGCAGAGCGCGCAGACGAGCGCCAGCAGCCACCAATCGAGGTCCGCGGTATGGACGCGTTCGCGCATGGCAAAAAGGCTCAGTTGTTATCCGCCTGGGCGGTTCCAGCGCCCGCCGGTTTGGCCGCTTTGGGTGGTGGGGCCAAATACGCGAATTGCTGCGGCCAGTGCTCCTGATAATAAGCTTCGATGATGTCGCGGGCGATTGGCGCGGCGGTTTCCGCTCCCTCTATGCCGCGCTGGACCAGCACCGCAACGATGATTTTCGGGTCGGTGCGCGGCGCGAAACCGACGAACCACGCGTTGTCCTGGTAGCGCGCGCCGCCGCCCAGCCGTTTCCGTTCCTGATCGCTCACCAACTGCGCCGTGCCCGTTTTCCCGCAAAACTGGATGCCCTTGATGCGCGAGGTTGCGGCGGTGCCGTCGCTTTCATTCACCACACCATACATCGCCTCGGTGATGGTGTTCACCGTCGAGGGGCGAAGCGGAAAGCGCATTTCGACGGCCGGGTCGTCCGTTTTGAGCAGATGAGGTCGCATGAAGACGCCGCCCTCGATGATTCCCCCGATGGTGTAGGCGAGCTGGAGCGGGGTGACCATGGTCGCTCCCTGGCCGATCGCGACCGGAATCGTTTCGCCCGGATACCAGGGATGATGATACACGCGCTCCTTCCAGGCGGCCGAAGGCACCAGGCCCGGTTCCTCGCCCGGTAAGTCGATTCCTGTGCGGCGACCGAGTCCGAGCTGCTTGGCGTAATACGCGATGCGCTGGATGCCCAGTTGCTGGCCGACGTTATAGAAAAACACATCGCAGGATTGAACGATCGCGCTATGCAGGCCCACCCGGCCGTGGCCGCCCTTTAGCCAGCAATGGAACACCCTCCCGTAAAACACGCCGTAGCCGGGGCAGAAAGCGTGGTAATTCGCCGCCGGAATGCCCGATTGCAGCATCGCCGTCGCCATGATGATTTTGAAGACCGAGCCGGGCGCCAGTTGCGCCTGAATCGCGCGGTTCAGCAGCGGATGCTCGGGATCGTCGTTCAGCTGTTTCCACTCGGCCGGCGTGATGCCCCGCGCGAATTCGTTCGCGTCGTATCCCGGCCGGCTCGCCATCGCCAGCACCGCCCCCGTGCGCGGATCGAGCGCGACTACGGCGCCCGCTTTGCCCGCCAGATCGTTTTCCGCCACCCGCTCCAGGTTCTCGTCGATCGTCAGCTGAATGGTGTGGCCGGGGATCGCCGGCGTTTCTCCGAGCGTGCCGCGCACGCGGCCGCGGCTGTCCACCACCACGCGCTTGCTGCCGTCGACGCCCATCAGAATGCTGTTGTATTCGCGCTCGATTCCCGTTTTGCCCACCACGTCGCCCGGACGATAGCGGCCCTTGCTGCGCGCTATGTCCTCGGGACCCACGTCGCCCACGTAGCCCAGCACGTGCGACATGAAATCATCGGGCGGATACTGGCGCCGCTGCACCATCAGCAGATCCAGGCAGGGAATATCCACACGATGCGATTCGACGAACGCGATATCGGCATCGGTGGCGTTCGTTTTGATCACCAGCGGCTGGTAGCGCGGCAAATCCGCCGCCTGATGCACTTCGTCAGTGAGTTGCGCCGGATCCAGGCCAAGCCCGACGGCGATCTGCGCCAAGTGCTGCTTCACTTCCCCGGGAGAATCGCGTTCCAGCAACACGCTGAACGAGGGGTAATTGTTCAGAAGTACATGGCCGTGACGGTCCAGGATGCGCCCGCGCGGCGCGATGATCGGGATCAGGCGGATGCGGTTCCGCTCGGCGAGTTTCGAGTAATGCTGGGTTTCCAGCACCTGCATGCGCCAGAAACCGAACAAAATCCCCAGCGCCGCGACCACAATCACGATCGAGAACGCAGTTAGACGGAACTGGGGAAGCCTCTGATCGTCCTCAAGGCGATGTACCAAGAACGCTTGACTCCACGTGCGGCGCGCGTATGGCGCGAAGTTTTAAGCTAGCACCCGCAAAGCCGCCCTGCAACAACCCCTCGCGCCTCGTCGCACCGAAAGTCACCCCACACCCGCCCCACCCCCTGCCTCACCCGCGCAGCCCGGAAACAATCGCAAATGGCAAGGGCAAGATCTACGTAAGGATGGTACTGACCGCGGACCGGCGGGAGGGGAACCGGTCTACGGCCCTGGCATCCAGCACGGACGGCGCACCGCTTCAGGATTTTCGCAAGCGATCGAACTGAGGGAACAGGAAGACGGCGAGCGTAGCAGTGAGCACGGAGCCCAGCAGCCAGTAGCGGCTGAAGAACGGCCCCGGCTGCTCGAGCAAAAAGCGGCGAATCAGGGCAATCACCGCACGCTCGAAATCGTAAAGGAGAAACGTGACGCCAAACCGGCTCAGCGCCAGGTCCACATCAATCCGGTAGCCGATCCACGCCGCGGCGTAGCCGACCGCGGTCAGCGCGATCCCGTATACGCCGAGCGGCAAATGGCTGACGGCGTCCTGAAACAAGCCCATCGCCGCGCCGAGCAGCAGTCCGGACGCTGCGTTGCGCCTTCCCATGGAAAAATAGACGGTAACGAGCAGCGGCAGCTCCAGCATTTCCGCATGGGGGATGTATTTCGGCAGAAACGCTTGCAATGCCAATGCGACCACCGCCGCGGCAAGCACCGATCCCGCGCGGTATTTGTGAACTTCGATGTACTTATCGTCTTGGGCCGTTAGCGCCATCGGTGGCATCCGCCGGAGCGAGCATTGTAGACCCCGCAGGCGCGGCGTGGCGACTCCGAAGCCGCGCAAATTGCGAAGAATGGCAATTGGGAACGCGGAGCTTGCGGCCAATCCGGCGTCGCGGCTCTCTCGACTCAGAACAAGCGTCGGATTTTCGGATCGGCGGCCGGCGCGGCCGGCGGGGCCGGGGGCCGTTCGAGGATCACCAGTACGTCTTCCAGCCGGTCCAGATGCGCCGCCGGCTTGACCACGATTCTTTCGAAGGGCGACGAGTGCGTTGCGGTAATCACCGTGCCTACCGGCAAATCCTTGGGAAAAATCTGGTCGAGCCCGTCTGTCAGCACCTGCTCGCCGATGGCGACCTTTTCGGTGTTCTCCACGTAGTCCATGCGCAAGAGCGGTCCGCCGGTGCCTTCCGCCACGCCCTGCACGCGGTCCGCGGCCAGCAACGCGCCCACCCCGCTTTCCCGATCGGAGATGAGCAAAACCTGGGCGCTATCGGGAGAAACCTCGAGCACCTTGCCCACCACCCCATCCGGCGTAATCACGCCCATGTTCGCCTGAACGCCGCTGCGCGATCCGCGATTGATGTAGATTACGCGCGTCGCGAGCGTCGGGTTGGCGCTGATCACTCGCGCGGCCAGCAAGGGAAGCCGCGGATGCGACTGGCGGAAACCGAGCAGGCCCGCCAAACGCTTCGCCTCGGCCGCCTGCCCCTGCAGCCGGCTCACCTGAAGTTGCAACTCGCCCACCTGCGCGCGCAACTGGTGATCCTTTTCGCGCGCTCCGTGCAAGTCCAGGTATCCGGTCCACAGACCGGCCAGCCAGTGCACCGCGCTCGTGCCGGCGCTTTCGACCGGCGTGAGCGCTTCGAGCGACCACAATCGGATCAGGCGAACGTTGTTTTCGCGGCGAACCTGAAAGGCGAGCAGGAGGAGTTGCGCGGCCACCGCCGCGGCGAACAGCAAGAGCGGCCGGCGCGGCGTGGGAACCTTCATCATGGCTCGGCGCTCAGTCGATGCAGACTTGGCGCAGCAGCCGGAAATCGCTCAGCATCTTGCCGGTGCCCAGCACCACCGAAGCCAGCGGGTCGTCGGCGATCGAAACCGGAAGACCCGTTTCCTCGCGAATCCGCTTATCGAGATTGCGCAGCAAAGCTCCGCCGCCCGTCAGGACGATGCCGCGGTCGCTGATATCGGCGGAGAGTTCGGGAGGGGTGCGCTCGAGCGCGACGCGGATCGCGTTGACGATGATGCTGACGGCTTCCGAAAGCGCCTCGCGGATTTCCGCGTCGTCGATCGTGACGGTGCGCGGCACGCCCTCGATCAGGTTGCGGCCTTTCACTTCCATGGTGAGCGGCTTTTCGAGCGGATAGGCCGAGCCGATTTCGATCTTGATCTGCTCGGCGGTGCGCTCGCCGATCAGCAGATTGTATTTGCGCTTCAGGTAATTCATGATCGCTTCGTCCAGCTCGTTTCCCGCCACGCGCACCGACCGCGAATAGACGATGCCGCTCATGGAAATCACGGCGATGTCCGTCGTGCCGCCGCCGATATCGACCACCATGTTGCCGCTGGGTTCCTCGATCGGCAGGCCCGCGCCGATGGCCGCGGCCATCGCCTGCTCCACCAGAAAAACCTCGCTCGCGCGGGCGCGATACGCCGAATCCTGCACCGCGCGCTTTTCCACCGGCGTAATCTCGCTCGGCACACCGATCACGATCCGCGGATGCACCAGCAGCCGGCGATTGTGGGCTTTCTGGATGAAATAGGTGAGCATGCGCTCGGTCACTTTGAAATCGGCGATCACGCCGTCTTTCATCGGCTTGATCGCCACCACGTTTCCCGGCGTACGCCCCAGCATTTCCTTGGCTTCGCGGCCCACGGCCACCACTTCTGACCGCGTCTTGTTGATGGCGACGATCGAAGGCTCGTTCACCACCACCCCTTTGCCGCGCACGTAAACCAGCGTATTCGCCGTTCCCAGATCGATCGCCAAATCGGAGGAAAACAGGCTCAGTATCGAACGAGCGCTGTAGCCGTTTTTCATCAATCCTGACACGTTGGCCTGCCTACGCTTCAGAATGACCGGGACCGGGCAACCTACGGAACGCTTGACCAAGCGCGTTTGAAACGAACGCCGTCGTGAGACCAGAAGAGCTCGGGGCGGTTGCCGCCGAGCCCGCTTGCTTGAGGCCCTCGCCGAAATTCGCCGACTCACCCAACCTGGTTCTGCAGCCTTGGAAACGCCATTCGGCTACGCGGGTCTCTAAGGCTCCCTCCACGGCCGGAAGCTGAAAAGCGAATGTAGCATACCGGTACCCGGCTTTCAACGCGGCGGACGGAGGGGGAAATCGTTCTTGATACGGGGGGTTATGCGGGGCCGGGCGCGACGGGATCGGAGGGTTTCCCGCCGGCCGCGGCAGGGGAAACGGTACGCGAAGCGGCCCCTGCACCGCCCGAAGCGAGCGCATCGAGCACGTCCGTTTTCGTGACGATGCCTTCGAGCTTGCCTGCTTCGGACTCGACCAGAACCATGTCCTGCCCGCGCTGACTTCCCAGCAGCCGCAGCGCATCGTGCAGTTCGCAGTCTGGCCGCACGCGTGGCACGTTCCGCTCGGCAATTTCGCGGACCTTCGTTTCCGCCCATTTTTCCGGGGGGATTCCGTTCACCGCTCGCATCGCCACCATGCCGATCGCGTGGCCATTCTCGAAAACGGGATACGCGGCGTGGGGAGAGAACGGGCCCAGGCTCTTGAGAAATTCCCGCACAGTCGAGTCGGCGTCCGCCTTGGCTACCTGGCGTTTCATTACGTCGGCCACGGGAATTCGCCACAATTCGGGCACTTTCACCGCCTCGTGCAGACGCTGATCGGCGGAAACCGACGATTCTCCGGAAACGGCATACGCGACCGCCGCGGCGATGAGCGCCGGGATGATGTAGGAATGGCCGCCGGTGGCTTCGGCGACGAAAATCACCGCGGTAAGCGGCGTTTTGTAACCGGCGGCAAGAAACGCCGCCATGCCGACCGCAGCGTAGAGATCGAGCGCGTGCGCCTGCCCGGTGATTTGCGCGAACGCCGCGCCGAAGCTCCCGCCGGTGAGAAACAGCGGCACGAACATCGCGCTCACCCCGCCCACGCCGAGCGAAAAGAGCGTGGCGGCCAATTTCATCGCGCCGAAAACAATCAACTCAAGCGTTCCGTGCGCCTGTTGCAGAATCTGGCCTACCGCTTCGTAGTTCGGTCCGATCGGCACCAGATGCCCGCCAAACATCGCGAGAAAAGCCCAGCCGCAAACTCCGGTCAACAATCCGCCTACGGCCATTTTCAGCCAGTGCGGCACTCCCAAGCGTATCACGAAACGCCGCACGCGACGAAAAATGATCGAGAAAACCATGGCGATGCCGCCGCAAACAAGTCCCAGCAGCGCCGCCCACAGAAGTTCGCGCCCGGAAAACGTGGTTTTACCGGTGAAATTGAACAGCGGCGCGGTGCCGAGAAAAGACGCAAGCGTGGCATAAGCAACGACCGAAGCGACGAGCGACGGCAAGAGCGCCTCGTGCGCCAGATCGTCCTTGTAGGGCATCTCCATCGCGAAGGCGATGCCCGTGAGCGGAGCGCGAAACACCGCTCCCATTCCCGCCGCCGCGCCGCTGATCAGCAGGATGCGGCGATCCTGCGGCTCCAGGCCCAGCCGGCGCAATTTTCCCCAAAGCCAGGAACCGAGCGCGCCGCCCGCATAAATGGATGGTCCTTCGAGCGCGGCGCTGCCGCCAAAACCCACCGTGGCGATTGCGGCTGCCAATTTGGGCACCAGCGGACGCATCTTTACGTCGCCTTGATGCTCGTGATACGAACGAATGATTTCCTCGGTGGAATGCTCGTTCGGATCGGGCGTCAGGTATTGCATCAGCAGCCCGGCAATCAGAAACCCGACAACGAGGCAGGGAATCATGATGAACGGATGGCGCACGTACCAGGCGAGCAGCGGCGGCCACATCCATTTCAGGATGATTTCCGCGATCAGCGTGACGATGAGGCCGGTGAGCACGCCGATGACGGGCGCGATGGCAAGCCATTTGTGCAGGTCGCGCGAATACGTGGCCGAAAGATCGTGCCGAACGATCCCGGTGTATTTCCGCAGCAGGGGATGATCGAAGAGTTTCATGGGTGCCGTGCTGCCGAACGCCGGCGCGCGCAACTGGATTCCGCGCTAGAACCCATAAGGAAAAGGGCAACGTGGTAACCAGCGTTCATTTTCCTTGCCGTCTTCGTCCGTTCTTGCCTTCGGATTTCATCCGCTCGGCGAAGGTCAGCCCGGCAAGATCCTCCAATCGACCGAGTTCCCGCCGATGCAGCGCGCTCAGGCGATTGAGGATGCGCCGGCCTTTGGGCGTCAGCTCGACGCGGACCAAGCGGCGGTCGCGCGCAACCGTCTGTTTGCGCACCAGGCCCGCCTGCCGCGCCCGTTCGGCGAGCCCCACCACCGCGTTGTGGCGTTCCTGGAGGAATTCGGCCAGTTCGGAAATCGTCGCCCAGCCGCGGCCGGTGTGGCCGGCAATGCCCAGCAGCAGCTGGTGCTGCTGTGGCGTGAGGCCGGCCTCGCGCGCGGCGCGTTCGCTGAAACGGAGGAATCGACGCAATTGGTAACGGAAGCGGGCGAGTGCGGCAATCATTTCCGGCGAAGGCGGTCCGGAAGACGATCGTGTCATTTCCATCTCCACCGGAAATAATATCACATTGCGATATGTATGGCGCTGGATGGCCGAGACCAGGAAAACAGAGGAATGCGGTTGGGCCGCGCGATTGCGGCTTCTTTGCCCGGATCCGGAATTCAGGCGAGCCGCTTGCGAAACGCGTGTTGCGTCTTCACCACCGCGTAGCCCAGCCGCTCGTAGAAGGCGTGCGCGCCCGCACGCACCACGTTCGATCGCACCGTCATCGCGCTCACGCCGCGCTCGCGCGCCCACGCCTCGCTCCGCTCCACCAGCGCGCGGCCGAGTCCGCTGCCGCGCCGCGCTTCATCCACCACCAGGCCGCGAATTTCCACCGCCGGCCCCGATTCCACCGTCACCGAATCCATCACGTGAATCCACCCGGCGAGCATTCCCTCGATTTCCACCACAAAAACCGCCTGCGCCGGATCGGCAAGCAGGCGCTCGAGCCGCGCCCGCACTTCGTGCGCCGTCGCCGGGTAGCCCAGTTGGCCGGAAAGCGGCGCCAGATCAGCGGCATCAGAAATCCGCGCGCCGCGTATCGCCGGGCCTTCGCCGCTCGGCGCTCGGCTTGGGGCCTTCCCTCCCGAATGCGATCTTCCTTTGCTGTTTCCGCGTTTTTGGGGCATCGCGTCCGTCCGCTGCGCTTAAAACGTCTTTTCGCTATCGAGCAAAATCGTCACCGGGCCTTCGTTCGCCAGCTCCACCGTCATCTGCGCCTGAAAAACGCCCGTTTCGACGCGCACACCATGCCTACGCAATTCCTCGACAAATAATTCGTAGAGGGCTTTGGCCGGCTCGGGCGGCGCGGCGCGATCAAAACCCGGACGCCGGCCGCGACGCACGTCGCCATAGAGCGTGAATTGGGAAACGACGAGCGCGGCACCGCCGGTTTCGACGAGCGACCGGTTCATTTTCCCTGCCTCATCCTCGAAAACGCGGAGATTCGCGATTTTTTCCGCCAGGTATTCCGCAGCTTCCGGGCCGTCTTCGCGGCCCACGCCCAAAAGCACCATCAGCCCGGGCCCGATCTCGCCCGTGACGTTTTCGCCGACGCTCACCCGCGCACGGCTCACCCGTTGTATCACGGCTCGCATTACCGTTCCGGCGCCGCCGACTCTACCGCACCCGGCCCTCAGCTTCCAAGCGGCTTTTTTCGCTTCCCGGCGCCGCGGCGATTTGCACGGGCGCGGTGCGCGGGCTGGCACTGCGGGCAGAAATGGCTTCCGCGCCCCGCGACGACGATCCGCTCGATCGCCCTTCCGCAGCGTTTGCACGGCTGGCCCGCGCGACGGTAAACACGCAGGCGCTTCTGGTAACTTCCCGGCCGGCCATTGGCATCCACGTAATCCGATACCGAAGTTCCCCGCAGGCGAATCGCTTCCCGCGCCACGCTGCGAATCGCGCGCCACAATCGCGCGAGTTCTTCCCCGCTCAATTCCGCGCCGCGCCGCAAGGGATGAATTCGCGCCCGCCACAGGCTCTCATCCGCATAGATGTTTCCCAGCCCGCGCAGCACGCCCTGATCGAGCAGGATGGATTTCACCCGCGCGCGGCTCGCGCCCAGCCGCCGCCGGAATTCCTCTTCGCTCACTTCGAGCGGATCGGCGCCGAGCGGCGCAACGATCGCCGCGAGCTCTTCAGCCGTGGCGAGCCGCATTCGCCCGAAGCGCCGAATATCCACGTATCGTAATTCGCGCCCGTCATCGAGGGAAAACCAGACGTGCGTGTGCGGCGCGGAGGGCTCGGAAGGTTCGCGTAAAACGAGCTGGCCGGTCATGCCGAGATGAATCAACAGCCAAAGTCCTTCTCCGCGCTCCTTTGCGGCTGCCGCTTCACGCTCCAGCTCAATCAGAAGCAGCTTGCCCCGCCGGCTGACCGTCACCAGCCGCGTTCCCGGCAGAAGCGAAGCGAGCCGCCGCGGATCGGCGATGAAATCCGTTTTGCCGAATCGCACGCCGAGTATGCGCCGTCCCACGAGCGGCCGCAAACCGCGCGCCACCGTTTCCACTTCCGCCAGTTCCGGCATTCATTTCGCTCCGAGTGCGGCCGGGCCGCGCCCATCAACCGTCGTTTGGCGCCGTTTTCGCTTTTTCCGTTTCGAGCAAAGCGCGCTTGCGCACCATGCCCCAGCGGTATCCCGACGCCTGGCCATCGGCGCGCACAACGCGATGGCAAGGAATCACAACGGCTGCGGGGTTCGCGGCGCAGGCGCGTGCCACCGCGCGCGTGGCGCGCGGTTTGCCGATCGCGCGCGCGATTTCCGCGTAGCTGCGTGTGGTTCCGTAGGGAATTTTCCGCAATTCCTCCCAAACGCGGCGCTCGAATGCCGTCGCCCGCACGTCGATCGGCAGATCGAGCCGCGGCTGCGCTCCCGCCAGGTGGCGTACGATCGCGCGCGTCCATCGTCCGAGTCCGACGCGATCCTCGCGCAGCGCCGCGCGGGGAAATTCGCGCCGCAATTCAGCCTCCAGCCGGCGCTTCGAATCGCCCAGGCATACGGCGGCGATGCCGCGCGAGGTCGCCGCCACCAGCACCAATCCGAGTGCGCAAGGCTCGATCGCGTAGCGCAGCTCGACGTTTTCTCCGCCGCGGCGATACGTGAGCGGCGTCATGCCCAGTTGCCGCGGCGCGCGCTCGTATAACCGGCTGCTCGAACCATAGCCCGCGTCGTAAAGCGCCTGTGTCACGCTCGCGCCGTCGCGCAGGAAATCCTTGAGCGCCTGGAGCCGCTTCGCGTCCGCGTATTGGCCCGGCGAAATGCCCAGTTCGCGCCGAAAGATGCGCCGCAGCGCGTTTGGGCTCATCCCGCAGCGCGCCGCAAGCTCGCCAATCGTCGTTCGGCCCTCGCCCGTCGCGGGCGTCATTCGCTCGATCTCATCGAGCAGCCGCGCCAGTTGCTCGCGCTGGCCGCCGCCATCCGCGCTGTGGGGATGGCAGCGTCGGCAGGCGCGGAAACCTTGGCTTTCCGCCGCTTCCGGCGTCGCGAAAAACAGCATACGATCGGCGCGCGGCCGCCGCGCCGGACACGAAGGCCGGCAATAAATGCCAGTGCTGCTCACGGCGAAAACAAACGCGCCGTCGTATCGCGCATCGCGGCGCGTAACGGCTTGGCGTCGCGCCGCCTCGGAAGTAACCCCGGGTGCGACCCGGCTCGCTGCGGAATTCGCGCCCGCGGAAGAAATATTCGTGGACATGCTGTGCCTCCGCAGCCAAGCTACGCGATCGCCGCGCCCGGCGTCTATCCGCTTTCCGCCGTCAAATCCGGTGCCCGCAGGTGCCGTTCGTTTCCGTTTTGTCCGCGCCGTCACTTCGCCCACCCCGCGTGCTCAGCCAGGTGTTTCAGCCGCTGGAGATCACGGAGGTCGCGCATGCGCACCGCGCGCCGGGTGAAGATGCGGTCCCAAATCCTGCCGATTCGGCCGGGTAATTCGTATTCGTCGCGCAAATGGACGCGCGCGCCGTTACCCGCGCTTTCGATTTCCCAGCGCTGCATCCCGCTGACGCCGTAGGAATCGCGAAATCGCCATTCGAGCAGCCGCGCACGCTGGTACGCCGTGACGACGGCCACCAGCGAAACCTCGCGTTTCGCCAACTGGCCGACGATGCGCACTTTCAACCCGCTCTCGAATTCCGAAGCGCCGCGCTGCACTTCGAACCGGCAATCCATTTCCTCGCCGAACCAATACGTCATGCGCTGCGGAACGAAGAACGCTCCCACCAAATTCAACGGTGCGGCGATGTCGATGGAAAGCTCGATCTTGGCCATTTTGCTCCGCCGAGCCTTTCCCCGGCTTCGGCGTTCCGTTTCCAGCTTACGGCATTCCGCCGGGCGCGGTGAAACGCCGCACTCGCCGCCGAGGTTTCCTCGCGCGGCGGCGGTTCGGCACTAAAATAGAAGGCCGTGCCGCTCAACCACCATTCACCGCCGGGGCCGCGTGGATTGCCGTGGCTCGGCGTCACGTTCGATTTGGTTCGCAACCCGCTCGAGTTGCTCGAACGAATGGGCCACACCTGCGGCCCGATTTCGGAAATGCGGTACTGGCGCGGCTCGCGGGTGCTGCTCAACGATCCCGCGGCCATCGAGCAGGTGCTGGTGGTGCAGCACCAGAAATTCATCAAGGGCGTTCTGCTGCGGCTCACAGCGCAGCGCCTGCTCGGCCGGGGATTGCTGACGAGCGAAGGCGAATTGTGGCGCCGGCAGCGGCGCCTGATGCAGCCGGCGTTTCATCGCGCCCGCATCGCGGATTACGCACAGGCGATGGTGCGAATCGCCGCCGAGCAGGCAGAGGATTGGCGGCCGGGCGAGCAGCGCGACATCGCCGCCGAAATGATGAATATCTCGCTTCGCGTCGCGGTTCACACGCTGTTTGGCCTGGAAATGAAATCGGAGGCGCGTCCGATCGGTCAGGCGCTTTCGGCAATCATGCGGCGCGATCTGCGGCGATTGCGCTCGCCGGTGCGCCTGCCGAATTCGTTTCCCACCCCGGCGAATCGCCGCGCCGAAGGCGGCTACGCCCTGCTCGAATCGCTTGTGAGCGGGATCATCGAGGAAAAACGGCGCAACGGTCACTCGTCGGACGATCTGCTTTCGCGCCTCATCGCCGGCGGCGACGCCGAGGGCGCTCCGATGTCCGCGCGCCAGTTGCGCGACGAAACGATGACGCTCCTGCTCGCCGGCCACGAAACCACCGCCCTTGCGCTCACCTGGACCTGGTACCTGCTCTCGCAGAACCCCGAGCCCGAAGCCGCGCTACATCGCGAAATCGACAACGCCCTCGCCGGCCGCTCACCCACTCCCGAGGACCTCGACCGGATGCCCTACCTTGCCGCCGTGATTCAGGAATCGCTGCGGCTCTATCCGCCCGCTTACACGGTCGGCCGATCCTCGATCGAACCGATGGACATCGGCGGCTACCATTTTCCGGCCGATACCGTTTTCCTAATGTCGAGTTGGGTGACGCAGCGCGACCCGCGCAATTTCCCCGACCCGCTCGCTTTCCGGCCCGAGCGATGGATCGAGGGTCCGACCGTCGAAGGTTTCCGTTATTTCCCGTTTGGCGGAGGGCCGCGACGCTGCATCGGTCAGCCATTCGCGCTGATGGAACTTGGCCTGGTGGTGGCGCTGCTGGCTTCGCGTTTCCGGTTCCGGCTCACGCCGGGACATCGCGCGATTCCCGAGCCGCTCGTGACGCTCCGTGCGAAACACGGGATGCCGATGCGGATCGAGGAAAGAAGGTGAGCCATGGCAAGGAACATTTGTAAACGGTGGCGATTCCCAGCGCCGGCGCTGATTATTTTCCTCTTGCTGTTCGCGTTCTCCTTGTTTCGCGCGCAACCTGCCGGCGCCGCTACGCAAAACGGGGAAAGCGCAACCGGATCGTCCGCAATCGTCTTTCCGCTGGTTCCGGGAAGCAAGTGGAAGTATCAGGCGATGCTGAGTTGGAGCGAAAATAATTCGGCGGAAGTCCATCAGAAACTCGTCGACTGGAAGATGGAAGTCGGGCGGATGATTCCGCGGCGCGAGGGCGATCGAGCTTACGACGCCTATGCCATCAAGGGTTTCCCGCGCGACCTCGACGGTTCCCATGGCGATACCGCTCCGGCTGATTCCCTCATTATCGAATCCCGCAAAATCGGCTCCGATTCGATCAAGTTCTACTGGATTCCGCCCGCGGAAACTCCGAAAGCGCTCGCCCGGTTCGAAGATGCGTCCGATTCCCTCGCGGACGTGGTGAACGCCGATGAACTGTTTCTGGAATTTCCACTCGTGCGCGGACAAAGATTTTGCGGGCCGACCGGAATGATTCGCACCGACCAGTTCTACTGCTGGGTGGTGGGCAAGCCCGAAGCGGCGGATCTTTCGGGAATCGAGGGCGCGCCTAAACTTCCCTCACCCGTCGCGTATCCGGTCGAGTTCCTCACGGCCCAGCATTCCACGTCGTTCGATTTCGTTCCTGGCGTGGGAATCACGCGCTACAGCTATCAGGTGGCTGGCACGTCTTCCGATACGGAACTCACCCTGGTCGCCATCGAGCGCAAAGCACACTGAGGGCGTGGCCGAGAAGCGCTCGGGGATGATGCACCGAGCGCCAAAATCCCTCTCGGCGCTCGGCGCGAACGAATGGAATCTTCGACCGTCAGTTTCCGCCTGGCCCAGTTCCACTTGGCGCGGCACCGGGTTGACCCGCTCCGGCCGGAAAATGCAGACGGTGAATGGTGATTCGAGTGCCGGAGAAACCGCGCATCCACGCGCGGCGCATTTCGAGCAGTTTCTGGCGCTGTTCGGGAGTGAACGCGCCGCGCATCGCCAGCCGGAAATCCACCGCCGATTTCTCCTGCACGAGCCTCAAATCGCTCATTTTCTGCAGAGTGGCGTCGATCGCGGCGCGGTCGGGATGGTCGGCTGTGATTTGATTGCGCAAATCGAGCCGCTGAATTTCGAGGTCGGCGCGATTGCGTATCTGGCCTTTCAGAAAATCCGTCGCCTGCTGGCGAATCTTATCCGCCTGCTCGGGAGTGATGTTCAGCCGCTGCCGCATTTCCGGGCTATTCACCAGCCGCAGCAGCATCGATCCCGCCATGGGCCCTCGCCCGCGCATTCCGCCGCCCATCCAACCCATTCTCCCTGGCGCCCGCCAGCCGCCTCCACGCATCGGTCCCTGCCACGGACCGCGTTCCGCCGGAGGGGTTTGCCAGCCGGACTGCGTCCGCGTTTGAGGGCCGGGCGCCTGCGCGCAGGCGGCAGGCAGGGCAAAGGCGAGTGAAAAAAGGAAAGCAAAGACGGACATTCGATATCGCATCGCTGATTCTCCGTTTCCGAAAAGCTCCACTCTCTATTCGTCCCGGCCGGCTGTTCGAGTTCCAAAATCTGGCGCCGGCCCCCGGAATCGCGGCAGGACGCGCGTTTCGCGTTCGTGCTGTTTGGGCGAAGCACACGTTAGCAAGAAGCTCATGTTCCGTCCGTCGTTCCCATGATGAAATATTCGCAAGACTGGGTGGAAGACCCGAAAGCGATTTTGAAAGCGGCGGACGCCGTGTATTTGCGTTCGGCCGGGGCGGGTCCGGAATGCAACTCGAACGGCGGATGGCGGTGAGCCGAGGTTCCAGTTTACGGGCGCCGGATTGTCGGCGGTTTTGCTGATGGCCGTCTCACCGATCGTTGCGGGCGAAGCAAAACAAGAGGAAAAAGGCGCCGGTTGGCACGCGCTCGATTCCGGCGAAGTGATTCGCCGGTGGCAGACGAACGCGGAGCGTGGCCTCGAATCACGCGAAGCGGAGCGGCGCCTGGCGCAATACGGCCCGAACGCCTTTGCCGCCGCGCGCAAGGCGGCGTGGACGCAGATTCTGCTTCGGCAGTTTCTGAGCGTCCTCATCGTGATTCTGGTGATCGCGGCGGCGATTTCCTACGCCGTGGGCCACGTGGTCGACGCCGTGGCCATCCTGGCGATCGTCGCCGTCAATGGCGTGCTCGGTTTCGTCCAGGAATGGAAGGCGGAAGAGGCGCTCGAAGCGCTGCGCCGGATGCTGGCGCCGCGGGCTCGCGCCGTCCGTGACGCCCGGGAAGTCGAAATCGAGGCGCGCGCGCTCGTTCCCGGCGATATCGTCCTGCTCGAAACCGGTGACCGCGTTCCCGCCGATCTTCGCATCGCGGAATCCATGGCGCTTCGCGCGGATGAATCGCTGCTCACCGGCGAATCGGTATCCGTGGCGAAGCAGTCGGCGCCGTCGAGTCACGACGCGGCGCTCGCCGAGCGCGGTTCGATGCTCTGGATGGGCACGAACGTGACGAGCGGCTGGGCGCGCGGGGTGGTCGTCGCCACCGGCGAAACGACCGAATTCGGCCGCATCGCCCACATGACCGAATCGCTTGGCGAGGAAAAAACACCTCTCGAAAGGCGGCTGGCGGGGCTCGGCCGGCAAGTCGGGATTTTCGCGATCGGCGTTTCGGCGATCGTCGCCGTGGGCGGCTGGCTGATGGGCAAGCCGGCGCTGGAGATGTTTTTGACCGGCATTTCGCTCGCCGTCGCCGTGGTTCCGGAGGGTTTGCCGGCGGTGGTGACGATTGCGCTGGCACTCGGTGTAAACGCGATGGCGCGCCGGCGCGCGTTGCTCCGCCGCTTGCAAGCAGCCGAAACGCTGGGCGCGGCTTCGGTGATTTGCACCGACAAGACCGGCACGCTCACCCAAAACGAAATGACGGTGACTGCGATCTGGCTACCGGCCGATGGCCGAATCGACGTCACAGGCACCGGCTACGCGCCGGTGGGCGACTTTCGCCGCCAGGGCGCGCCGCTCGGTGCGGAAACGCAAACGGCGCTCGACGACCTGCTCGAATCGGCGCTGCGGTCGAATCACGCTCGCGTTTACCGCGAGCAGGACGGCTGGCAACGCCTGGGTGAGCCGACCGAAGCGGCGCTGGTCGTCGCGGCGATGAAGGCCGGCATCGAGCCCCAGGACAGCAGCGAATTCGCGGCCGAATTTCCCTTCGATTCCGAGCGCAAGCGGATGACGGTGGTCGTGCGACGCGGCGCCGGCCTGGAAGCCCACGCGAAGGGCGCACCGGAAGTACTTCTCGATCGTTCCAACCGCTTGGCCGACGGCCCGACCACACGGGAAATCACGCCCGGGGACCGCGCGCGCATCCTGGCCGCAGCGGACGAGATGGCCAGGGAAGGTTTGCGCGTGCTCGCGATGGCGCGGCGGCGTCTGCCGGCTGGAATTCCGCTCGCGCCCGACGCGGTGGAAAAGGAAATGACGTTTCTGGGATTGGCGGGAATGATGGACCCTCCGCGGCCCGAAGTGCCAGAAAGCGTGCGGCAGGCGCGCGCGGCCGGAATCAAGGTAATCGTGGTGACGGGCGATTCCCCGGCGACCGCGACGACCATCGCCGGCCGCGTCGGTTTGCCGGTCAATCGCGTGCTGACCGCGCAGGACCTCGCTCAACTTTCCGACTCGGACCTGCAAGCGGCTTTGCGGGAAGACGTGCTGTTCGCGCGCATCACCCCGGAAGACAAAATCCGGATCGTCGAGGCGTTGCAGAGACTCGGCCACGTGGTCTGCATGACCGGCGACGGCGTCAACGACGCCCCAGCGCTCAAAAAGGCCGATGTGGGCGTGGCGATGGGTATGCGCGGCACCGACGTGGCGAAAGCGGCGTCCGACCTGGTTCTCACCGACGACAATTTCGCTTCCATCGTCGCCGCGATCGAAGAGGGACGCCGCCAGTGGGACAATATCCGGAAATTCGTCCGCTACCTGCTCTCGTCGAACATCGGCGAAGTCGTGGCGATTCTGGTCAACACCTTTCTCGGCGGTCCGCTGATTCTCATGCCCGCGCAAATCCTCTGGATCAATCTGGTCACCGACGGCGCTTGCGCGGTCGCCCTGGCGGTCGAACCGGCCGGCAAGCAGGTTCTGCGCCAACCCCCGCGTCCGGTTCGCGAACCGATTCTGGGCCGCGCGGGAATGTTCAGGGTGCTCGCGCTCGGCGGCTATTTGGGATTCGGCACGATTTGGCTGTTCCATCATTATTTGGCGGCGGGGGCGCGTCCCGAGATGGCCGCGACGATGGCCTTTTGCGGCCTCGTGATTCTGGAGCAACTGAACGTCTTCAATTTCCGGTCACTCTCCGAGCCGATTCATTCGATCGGCTGGGCGTCCAACCGGCCGCTCTTGGCCGCCTGGGTGGCGACCATCGGTCTGCAGTTGGCCGGCGTCTACGTTCCCTTCCTGCAGAGCGCGCTACACACGGTCCCGCTCTCCTGGCACGACTGGGCAGTGATTGTGGTGTTTGCCCTGCCGGTGTTTCTCATCCCGGAAACGGTGAAATGGATTCGCTGGCGCCGGACAAGCCGGGCTTAGCGCGGCGTGGCGCGCTCGGCTAAAATCCTCAACGAACTGCCTAGCGCGCCGAGCGGGACTGCCACGTGGACCGTTTCCCGCGGATCGTTCACGTCGACCACCAGCGAGCCGTCGCGCTTGCTCACGTTCACCTGCTCCACTCGATCCGTCACTTCCACCAACGGGCCGTCCGGACACTTCTCCAGTTCGGACGCGGCTGCCGTGGCTGCCGGCAGCCACTCCCGAGCGTTGTCAATCGCGTTTTCAAGCCGACGGCGGGGTATCAGCCGCAGCGCGATCGGCGCGGCCATCGCCGGCGCCGCGAGCCAGATGTGCGTTCCGCCCGACCGATGTTCCTGGACGCTAACGCGAACGAATCCTTCGCTCGAAACGATTCCGCCCGCGACCAGCGCCGTGCCCAGCAGGCCCAACCCTATTTTTGCCGCCAGAATCACGGCGTTCCTCCTGCCGACGGCTTACTGGTCGTCGTTGTGCGAATCGATCCAGATGCGAACCGACTGCCGGTCGCCGGTCACCGTCACCAGCGTCATGTCGCCGGCGTTTTCGAGCGCCTGAATGGCCGCCTCGACGTTCAATTCGTGCGAATTGGCGCTTGATGTCAGCGCTTCGGCCACCGCCCACGGCACGGTCACGTCCACGTTCTCTTTTTCGCCCTTCGTGTTCACCACGTGTACGATCAGCACGCCATTCTTTTTTGCCACGCGCACGTTCTGACCCGGCTGCTCCACGGTGACGAATTCGCCGTCGGGAGCGTTTTTGAGCGCGGCCAGAATCTGCGTCACGTTCACGCCGTTCGCCTGGAAATTGCCGATCCGCACCTTGCCGTCGCGCAGCTTGCCGTTATCGATGGCCGGAATCACCTGCGCCGCCAGCGAAAGCGGGATGTTGACGCGCACTTTCTGCCCATCGCGCGCGTTATCCACGCGAACGTGCAGATACCGCTCGCCGGGCGCGGCCCATGCCGCCGCCGTGGCGACGAAAATCAGTGCCAGTACCGCGAACACTTTTTTCATGACCGTTTTCCTCCTCGGTCCTTCTGCTTGTGTTACGCAGCAGCCGGGCGAAAGGTTCCCGGCTCTCCGGCTCCGTGTGGCCGCGTGTGCAGGGGGCGAAGTTACGAGGTGTGATCGACGATGATGCGCCAACCGGCGCGCGTTTTTTGGAAGGTGAGCGTGAAAAAGCCGCCGATATCGCCGCCGTTCGCACGCGTGCGTTCGAGGTGCCACTGGCCGATCGCCAGCGCGTGGCTCGCGTCGAACAGCAGAATTTCCAGATGAGTGAACGTGAGCGAGCCCATTTTCCCGCGCCCGCCCGAGGCGTACGCTTTTTCGTAGCGTGCGCGAATCGCCTGCCAGCCGCGCACAAGCCCGGTCGAGCCGATGTAGATGGTTTTGGGCGAATTCCGATAGCTGGCGAGGAAGGCGTTCAGGTCGCCGCGGTTCCACGCGGCCACGCTACGATCGAGCACCTGTCGGATGGCGGTTTCCGCCGCACCCGCGTGCGCCGATTTCGCCCCTTGCGCGCGCCCTGGCGCCGGGAACATCAGAAAACCGAAAAGTCCGCAGAAAATCAGCCAGCGTCCCGTCTTCATCGCCGTCCTCCCTGGTTCAGCGCGGCAGAACCCGACTTTCCTCATGGTCGAGGAAACAGCACATTCCTCGTCCCGACCTTTCGGGGCTCGGAATGACCACGCACTTTGTGGTGCCGCGGCTTTCGGTGCGAGCCGGTGCCGCGGCACTTTGGAACGCTCTTCAGGTCAGCTCCACCGTTTCCCGGTATTCGGCGATCTTCACCGGCCAGTGGAACGCTTCCCCGAGCGTTTTTTCGAGCGCTTCCGATCCGGCTTCTTCGCCGTGTACCAGAAACATCTGTTTTGGCGGCGCTTCGAAATTCTTCAGCCAACGCTCGAGTTCGTTGCGGTCGGCGTGCGCGGAAAATTGCGGCAGATCCACCACCTCGGCGCGAGCGCTAACCTCCTCGCCGTGCAGCCGCAGACGCCGCGCGCCGTTGAGCAGCGCCCGGCCCGGCGTCCCCTCCGCCTGGTAGCCCACCAGCAGCACCAGATTGCGCGGCTCGGGCAACCGGCGAATCAGGTGGTGCACTACGCGCCCGCCGGTGGCCATGCCGCTGGCGGAAAGAATCACGCAGGGCGTTTTGACGGCGTTGATCGCTTTCGATTGCTCCACGGTGCGCGTCATCCGCACCTCGTGGCAATTCAGCGGGTCGCCCTTTTGCTCTTCCTTGACGAAAATCAGGTCGTGATCTTCGCGGTGTTTCTCGTAAAGATCGGTCACGCTGATCGCCATCGGGCTATCGAGGAACGTCGGCAAGCGCGGAATCCGGTTCTGATCTTCGAGTTGCCGCAGGACGTAGAGCAGAGTCTGCGTGCGGCCCACGGCGAACGCCGGCACCACGATCACCCCGCCACGCCCGGCGGCGCGATTCACCGCATCGGCCAGTTGGTCGTAGCGTGAATCGGTGGGATGCTCGCGGTCGCCATAGGTGGATTCGCACACCAGGTAATCGGCGCGGCGCACCGGCGCCGGATCCTTCAGGATCGGCTGGCTGTAGCGTCCTAAATCGCCGGAGAAAACCACCACCGTCTTTTTCCCGTTTTCGTTGATGGTCAATTCGACGATCGAGGACCCCAGAATGTGCCCCGCGTCGTAGAGGCAAACGGAAAATTCCTCACTGATCTGGTGCGGACCCGAGCGCGGAATCATTTGGAAGCGCGCGAGCGCCCTTTCGGTTTCTTCCACGGTGTAAAGCGGCAGCGGCGGCTTGTGCCGGCTGTAGCCTTTCTTCTCCGCGTACAGCGCGTCTTCTTCCTGCAGGTGGGCGGAATCGCGCAGCAGGAGCTGGCACAGCTCGAATGTCGCTTCATTCGCCAGCACCGGGCCTCGGAATCCGTCGTTCAAGAGACGCGGCAAATAGCCGGTGTGGTCGATGTGCGCGTGAGTGAGAACCACCCAGCTGATGCTCGAGGGTTCCACCGGGAAGGGCTCCCAGTTGTGCTCGCGCAATTCGCGCTCGCCCTGGTACAGTCCGCAATCCACCAGCAGCCGCTTCCCATTTGCTTCGACCAAGTGTTTCGAACCGGTCACGCAACCGGCGGCACCAAGAAACGTCAGTTTGGCCATGGCGCCTCGTATTCTAGCAGTTTAGGGAAAAACTGCTCTCCGTGGCGCGTCAAAACAAGAAGAAAAGCTGCGCACGCCGGGCCTCGGCCTGGAGCCGTGCAGAAAATCCTACTCTTCCAGGCGAACCTCCGCGATAATGCGGCCTGCCGCGCATTCGCCGCCGAGCAGAGGGATTGCGAAATGTGGCGTCGATGGATTGGCGCCTGCTTCTCGGGATCGCCCGGCGGCCGCCAGTGCGAAAGGATGGAAAGGCCATGAACGAACGCAAGCTCGTGCGGCCCAAGGACGCCGCGCAAATCCTCGGCATCAGCTATTCCACGCTCAAGCAGTGGCTTTATCGCGGGAAATTGAAAAGCGTGAAAACCGCCGGCGGCCATCACCGCATCCCCGAGGCGGAACTGGATCGATACCTGCATCGCGCCGGACCGAAAAAAGAGCCCGTCGAGCGGCGGCGGGCGTTTCGCCGGGTGAGCGGGCGCAATCAGCTCGTGGGGCGCGTGGTGGACGTGAAAACGAGCGGCCTCATGGCACAAGTCACGCTTTCGATCGGCGGCCAGCACATCACCTCGATCATCACCGCCGACGCGGTGCGGGAAATGGGCCTGCGAAAGGGCGACGTTGTGGCCGCGCTAATCAAGGCCACCGAAGTGATGATCATGCGCGTCTGACGGAGCCGCCGACCCCGGCGCCGGCGGGCATTTCACCTAAATTCATATCAAATCGTATTGACATGACGAATTTATCCGTAACAATATACGCATGTCTTGGGGGCGACACCCGAAAATGGATTCCCTGTGCGCTTGCGTATGAAGACCGCGACGGCCTTGTTCGTTCTGCTGCTCGCCGCGCTGCCGACCTGCGCAAGCGCCGCGTCGAAGTCCAATCGGCACGCCGCGGAGAAACATCGGCACGGCTGGTGGGCGCGCGTGCGCCACGTGCGCGCAACCCAGCCCGGCTGGATCACTCCGCTCGTCACCGTCACCCCGCTGCTCGAACAGGAATTCCGTTTCGATGAAGTGCGCCAGGTTTCTCCGAGTGACGCCGTAACTTACGATTCCTTCGACGGCAAGGGGCTCGAGCTGATCCCGACCGAGCATATCGAGCTGATCGCTGGCGTTCCGGCTTACTTCCACCGGGGGCCGGGCGCGGCGACGCCCAGCGGTTGGGGCGATTTCCCGACTCTGGTGAAATACCGCATCCTGAGCTCGCCCGAGCGCGAAGGGAATTTCGTGCTCACCGGTTTCCTCGGGGCGACGTTTCCCGTCGCAACGAACGATAATGGCGCCGGCCGCGTGGTGTTGAACCCAGCGATCGGATTCGGCAAGGGCTGGGGCGATTTCGACGTGCAAGGCACGTTTGGCGCGTCGCTTCGGGCGGGTAGCTGGCAGCGCACGGGCTCGCCGCTTGCCTTGAACGTTGCTTTCCAATATCACGTTCTGGAAAAATTCTGGCCGGAAATGGAAGTGAATTCCACGGCCTGGCCGAATGGCGCGAATGCGGACAAAAAGGAAACATTTTTGACGCCGGGAATCGTAATCGGCCGGTTTCCGTGCTGGGGACGCGTGGGTTTGGTCGTGGGAGCGGGAATGCAGATCGCCGTTACGCACTTTCACCGCTCGAATCACAATCTGATCATGACGGTTCGCTTTCCCTTTTGAACCGGCGGCCGTTTCGCAGGAGGAAGCGCGAATGAAGGCGAGGCGCGGTACGCGAAAACTTTTCCGGAAAATTCTGCACGCGCGGTTCGGTGCGGTCGGCGCGGCGTTGGCGCTAGCGGTCGCGCTCGCGGTCCCGTCTCCGGCGCGCGCTTCGGGCCAACTCACCATTGCCGCAGCGGCCGATCTCGATAGCGCGCTGCACGCGCTGATCGCCAGATTCGAGCGGCAAACGGGCGCCGAGGTGCGGCTGGTGCTGGGATCCTCGGGAAACCTGACGGTGCAGATCGAGCATGGCGCGCCTTACGACCTGTTTTTTTCGGCCGACGTCGCGCATGCGGTCAAGCTCGAGCGGGAAAATCTGATCGTGCCCGGCTCGCTCGTTCGCTACGCGGTGGGCCGCCTGGTGGTTTACGTTCCCCGCGATTCCTCGCTCGATTTCGCAGAGCGAGGCCTCGCCGCGCTCGCCGACCCTTCGGTGCGGAAAATCGCGATTGCGAATCCGCGCTTTGCGCCCTATGGCCAGGCGGCGGTTGCGGCGCTGCGCCACGCGAATCTTTATGCGGAACTCGAGCCGCGGTTGGTTCTGGGCGAGGACGTTTCGCAGACCACCGAGTTCGTGGTTTCCGGCAACGCGCAGGCCGCTCTCACCGCGCTTTCGCTGATGTTCGCTCCGGCGACGCGCGCCGCCGGGCGCTACTGGCTGGTTCCGCAAAGCGACTACCCGCCGATCGAGCAAGCGGTCGCGATCGTCGGCCGGTCGCGCGAAAAGACCCTCGCGCGCAAGTTCCTCGATTTCATCGAAACGAAAGAAGGCCGCGCGATTTTCCGGCAGTACGGCTTCGCCACACCGGAGAAACGGCCGTGAATTGGCAGGCGCTCGAGCTGACGCTTCGGCTATCGTGCGTGACGGCCGCGATCCTGATCGTGTTGGCGCTGCCGACCGCCTATTGGGTGGCGTATTCGCGCCGCCCGTGGAAATTCCTGGTGCAGGCGCTCGCTTCACTGCCGCTCGTGATGCCGCCGACGGTGCTGGGATTTTACGTGCTGGTGGCGTTCGGGTCGTCGAGCCCGCTCGGGCGGCTGTGGCAGCGGTGGACGGGCCACACGCTGGCGTTCACGTTTGCGGGACTCGTGGTCGGGTCGGTACTCTACAGCTTTCCGTTCGCCGTGCAGCCGCTGGTGAATTCGTTTCTGGCGATCGATCCGAAGCTGATTGACGCGTCGCGCGTGCTGGGCGCTTCGCGGCTCTCCACCTTTTTTCGCGTGATCCTGCCGCTTTCCGCGTCAGGCCTGGCGACGGCCATCGCGCTGACCTTCGCGCACACGTTCGGGGAATTCGGCGTGGTGCTGATGGTCGGCGGCGATATTCCCGGCGTCACACGAACCATTTCGATCGACGTTTTCGACCAAGTGCAGGCCGGCAACTACGCCGCCGCGAACGTCACTTCGCTGGTCCTGCTTGCGGTATCCTTCCTGGTTCTGGCGGCCATCTACGCGTGGAACCGCCGCGCGTGGCCGCGCGCGCCATGGGCGTAAGGGAGGGCCGCACACTGTCTCCTGCGGGCGACGAGCGCGAAGGCACGGCAAACGAAATTCTGCTCGACGTGGCGATCCAAAAACGCTACGCCGATTCGACGGGTTCCGGCTTCACACTCGACATCCGTTTTGCCGTTCCCGCCGGCTTCACCATCCTGTTCGGGCGCTCCGGCGCGGGAAAGACGACGACGCTGGAGGCGATCGCGGGGCTCGTCGCGCCGGATGCCGGCCGGATTCGGCTCGCCAGACGCGTGGTTTTCGATTCCGCCTCGCGCGTGAACGTGGACGTATCGCGCCGCGGCGTAGGCTACGTATTTCAGAATTCGGCGCTGTTTCCGCATCTGACGGTCGAGCGCAACGTGCGCTACGGCTTGCGCGGAGTGCCGGAAATCGAGCGCAGACAACGCGTCGGCGAAATTCTCGACTCCTTTCGCATCGTCTCGCTCGCCGGCCGCCTGCCGCGCACGATTTCCGGCGGGGAACGCCAGCGCGTGGCGCTGGCTCGCGCGCTGGTCACGCGCCCGGACGTACTGCTGCTCGACGAACCGCTCGCCGCGCTCGACGCCGCCACCAAAGGCCGCATCGTGGACGATCTGCGCGCGTGGAATCGGGCACGGCGGATTCCCATCCTCTACGTGACGCACAGCCGTGAAGAGGTTTTCGCACTCGGCGAACGCGTTTTCGCGATCGAGCGCGGCAGCATCGCCGCCGAAGGCTTGCCGCAGGACGTCCTCGAAACGCCGCGTGAGGAAACCGTCGCCCAGCTCGCCGGTTTTGAGAATATTTTCGACGCCCGCATCGCCGCGCTTCACGAAGAGGCGGGAACGATGACGTGCCTGCTCGCACCTGGGGCGATCGAAATTGAAACGCCGCTCGTGCGCGTCGAGCCGGGCGCACCGGTGCGCGTGGGCATTCGCGCAGGGGACATTCTGCTGGCAACCGAGCGGCCGCGAGGCCTCAGCGCGCGAAATGTGCTCGAAGGAACGATCGAAGCGATTGAAGAGAGGGATTTTCGGGTGCTGGCGCGGGTGAATTGCGGCGCCACGTTCGCCGTCCTGCTCACGCCCGCCGCGCGACGCTCGCTCGGCCTCGCCGCAGGACGCCGCGTTTGGCTCATCGTCAAAACGCATTCCTGCCATCTGCTGCGCCCCGCCGCGGAGGATTGATTTCATTTGGGGGAAACCGCGGCAGGGGCCGGTTCCATGGCATACCACGGCTTTCCGCGCCACGCCGAATGCCGCCCTCCCGACTCTGCCGGGACAGGTTCCGGGCGGCGCTACACAGAGATCTTCGGAACGATAGGTTGGGGCTAGAGCGCGACGCGGCGCAGGCGCAGCGCGTTCGATACCACCGAGACCGAACTGAAGCTCATCGCCGCCGCCGCGATCACCGGGCTCAGGAGCAGGCCGAACACGGGGTAGAGCACGCCCGCGGCGATCGGCACGCCGAGCGAGTTGTAAACGAACGCGAAAAACAGGTTCTGCCGGATGTTTTTCATCGTCGCGCGACTCAGCACGCGCGCCCGCACGATGCCGCGTAAATCACCTTTCACCAGCGTCACGCCCGCGCTTTCCATCGCCACGTCCGTGCCGGTGCCCATCGCGATGCCCACGCGCGCCTGCGCTAGCGCCGGCGCGTCGTTGATGCCGTCGCCCGCCATCGCGACGAAGCGTCCTTCCGATTCGAGCCGCTCCACCACGCCCGCTTTGTCTTGCGGCAAAACTTCCGCGATCACTTCGTCCACGTGCAGCCGCGCCGCAACCGCCTGCGCCGTGGTTCGGCTGTCGCCGGTCAGCATCACCACGTGGATGCCGTCTTCCTGCAACCGGCGAATCGCTTCCGGCGTGGTTTGTTTTATGGGATCGGCCACGGCGATGAGTCCGGCGATTTTGCCGTTCACGATCGCATACATTACCGTCTGGCCGTCGGCGCGCATCGTTTCCGCATTTTCCGAAAGCGCGCCGGCATCGATCCCAAGCTCCGCGAGCAGCTTTCCGTTGCCAAGCGCCACGTCCACGCCATTCACACGCCCGCGCACGCCGCGGCCGGTGAGCGACTCGAAATTCTCCACAGAGCCGAGGTTCACCCCGCGCGTCTCGGCGCCCTTCACGATCGCCGCCGCCAGCGGATGCTCGCTCGCCCGCTCGAGCGCCGCGGCCAGCGCGAGCACCTGGTTGTCGTCGAATCCCGCGGCCGGCTCGATCGCGGCCAGTTGCGGCTTGCCCTCCGTCAGCGTGCCGGTTTTATCCACCACCAGCGTATCCACCTTGCGCATCAACTCGATCGCTTCGGCGTTTTTGAACAGGACACCCATCGTCGCGCCGCGTCCCATGGCCACCACGATCGACATCGGCGTGGCCAGCCCCAACGCGCAGGGGCACGCGATGATGAGCACCGCGACGGCATTGACGATCGCGTGCGCCATGCGCGGGCTAGGGCCCCAAATCGCCCACGCGGCAAACGTCAGAATCGAAATGCCGACCACCGCCGGAACGAAATATCCCGCCACCACGTCCGCAAGTTTTTGAATCGGCGCGCGGCTGCGCTGCGCTTCGCTCACCATCCGCACGATCTGCGCGAGCAGGGTATCCGAGCCCACGCGCTCGGCCCGCATCACCAGCAAGCCGGTGCCGTTGACGGTCGCCCCGGTCACGCGCGCCCCGGCGCTTTTTTCAACCGGAATCGGCTCGCCGGTGATCATCGATTCATCCACGCTGCTCAGCCCTTCGAGCACCACGCCATCCACCGGAATTTTTTCTCCCGGCCGCACGCGCAATTTGTCGCCGGCTTTCACCTGATCGAGGGGAACGTCCGTCTCCGAGCCGTCCTCGCCAATTCGCCGCGCCGTCTTCGGCGCCAATCCCAGGAGCGCCTTGATCGCCGCGCCAGTCCGGCTACGCGCGCGGAGTTCGAGCACCTGCCCCAGCAGCACCAACACCGTAATCACGGCCGCGGCTTCGAAATAGACGGCTACCTCGCCCGTCGCCCCTCGGAACGACGGGGGAAACGCGTAGGGGAAGATAGTCGCCACTACGCTGTAGCTATAGGCGACGCCCACACCGAGCCCGATCAGTGTGAACATGTTCAGGCTGCGATTCACCAGCGAATTCCATCCCCGAACGAAAAATGGCCAAGCGCCCCACAATATGATCGGCGTCGCCAGCGCCAGTTCGAACCACTGGCGCCCGCGCGGCGAAACGAAACCCAGCAGAGAGCGAAGCCCCGGCAGAAATTCGCCCATCGCCACGACGAGGATCGGAATCGTGAGCGCGACTGAAACCCAGAATCGCCGCTTCATTTCCGCCAGTTCCGGATTTTCTTCCTCCTCGAGTGCGACGATCTTCGGCTCGAGAGCCATCCCGCAGATGGGGCACGAACCCGGCTCCGAACGGACGATTTCCGGATGCATCGGACACGTGTACTCGGTCTTCTGCATCGGCGCGAAATCGAGCGGTTCGAGCGCCATGCCGCACTTCGGGCACGGCTCCTGTTTTTTCGCTTTCACTTCGGGATGCATCGGACAGGTGTACGCCGCTTCGGCTGACGCGGCATGCGCGTGCGCGGTTTTTGCCGCTTCAGGCGCCGGCAGCGTTGCGGCGGGAGCCGGGTGGCCGGCCGGCGCACCCAGCGAAATCAGCGCCCCCGCCGGCGCTGCCGGTTTTTTCGCTAGATATATTTCCGGATCGGCTTCGAATTTCGTTCGGCAGCCCGCGCAGCAGAAGTAATAAGTATTACCGCAATATTCCGACTTCGCCGCGGCCTTCTCGGGGTTCACCTTCATGCCACAAACCGGGTCGATCGCCTGCACGGCCCGCGCGGCCGCTTGCTTCGCCAGATATTTCTCGGGATCCGCCTCGAATTGCGCGCGGCAGCCCGCGCAGCAGAAAAAGTACGTTTTCCCCTGATACTGGAGTTTCGTTGAGGCCTTTTCCGGATTCACCTTCATCCCGCAAACGGGATCGATGGCCGGGTTTCCCGTCGCGATGGGAAGTGTTGAATGCTCGTGTCCATTCATCGGCGTGCCTGCTTTCGAGG
>JAKASX010000143.1 GCA_021818865.1 Acidobacteriota bacterium
CGGCTGGGTCGTCGAGCCACCGAGCGAGGAATTTTCTCCCGTCGAATTCCTCGAACGGCACGGCTACGAGGGTTTGTACGCCGTTCCCCTGCGCGACGAGCAGGGGCCGCTCGGCGCCATCGTCGTCCTTTCCAGCGAAGCCGATTTCCTCGGCCGCAACGAGCGCGAAACAGTTGAAATCCTTGCCGGCCAGGCCACCGTCGCCGTCCGCAACGCTCAGCTCTATCAGCAAGTCCCGCTGGCCGGTTTGTTCCGTCCGCTCGCCCGCAAGCGCCAACATATCGGAACCTTGCCGCGCCGGCGCTGGCTGGATGTAAGTCTGAGGGTGGGAGCGGTTGTGCTCCTGCTGATTGCCGTGCCCTGGAAACTCCGAATCGACGCAGTCACCCGCGTCGTGCCGGCGCAGCGGCGGCTGGTGACGTCGGCGGTGAACGGGCTGGTCGAGCGCGTCTACGTCCACGAAGGCAGCCGCGTGCAGCCCGGCCAGGAACTCGCCCGGCTGGAAGATTCCGCCGATCAACTCGCGCTCGTCCGTGCCTCCAGCCAGTTGGCGCAGGCGCAGCGCGCTCTTTCCGAAGCGGAATTTCGTCAGGATGCCGCCGCCTCCAGCCGCGCCCGGCTCGACGTCGAGCGTTACTCCGCCGAGGAGCGGCTCTACCGCGAACGAATCGAGGAAAGCCATCTGCGTTCGCCCATCGCTGGCGTCGTGGTAACCCCGCACATGGAGGAAAAGGTCGGCGAACGGTTGAATCCCGGCGACCGGTTTTGCGAAGTCGTCGAGGAAGACCGCATGGCGGCGGAAATGAGCGTGCCGGAGGCCGAGGTCGCCAATGTGCGCCCCGGCGCGCCCGTGGACCTGAAATTGAACTCGTTTCCAACGGTGCTCTTTCACGGCACGGTCGAGCGCGTGGGCGAGCAGACCGAAACCTCCGGCGGCGAACGTTATTTCCTGGTTCGCGCTCTTTTCCCCAATCCCGGTGACCGCGCCAGGGACGGCATGGCCGGCGAAGCGAAAATCACCGGAGCGGGCGGCTACGCCGGCGCTGGATGGTATCCCGTGGGCTACGTGCTCTTCCGCGCCCCGGCTCGTTGGATTTGGGAAAAATTGTGGGGCTGGTTGCCGTGAACGCGAGGGGGCAGGCAATGCGAAAGAAAAGACGCATCTGGCTGGCGCTCGGGCTCGCCGTCCTGGCCGCATGCGGAATGGCGTGCGGAGGCGCGAGCGGCAAACCTCAAGCGGCCGAAAGCGTCCCACAGCAGGCCGCAAAACCGGCCGAGGCTCGCCCGCGCTCGACGAATCCCTCGCTCGCGGCCACAACGCCCATCCTCAGCGTCCTCACCGTCGAGCATCAGGTCACGATCCTCTCCCGCATCGCCGGCGTCGTCGAAACGATCGCCAGGGATGAAGGCGACCCCGTTCACCAGGGAGACTTGCTCGCCAAGCTCGACGACCGCACCCTCCAGGCTCAGCTTTCCCACGACCGCGACGACCTCGTCGTCGCCAAGGACAACGTCCAATACCAGCAGGCGGAAGTGAAAGCCAAAGAGGCCAATTACCGCCGTTACCAGGAACTCCGCAAGCTCGGCTTGAGCAGCGAGGCCGACCTGGAAAAAGCCCGTTTCGAGGCCGTCGGCGCCCAATACGACCTGAAATCCTGGCACGCCGTGGTGCAGCGCACTCAGTCTCAAATCCGCATCGCCGAACTCGAAATTCAGAAGACGCAGATTCGCGCGCCCTTCGACGGCGTCGTCGCTCGCCGTTACATCCGCCAGGGTCAGGCGATAGAAAATGGTGCACGCTGCTTCCTCATCACCCAGCTGCGGCCGCTCGAAGTCCGCTTCCCCGTCCCGGAAACCTCCTCTCCTTCGCCCCGCGCTGGCGACCGCGTGCGCGTTTCGCTCGCCAGCGGCGATCCGCGCGTCTTCACCGCCGAAATAATTCGCGTCGGTCCGGTGATCGATCCGGCGACCGCTTCCTGGGACGTTCTGGCGCGGCTCGTCGCTCCACCCGGCGATTTGCGGCCCGGAATGGCCGTTCGCGTGATCTGGCCGCCTGAAAAAGTCCGGCGGCGCTGAAGGATCTCCGGTGCGCATCGGTCCATCCAGCCTGCACGCCACCAGCGTCATCGCCCGGGGTTACCGGCGCCCGAAGCTCCGCAGCGATCTGCGGATCAGCCGCCAGGAAATTTCCGGAAAAGTCTCCTACGTCATCAAGATCCCCGAAACCGAAAGCTACGCGCGCTACGGCGAGCTGGAATTCGATCTGCTCTCTCTTGCCGATGGCACGCGGACGCCGGCCGAAATCGCGGTCGCTCTCGCCGAAATCCATCCCGATAGCGCCGTGGACGAATCGGACGTCCTCGAATACCTCGACGATTCCGATCCCAACCTCTGGGAACGCACCCCGGCTGAGCGCAATATGGCCCTGCTCGCCAAAATCCGCGACGAACGCAAAGGCTACGTCGGCCAGTCCAGCCTCCTTTACATGCCCGTCACCTCCTGGGACCCGGATAAATTGCTCGACCGCTTGCATCCCTACGTCCGCTGGATGTACACGCGCGGTTTCGTGATCTTCTCGCTGCTGCTGTTCACCTGGGCCGCCTACATCATCGGCGGCGATTTCGCCCGCATCCAGAAAGACACGGTGGCGTTTTACACCTTCACCAACCAAACCGCTTCCGACCTCGCCATGTTCTGGCTGGTTCTGCTGGTGGTCGGAGCGATTCACGAATTCGGCCACGGCATGACCTGCAAGCATTTCGGCGGCGAAGTCCATCACATGGGCTTTTTGCTCATCTACTTCACTCCCGCGTTTTACACCGATACCAGCGACCAATATCTTTTTCCCGGCGTCGTCGAGCGCGAATGGGTGATCTTCGCCGGTATCTGGGTCGAGCTGGTGACCTGCGGCCTGGCGACCGTCGCTTGGCATTTCCTGCCGCCCGCAACCATTTGGAGCGATTTCGCCTACAAGGTCATCCTGCTGAGCGCTCTCTCCGGCGTCTTCCTCAATCTCAATCCGCTGATGAAATTCGACGGCTACTACGCCCTCGCCCAATACCTCCGCATGGACAACCTCCGCGAGGACGCCTTCGCCTACTCCCGCGCCTGGCTGCGCCGCGTCGTCCTCCGCCAGGACGTGGAATTGCCCCCCGCCAGTCGCCGCCAGCGCCGCATCTTCATGGCCTATTCGCCCGCCGCATTCCTCTACAGCACCTCGGTCTTGGTCTTGGTGCTTTTCTTCGTCAAAAACGTTCTGGTGCGTCATTTCGGCGATTGGGGTTACCTGCTGACCGTCGGTGTGGTTTACCTCGTTCTGCGCAAAAGATTCCGGCAGATTCAGCCGGCGCTGGGGCCCGTGCTGGCCCGCGCCAAGGAGCATGTGATGGCTTGGAGATTATCGAGAACGGGAAAAGCGAGCGTGGCGGCGGCCGCGGTGGTGCTCGCGCTGGTGCCTCTGCCGACCACCATCACCAGTCGGTTCGTCCTCCAACCGATCCACACCGACGAAATCCGCCCTCCTGCCGCCGGGATCGTCCGCCAGGTTTTCGTGAAGACCGATCAGCAAGTGACCGCGGGCCAGACCATCGCGCGCCTGTCGAATCCCACGCTCGAAGCGGCCGCCATCAGCGATCAGTCTCGCCTCGCCGGAATCGAGCGGACCCTGCTCGCCGCGGAAAACCGCGACGACGCGACCCAAATCGGGCGCAGCGAACAGCAGTATCACCAAATGCAATCTCAACTGGCTGATGTGCAAGCCAAGCTCGCCGGCCTCGACCTGCGCGCAAGGATCCCCGGCGTCGTCACTACGCCGCAAATCTCCCAGAAAACCGGCCTCTACCTGAACCAGGGCCAAACCTTTGCCGCCGTCGCCGACACCACCGAACTCAAAGCCCGCCTCCTGGTCATTGACCGCGACCTCCAATTCGTTCGTCCCGGCGCCGAGGTCAAGCTGAAAATCTCCGCTTATCCCCTCCGCACCTTCACCGGCCACGTCGTGCAAGTCATGCCCGCCGCTTCCGCCGCCCACCCTGTCAGCGAAACCTCGAAGCCCCAGCGCTATGGCCAGGATTTGCTCAACTATTTCGCCGTCGTGGTCGTCTTGCCCAATCCGCAAAGTCTGCTGCGCGAAGGAATGTCGGGGCAGGCGAAAATCTATGCGCCGGCTCGCTCGGCCCTCTGGCAAGCCGGCAGGAAGTTTGGCAGGTGGGTGCTCTCGCAAGCCTGGTGGTAAGCCGCGCCGTGTGCGGACAGCACTAAGGTCAGGTAATCGCCAAACTGGAGTTTCGCGGAAGAACCTTCAGGGAGTTCCTCTGAAAAGCCGCCAAAAGGAAATTCTGGAACTGGGTTCCCGCTGCCCCGCGTGAGGGGCCAGGGTCGCAACCGCCCCGAGATCGGGCGGATGATGTCAGCGACGGTTGCTCCCCGCCTTCCAGCCATGTTGCCCTGTTTCAAGAGTCGGCTGCGATGGGTGTTTGCAGAACCCGCAGGTGTCCGCGCCATCCAGCCTCATCACCAGGGCCAGCAGCCATAGGCAAATCAGAATGTCCATGGCCCCTCCTTGCAACGGGAACCCAGTTCCTTTCGCCGAGTCACATTTGTCTCTTCTTACCGCAAGTTGCGTGCCATTCACCCGCCGCCGTAATTTTCCGGTAAGTCGTTTCGCCGCAAGGCGCGCAGCCCGGCCACTCGCCTCGCCGAGCGCGCGACGTCCGCTTTTCCGTTGAATTTCTCACCCGAAGTTGATTTTTTATCTTGTAAGGCATCACGACCGCGTGATTCCATCACACGCACAGCCTTGGCCAGCCGATCCTTACGGGAGATCCACCATCGGTAGGGAGGGGCGCAAGGACCAGGATGACCTCCGCCCGCTGGGAAACCAAACCAGTGGATACAAAAAAAAGGCCGGAGGTCGCGTGGGATGCGACCCCCGGCTCGAAAGAATCTGCAGCTTAGATTTTCCCGGTTCCGCGCAGGGTGAAGCTCGGTTTCAGCGTTTGCGCCTTGCCGATTTCCTTTTTGCCCACCAGTTTCTTGCCCTTCTTGAAGCCCTTGGCCGGCTTGCTTTTCTTGTCTGCCATGATCGCTCTCCCTCATCGGCGTTTACCTTCGCGCCATTGCTCGTTATAAGTGCAAACGTAATGCCATCCCCAAAATCATCCCCGCCCCATGGCAACCCCTTTATTCTGAATCGTCAGTTCCAGAACACTCGCTCGCCATTCCTGAACGCGTTGCCGCCTAGCAGAAATTAATTACCCGTAGGTGAATTTTTCCACCTGAAATCCGGTAGCAAGGGATTCTTGCGGGAGACCGTTTCGGAGAGAAAAACATGGCGGAGCCATGACTCGCTGGGGAAGGGAAACCATGAGCTCATGCCACAAAAAAAGCCGGGAACCAGCTCGGCAGCCGGCTCCCGGCGAAAGGGTTTCCCGCACGACTACTTGAACATCATCAGCGTCTGCAGCTTGGCGATTTCCTTTTTCGGCGCCAGCTTCTTTCCCTTCTTCGTTTCCTTGCTCCCCTTGCCCTTGTTCTCAGCCACGGTTTCGCTCCCCCTAGAAGTTTCTTGGCCTGCGCGTGCGATTTCAGTTCTTGCAAGAGCCATGCCATTGCAGCAGCAAAGTGTGCACCCCTAAAGCCCTTTATTTCCAACGAATCCACTTCGCCCACCGCTAGGGGGCGCTCGAAACGACGCCGCCAAAGGTGAATTATTCACATGTAGGTGAATTTTTCCTCCTTTGCCAAAGGTGCGATTCAACTGCAGTTCTTGCGAACGCATCGGCAAACAGTGAGATATGCGCCTGCTTCCAGGTGAGCGAGATAGGAGAGAATGAAGTCAAACTCGGGAAGCAAAAAAAATGCCGGGAACCGGCCCGAGGGCCGGCTCCCGGCGAATGCCGATCGGGAATTTTACCAGGGCTTCATCAGTGTCTGTGTCTTCGCGATTTCCTTCTTCGCGTTCA
>JAKASX010000035.1 GCA_021818865.1 Acidobacteriota bacterium
ACGTTCATTCGTACGCCGAGCCGGACAACGAAAATTACGGCTTGCTGCGACTCGATTACTCGATCAATTCGCGCTGGCATCTGTTCGGCACCTATCGCGAACAGAAAATCCTGTTCTACACCCCCTCCCAGGTCGACATCATTCCCGGTCAACAGCAGCTCATCAGCGCAACTCCGGTGCAGCCGCACTTCGCCACGTTCATGCTGACCGGCCAGATCGGCTCGCACTTCACCATGCAGACGCATGGCTCCTACATGCGCGATTGGTGGGCGTGGAACCGCGCGACGCTGGCCAATCCGGCGAACGTTCCGGGAATCGGGGGTACGCTGCAAGTTTCCGGCGAAGGAGCAACGGGAACCGGCGGCTCCGGCAAGCCGTTTGCCGATCCCATTAACTTCAACACCCAGCAGGCTCGCGCGCGCACTTGGGACGGCCGCGACTGGTATCTGGCAGAAGACGACAGCTGGTTGCACGGCAACCACACGTTCCAATTCGGCGCCGCCTGGTACTACTGGAACATCACGCACATCCGCACCGACGACGTTCTGGGCGGTTTGACCGGTGGGCCAATCTACTGGGTCAGTTCGTCCAACGCCTCCAGCGGATCGTACGCCGGTGTAGGGGCTAACTATATGCCTCCCACTTGCACGACGACGCTCACTACGAACTGCCTGCAGAGCAGCGACACGAGCCGTTGGGCATCCGAATACGCCGCAATGTTAGGGATGGTGGATCACACTTCGCAGGTGGCAACGCGGAACGGTTTGTTCCAAGCGAACCCGCTTGGCACGCCGCTGGCGGACAACGTTCACATCGGCTCCTTCTACACTTACTGGCAGGACGTTTGGCAGGTGAAACCGACGGTTACCATCACCTATGGGCTGAGCTGGGGCCTGCAATTCCCGCCGGAGGAACTCAACGGGCTGCAGTCCGTAGCGGAATACTCGGCGAACGGACAGCCCATCTCAAACATCAACGCCTATTTCCAGGCAAGGCAGCAGGCGATGGATTCGATGAACTTCGCCGCCCTCCAGGGCCTCAATAATTTCCAATACGCGCCCATCCGCACCGTTCCCGGCGTTTCGCGTCCGCTCAGCACCTATTACGGTGCTCTCGGCCCGCGCTTCGCCGTGGCTTGGCAACCGTCATTTGACAACCCCTTCTTTGGCAACCGCCAGACGGTGATTCGCGCCGGTTACTCGATCGTGTGGAACCGGACGAACGCGGTGGGATTGGTCATGACCCCTCTGCTCGGCACCGGGCCGACGCAGATCGTGGGCTGCAACGCGCCGGCCATCACCGGCGGCATCGGCGGCCCCGGCACGTTTGCCGGATGCACCGGGAGCAACACGAATCCGACGAACGCGTTCCGGATCGGTATCGACGGCAATTCGCTGCCGATGCCCACTCCGACGAGTGGCTATCCGGTCAGCGTTTCCAGCCCGTTGGGTTCGACGTACGGATTCAACATGGATCCGGCGTGGACGCCCCCGTACTCGCACAACGTCACGTTCGACATACAGCGTTCCTTCCCGAACAACTGGCTGGTGGACATCGGATACATCGGACGCTTCAGCCGGAACCTGGAAAACGGAGCCGACTTGGGCGCTTCCGACATGTTTGCCAAGGATCCGATCTCGGGACAGACATTGGCTCAGGCCTTCGACAACATTTCGCAATTCGAACGCGCCGGTGGCACGGCGGCCAATGCTCCCACTCAACCGTTCTTTGAAGACATGATGGCGCCCGAAAATATAAACGGGACCATGATGGGCGGCACGGCACTGTGCGAATACCTCTACAGCAGCACCTGCACGGTTGCCGCGACGGAAACGGCCGACTCGGTTGACCCAGGCGCGACGACGAACGGCAGCCTGGGCGGCTTCATGGAACTCGGCTACAACCTCATCGCCAGCGTTCCGCTGGACCCGATGCAGTACCTCTTCAACTTCTGGAACTACGGCGGCGGCTATGCGAACTACAACGCCGGGTTCATTTCGGTGCACAAGGCGTTCAGCCAGGGCTTGAACTTCACGTTCAACTACACCTGGTCACACGCCCTCGGCACGCAGGCTTTGAACCAGGAATACATTATTTACGGCAACCCGTCGCCCTACCAGCAGTCGACCGGGTACGGCACCGCGGCATTCGACCGGCGGAACGTTTTCAACTCAACTTGGTATTACGTTCTGCCCTTTGGCCATGGCCAGCGCTTCGCGTCGAGCAACTCGTTCATCAACCGCATCATCGGCGGTTGGTACTCGTCGGGAATCTGGACCTGGCAGTCGGGCCTGCCGATCTGCATCGCCGCCGATGGTGATTACGGCGACCTGGGTTCGGGTGCGGTGAACCAGACCTGCGCGCAGGCGCCTTCTCAACTGTTCGGCCTTGCCGGCCAATACCGGAACGTTCCCGGTTCGGGCGGCATCGGCGTCGCCGGCGCTCCCGCCGGCGGCGGCAGCGGAATCAATATCCTGTCCGATCCCGCGGCCGTCTACAACAGCCTCAGCCGTCCGCTGCTGACGCAAAACCTGCGGCCGTTCGACTTCAACTTCGTGCAGCCGCCGACTTGGAACGTGGACCTGTCGTTCGGAAAAAACATCATCGCGACCGAGCGCTACAAGGCCTATTTCACCGCGGATCTGTTCAACGCGTTCAACCTGTTCCAGCCCGATTGGGGCAACGTGTCGCTCGACATGAACAATCCCGCTGCGTTCGGCGTGGTTACCGATCAGGGCAACCAGCCGCGCAGCATCCAACTCGGGTTGCGTTTCGAGTTTTGACCGCCCTTACTCGAAGCGAAGCCCAGGCAACCCGTTCCGCCACTCATCGAGCGGCGGAACGGGTTGGCCCGTTTATAGGGAGATGAAATTGGAATGAATTGTCCGAGACATCGGTGAGATCGGGAGGCGAGGCGAGATTTTGGGGGGAAATCCCGCGTGAAACAGAAAACCGCAAAGACCATCCTGCTGGCCGCGCTCAGCGGAGCGGTACTGATCGATCTGTTTTTGGGAATTGTCATTGCGCTGCGCGGCGGCGTGGCGATTTCGAGAGGACTCGAGGCGCTTTCGCAATGGGACGCTTCGAATTTTCTAGGCGCGGCGGCATTTCGCGAGGGCTGGCGAGCGGCGGGATTTGGATTCTGCTGCCATTTGGTCGTGAGCACCATCTGGGCCGCCATTTTCGTTTTCACAGCAAAGCGGTGGAAGGCGATGACCCGGCGCGCGATTGCCAGCGGCGGGGTCTTCGGAGCCCTCGTCATGTTTGTGATGCGGTACGCCGTGGTTCCGCTGGGTTCGGCCCAGGAAGCTCCATACACGCTGGTCACGTTCCTGCTCACGCTGGTGGCTCACGTGGTGTTCTTCGGGTTGCCGGTGGCTTTGATGACAAAAAAGCTCGGTCCTTGACGGGCGAACGGTCCGCTCGCAGGCCATTGCCGGGCAGGGAAGCGGCGCAAACGCGCGCCTGCCGATTTAGGCGTCTCGCGTGCGGCACGCCATCTGCTAGAATTTTCCCCAAGAGCCCAACGCTTCTTCAGCGCCGGAGCAAAGCGGCACGCCCGCGTGCGAGCAAGCGCCTTGGCTTTCGAGGCTGGACGGGGCAAAGGGAGACGCGCGGAGATGGCGAGAGCGGCAAATCCGGCAAAGAAGAAAATGGATTTGCTGACCGCGGCGGTGGTGGTCGTCGTGGTGCTCGCGGCAGCGCTGCTTCCCGCATTTTCCGCCAGCCGAACCGTGCTCAAACCGGGCTGGGACCTTTTTTCTCCCGAGCAGGACATCGAAATCGGCCGGCGTCTGGCCGCCAAGGTGCCGACGCAGATGCCTATGCTTGAAAATCGCCGCGTGGACGACTATGTGAATGCGCTGGGCCAGCGCCTGGCCGCCCACGCGCCCGGCTACAAATTTCCCTATCAATATCGCGTGGTCAACAGCCCGGCGGTGAACGCGTTTGCGCTGCCCGGAGGCTTCATTTACGTGGATCGCGGCGCGATCGAGGCGGTTTCCACCGAGTCGGAGTTGGCGGGAATTCTGGCGCACGAAACGGCGCACGTGGCGCTGCGGCATGGCACGTCGCAGGCGACGAAGGCCTACGCGGCGGAAATTCCGGCTGCGCTATTGAGCGCGTGGCTGGGCAGCAATTCGTCGCTCGGCTCGTCGGTGGTGCAGCTGTCGACCGGTTTCGTGCTGAATTCCGCGTTTCTGAAATATTCGCGCGAGGACGAAACCCAGGCCGATATTCTGGGCACGCAGATCCTCTACGATTCCGGCTACGATCCGCGCGCGCTGGCGCGATTTTTCGAAGCGATGGAAGCGAGGAACAAATCGCAGCCGATTGAATTTTTCAGCGACCACCCGAGTCCCGCCAACCGAGTGGAGCGCATCATGGAAGAGGTCGAAAAGCTCGGCGGGCCCGAGCCGGGATACAAGGAAGATTCACGGAAATTCCACGAGATACAGGATTATTTACGCAGGCTGCCGCCTCCGCCGAAGGACCAGAAACCGCAGGTGCAATAGCGCGCGGGTCGCCAGTCGTCTTGCTTGGTCTCGCCGTCCCGGCCGCGCTCGGTGCGGTCTGCGGTGTTTGCGGTCCCCTAGAACTCGGCGTGGAGTTTCAGCTGTCTTGGGGTTGGGGCGGACGCGGCTCTAGACGCGAGATGGATTATCAAAGTTCCAGATCTGGACCACGTCCTTTGCGAGGCTGGTTGCGCGGCTGATGATGGTTTTCTCGTCCCAATGATCGTACTGGCTGGCGATCTTGCTTGTCATGACGACCTTGGATTCCTTAAAGCGTGGCCTTTTTTTGGGTATTCCGCGTTTGCGGCCTTGCGGTTCGCGCGTCTTCCGAAAATTGTTAGGTTACCGATGTGCCACGTGAGAGGCTCGAGTTTTTCCTGGTTCTCCGGCCCACCCCACTCATTCGCCGCCGGGTTCTGCGGATAGATATGTTCAATGTTCGTTTCCGATAGCCCGATCTGCTTTTCGGGGTCTTGCATGAAGCGTGCTAGGCGGGTGACCACGTACTTCGCGTCGGCTGCATCGAGCGTTGTGGCCTCGGAGGCGACTGCGTCTTTTACAGCCTTGTCCTCTGGGGCATTGGCCGCCAATTGCTCTTTGATGTATTTCGTCGCCTGCTGCGAGCCATTAGCGTCTTCGGCATCCTTTACCTTGGCGCGCAGCTCCCTCGCCAATTTGAAAAAAAGGTTTTCCATGCCCGCCGAGTCCCGGTTCCCGATAATCGAGTAACGGGTAATGAATACGAGCATGAACCTTACTACTCGCTCAAAATCCCCTGGCTGGAGGAGCGGGTACGCTGAGAGCAGCAGCGGCACGGCTGCTCTGGGGCTAAGCTCGCGGGTAATAGCGCGGACGAGCTCGTGTGAGTGTGCTGGGATTTGATCGTCGGCTGTGACGAGGTGGATGTAGTCGTCGCACTCATCGCCACATAGGCGGGCAAAGTCGCGGCTTTCGATTTTGTTGTCCTCGATATGTTTCTTTAGGGCGCTGAACAGGTCCTCTTTTAGGTCGCCATAACGCGACACCCAGAGTGCTCTCAGGAACGCTTCGATGTCATGCCCGCCCATCTTCTGTACCATCTCGGTCCATATGCTTCTGATATCCTTGCGGTCGCTTTCTGGAGCCTTTTCCATGAGAAAGGCCAGCAGCAGGTCTGGTGGGGACAGGCGCAGTCCCCGGTCGTTGAGCGTCGCAAAGATGCGAAATGCTGCCTCCTGGGAAGTGACCGGGATGCGCGCCATGACGAGGTCGTGCGTGACGGTCATTTTGTAGTCCTTCAGAAGCTGTACAGCCTTTGGGGAGTCCATCTTCTCGGATATTTTCTCTCCGATCGCAGCGGTTACCTTCTCATAGAGGGCCTCGCGTGCAGATTTGATGTTCCGGTGGGTCGCCTGTTTTGCCTTAGTGGCCGGGGCGTCGTCCTCGTCACGCTGGATTGTGTCCTTGAAATAGGTGACGTCCAGATCTCCCATTTCTATGGAGTAGAGCCCGTTCTCGTCGCGGATGAACTGGTTTTGCAGCAGGGCCGCGAAATCGTTCCCCGCTTTCGTCCCTGTTGCTTTGCTGATTTCGCGGCCTACGTCGCGTAGCACGCTGAATAAAATTGTTGCCGTGGCGAGCCGCTGCTGGCCATCAAGCAGGTAGATGACGCCCTCGTCGGGCTCCGCCATAGTTACGATCGGGCCGAAGAAGTGTGGGTCGGCCCCCTTCTTCTCGGCGGTGCGCTTTCTCTGACGGTCTAGGTCATCCCAGAATGCTTCGACGTGCTTTTTTTCACATGTAGCCGCGTTGGAATGCTGGGACGACGATGCGCTCCCGCTCGAGGGCGTTCGTAGACAGGAGTGTGTTAATCCGAGCGGGGCTTGAGGCGAAGGCTTCGGACACTGTTGTCGCTCCGCAGACGAGATGGCCAATCATAGCTCGACCACTCGCCCATGGCGAGCCGCTGTGAGCTTTCGGGATTGGTGCCCAGCTTTCTACACAGCCGCGGGTGCGGACCGGGTCCGTGATGCGGACTTTTGGCCGGGCGGTGCTAAGGACGGCAGCCCTAGGGTTGCGGGGGTCCCCGTCCCTTTGGAAGAGCTCGGGGCCCTTTGTCCGAGGGTCGGGGGCTCAGTGTGGCGGGCGTTTTTAAGGGGCGGCGATAATGTGGAGGGCTCGCTGAAGAAGGGCGGGCCCCGGGCCAAGGCGTCTCAGTCAAGCCACTGAACCGCGACGACCAAGCGGCTATTCGGAGGGTTTCCAGCGGAGGATGGGTTTGCGGGCGGCGGCGACTTCGTCGAGGCGGCCGACGCGAGTGGAGCGCGGTGCCGATTTCACGAGGTTTGGATCGGTGGCGGCTTCTTCGGCGATCGAGCGCATCGCGTCCACGAACAGATCGCATTCTTCCCTGGATTCCGATTCCGTGGGCTCGATCATCATCGCGCCGTGGACGATGAGCGGAAACGCGGTGGTGTAGGGATGGAAGCCGTAATCGATCAGGCGCTTGGCGATATCGATCGTATTGACGCCGTTTTTGCGCTGGCGCGCGTCGCTGAAAACCACTTCGTGCATGGACGGCGTGGAATAAGGCAAATCGTAGGCGTCTTGCAGCTTCGCGCGCAGGTAATTCGCGTTGAGAACGGCGTCTTCGGTGGCCTGGCGAATGCCCGGGCCGTAGGCGAGGATATAAGCGAGCGCGCGGACGAGCACGCCGAAATTGCCACCAAAGGCCTTCACGCGGCCAACGGATTTCGGCCGCTCCGTATCGAGCCGCAAACGGCCGTCGGCTTCTTCGACGATCGCCGGCACGGGCAGGAACGGCTCCAGAATCTTTTTCACGGCCACGGGTCCCGCGCCCGGACCTCCGCCGCCATGCGGCGTGGAAAAGGTCTTGTGCAGGTTGAGGTGCATCACGTCGACGCCCAGATCGCCGGGGCGAACGACGCCGGCGAGCGCATTCATGTTCGCGCCATCCATGTAAAGGAGGGCGCCGCGCTCGTGGAGGACCTGCGCGACGTCGGCGATGCGCTCCTCGAAGACGCCGAGCGTATTCGGGTTCGTCAGCATCAATGCGGCAACGTCTTCATTCACCAATCGGCGGAGTTCCTCGAAGTCGACCTGGCCTGAAGCATCGGAACGGATGTTTTCCACCGCGTAGCCGGTGAGCGCGACGCTGGCGGGATTGGTTCCGTGCGCGGAATCGGGAATCAGCACTTTCTTGCGCGGATGGCCGTCGCGGTCGCGCAGGTGAGCGTGAATCACGAGCAGGCCGGTGAGTTCGCCTTGGGCGCCAGCGGCCGGTTCGAGCGTGATGGCGTCCATGCCGGTGATGGCGAGCAGAGCGCGTTCGAGGTCGCGCAGAATGCGCAGGCAGCCCTGAGCGAGTTCCGCCGGCTGATAGGGATGCTCGGTGGCAATTCCCTCGAGGCGCGCAACGAATTCATTGACCCGCGGATTGTATTTCATCGTGCACGAGCCGAGCGGATACATGCCGTAATCAATCGCGTAATTCCAGGTGGAAAGCCGGGTGAAGTGGCGCACGGCTTCGATTTCGCTGATTTCAGGGAAGCCCGAGACGTCGTCGCGCGTGAGATCCGCGCCGAGCGCTTCGGCAGCGGAAACCGCGGGAACGTCGAGCCGCGGCAGCGCCATGCCGCGCTTGCCGGGCGCGGAACGCTCGAAAATCAAGTCTTCGGACTGGTTGACGTGGCTACGCGCCTTGCGAATCTGCTGATCGGACACCTTGCGTTTCTCCTCAGGCACGATGGCCGGCGGTGCGCGGCGCGGCGGCCGCGTCGTTCGTTTCGGAAGCGAGGATGCGTTCGAGCGAGCCAGCCAGGCGATCGATTTCCTCGCGGGTGGTGGTTTCGGTGACGCAAACCAGGCCGCACTTGGTGAGCTCGGGATAGAACGGGCCGAGCGGAAACGGCCCGATGATTTTGTCGCGGAGCAGGCCTTCGTTCACCACGCGCACCGAGCGGGGAAGGCGGATGACGAACTCGTTGAAAACAGGCGCGGAAAAAATGCGCTGGACGCCGGGAATCACTTCGAGCCTGCTCCGCGCGTAGGTCGCTTTGGCTATGTTTTGCTCGGCGAGTTCGCGCACGCCCTCGCGGCCGAGCAGCGCCAGGTGCATCGTCATCGCGAGCGCGCAGAGCGCCTGATTGGTGCAGATATTCGATGTGGCCTTTTCCCGGCGAATGTGCTGTTCGCGCGTGGCGAGCGTCAGGCAGAAGCCGCGACGACCGGCGGCATCGGTGGTCTGGCCGACCAGACGGCCAGGCATCTGGCGCACGAATTTTTCCCGCGTGGCGAGCACGCCGACGAACGGACCGCCGTAGGATGGCGGCAAACCGTAGCTCTGGCCCTCCATCGCAACGATATCGGCTTCGGAGGGGGCACGCACGGCGCCGAGCGAAACCGCTTCGGCGATGGCGACGATGAGCAACGCTCCGGCCGCGTGGGCGATTTCGGCGGCTTCCGCGACCTGCTCGATCGAGCCGAAGAAATTCGGCGACTGGATGACGACCGCGGCGGTTTCCGGCGTGACGGCGGCGCGCAAGGCATCCGCGTCGAAGCGGCCGGAAGGCGCGTAGCCGACCGTCGAAATGGCCAGGCCGGCGTGCTGCGCGTAGGTTTCGAGCACATGGCGGTATTCAGGGTGCACCGAGCGCGTGACGGCGAGCCGATGGCGGCCGGTGAGCCGTTCGGCCATCAGCGCCGCTTCGGCCAGCGCAGTCGAGCCGTCGTACATCGAGGCGTTCGCAACTTCCTGGCCGGTGAGTTGGCTGACCATCGTCTGAAATTCGAAAATCCACTGGAGCGTGCCCTGACTGATTTCGGCCTGATAGGGCGTGTAGGCGGTAAGAAATTCGCCGCGCTGGAGCAGCGCGTCGGCAACCACCGAGCGGACGTGCCGATAGACGCCGGCGCCGAGAAACGAGGAATAGCCGACGGAAGTTTCGCGCGCGCGATCGCGGAAATAGCCGATGATTTCGGATTCGGCGAGCGGGCCGGGAACGGCCAGCGCTTCTTTCAGGCGAAAACGCTCGGGAATCGCGGCAAACAGGTCTTCGATGGAACTGGCGCCGATGGCATCGAGCATGGCGCGGCGCTCGGCGTCGCTTTTCGGCAAGTAACGCATCAGGCGGAGGCTTCCTCTTGCTGCTCGGCGATGTAGGCTTCGTAGGCGGCCGCGTCCATCAGCGCGGCCAGGTCAGCCTTGGCGTTCGAGGCGCGGATGCGCGCCAGCCACGCGGCGCCGTGCGCGTCCTGATTGATGGATTCGGGGTGGTCTGAGAGAGCGGCGTTCACCTCGACCACCTCGCCGGAGACCGGGCTGAAGATTTCGCTGACGGATTTCACCGATTCGACGGTGCCGAAGGCCTGCCCGGCTTCGACTTTCGTGCCCGGCGCGGGCAATTCGACGTAGACGACGTCGCCCAGTTCGTGCTGGGCGTAATCGGTGATGCCGACGGTGGCGACGTCGCCATCGAGCTTCACCCATTCATGCTCTTTGGTGTAACGGAAGTCGGTTGGATACATGGCTGGTTTCCAGTGCCACCTTTCCTGGCGCGGGCTCGGGCCTGCGCGAAACTCGTGGGTTTCAGCGATGTAGGAACAGCAGATTCTTCGTTGCTTCGCTCCTCAGAATGACCAAGTTCTGCATTGTGCTGCCATCGCTGGCGCCCTCAGCGGCTGAAGCCGCATCCTGCGATTGCTGGCGTCGGCACGGCTGAAGCCGTGCCCTTACTGTCCTCGCTCGGTCAGCGGTTCCAACGGCCGCAGCTGCCTTTTCCCAGACTCCCTGGACGGAGCCACGCCCTTTCCAAAACGGGCGTTCGGCCGACGGGCTCGCTGAGAATTCCCAGCTTAGCGCGTCCGTTTGTAAAACGGCAGCGGAACCACGCGCGCCAGCGCCTCGCGCCCACGCACGCTGATTTTCAATTCCGTGCCGGCCTCGGCCATGGCCGTCGGCACGTACGCCATGCCGATATTTTTCTTCAAAAAAGGCGCCGGTCCTCCGCTCGTCACGCGGCCGACGGGATCGGCTCCGCCCTGAGGATCGAGCACGGGATATTCCTCGCGGGCGATCGGTTTGTCCACCATTTCGAAGCCGACCAGGCGGCGCGTGAGGCCGACCTCTTTTTGCCGGACGATCGGTTCGCGGCCGAGGAAATCGCCTTTGTCGAGTTTCGTGATCCAGCCGAGATTCGCTTCGAGCGGGGTGGTCGTTTCGTCGATTTCGTGGCCGTAGAGGCACATTGCCGCTTCCAGGCGCAGCGTATTGCGCGCGCCGAGGCCGCAGGGAACCAGACCCACCGGCTTTCCGGCTTCGAGCAGATCGTTCCAAAGCTTTTCGGAATGCTCGGGAGAAAAATAGAGTTCGACGCCGTCTTCGCCAGTGTAGCCGGTGCGCGCGACCAGGCAGTGGACCCCGTCCACGTTGCCGAGCGCAAAATGGTAGTAGCGAATCGCGGCCAGATCGAGAGTGGTGAATCGCTGGACGATTTCGAGCGCGCGCGGACCCTGAATCGCGAGTTGGGTGTAGCGCGAGCCGGCGTTTTCGAGTTCCGCGCCGAAGCGGTTGTGGCGCACGAAATGCTCGAAATCGCGATCCTGATTGGAAGCGTTCACGCAAAGGAAATAGTGCGTGTCGGAACGTTTGTGGACCAGCAGATCGTCCACGAAGCCGCCGCGCTCGGTCATCAAGCCGGAGTATTGAGCCTGGCCGACGACGAGTTTCGCGGCGTTGTTGCAGGTGACCCATTGAATGAGGTCGAGAGCGTGCGGGCCGCGCACTTCGATTTCGCCCATGTGGCTGACGTCGAAAATTCCGGCCGCGGTGCGGACGGCCAAATGTTCGGCGGCGATGCCGGAATATTCGACTGGCATGTCCCAGCCGCCGAAATTCACCATCTTCGCCCCCATGCGGCGATGGACGGGATTCAGTGCGGTTTTTCGGAGTGATGTTGTCGTGCCGGAGGCGCTCACCGGTACCCGCGTCGTTTGAATTCGTGAAGAAATCAAAACGTAACACCCGCATTGTGGCCTGTCAAGGAGCGGCCAGGACGGTCGCGGACCGCGTGGCGCCGAGTGCGATGCGGCTTCAAAAGCGGGGTTCAGGCGCCGATTTTGCCGATGAGCGCCTGGAAACGGGGATCAGAGCGAACCGCGTACACACAGACGGCCGGCGCGACAGTTCTTGCCGGCGGTACGTTTACTTTCAACGCGCCCACGCCGCCGGGCCCACCGAGCATTCAGGGCGGCGTCTTCTCCGGTTCGGGAACGGCGACGGGATCGGTGCTGAACCCCGGCGGCGCCGTCGCTCCAGGAACGTCCACGACGGTGGGCGCGATTGCAATCGCGAAGAGCACCATTCCAAGTAATTACACGCAGGGATCGGTGGGCGCATTCGACGTCAAGATCGGTGGAACGAGCGCCGGCCAGTTCGACACGCTGGCGATCGGCGGAGCGGCATCAATCAGCGGCGCGCTCAACATCAGCACTATCGGCGGATTCACGCCAACCGTAGGCCAGACGTTCGCCATTATGACGTATACGTCAGAGACGGGTACGTTTTCGTCAGTCACCTCCGGCTGGTGCGTCGCGTACAACAGCGCTTCGGCTGTGGCGACCTACGCGAATGCCAGTTGCAACGGGCATACTGGATTTGCGCTTACGGTGACGACTGCGGGTAACGGAACTGGGACGGTGACGAGCAGTCCTGCGGGAATTGATTGCACAAGCGGCAGCGCAACGGGCTGCTCGGCCAGCTTTTCGAGCGGGACGAGCGTGACGCTCACCGCAGCCCCTGCCTCCGGCTCCGTGTTCGCCGGTTGGAGCGGAAATTCGGCTTGCAGCGGGACCGGAACCTGCACGATCGGGATGAGCGCTGCGGAGTCAGTCACTGCAACATTTAATCCCACCTACGCGCTTACGGTGACGACTGCGGGTAACGGAACTGGGACGGTGACGAGCAGTCCTGCGGGAATTGATTGCACAAGCGGCAGCACGACAGGTTGCACGGCGAATTACGTGAGCGGGACGAGTGTGACGCTGACGGCGACGGCAGCATCAGGCTCCGTGTTTGCCGGTTGGAGCGGAAATTCGGCCTGCAGCGGAACGGGAACCTGCACGATTGCGATGACTGCTTCGGAAGCGGTCACCGCGACGTTCAACGCGGCAGCGCCTGCCGTGACGCTTTCCGTCAATAGCCTGACCTTCGGGCCGCAGGACGTGGGTTCGACGAGCGCGGCGCAATCGGTGACGCTGACCAATTCCGGCAACGCGGCGCTTTCCGTCAGCGGGGTCGCCGTCGGCGGAACGAATGCCGGCGATTTCGCGGAGACGAACACTTGTGGCACCAGCGTGGCCACCGGCGCGAATTGCACGATCACCGTGACGTTCACCCCGAGCGCGGTTGGTTCGCGCAGCGCGAGCATCTCGATCGCCGACAACGCCAGCGGCAGCCCGCAAAGCATCTCGCTTTCGGGCACCGGCGTTGATTTCGCGGTTTCCGCCACGCCGGCCGACCAGCAGGCGAGCGCCGGCGGCACGGTCAGCTATGCCGTGACGGTGACGCCGCAGACGGGCGGCTTCCCGAACAGCGTGGCGCTGGCGGCTTCCGGTGCACCGGCTGGCGCGACGATTTCGTTTTCGCCGGCCGCCGTGACACCGGGTTCGAGCACAGCAACCAGCACGATGACGGTTGTCTTGCCGGCAGCCTCGTCGGCACCGCCGGCAGTTGCCCCGAACGGATGGCCGCCGGGCGGGGTTGGCCTGGCGATGGTCGGGGCGGTGGGAATGCTACTGCTGCTCCTTCTGGTGGGAATCAGGCTAAAGAGCGGCGAAGGAAGTCCGCGCTTCACGCGAACGAGAGCGAAGCGTTTCGCGATGGGGTGCGTTCTGGCGTTGGCGCTGGGAGCGGGGCTGGCGGGTTGCGACGCCGGCTATCCGACTCCCACGCCGCCAGCGCCACAATCCACGAACTACACGGTGACGGTCACGGGGACTTCGGGCTCGCTCGATCACTCGGCGAGCGTAACGCTGACAGTGTCTCAGTAGCGGATGGAGGGGGAGGAACGCGATGAGGATCGGAGGCGGTGTGCTCGCGGCGGTGATGGCGGCTGCGTTTCTGGCGATGCCAGCAGCGGCACAACAGACGCCGAAGGTGGACGTGTCGCTGGGTTACAGCTACGTGCGGTCGAATCTGTTGCCCGATAACGGCTGCTGCTTCGGGATGAATGGAGGGTTCGGCTCAATCACCTACAACGTGAATTCGTGGCTGGGACTGACGGGGGAAGTCGGAGGTTATAACACGGGGAACGTGGAATCGACGGGAGCGGACCTGACGGTGGTTTCGTATTTATTCGGTCTCCAATTCACTCTGCGGCGAAGCAAGTATTTCACTCCCTATGCGCATGTTCTGGTGGGGGCGGCGCACGTGGGAGGGACGCTGTACACGGGAACTGCGGGATCTCCGGGGTTGGGCGCGCAGACGGATTTTGCGACGGCCATTGGCGGGGGAATCGACGCGAACGTAACGCGGCACGTGGCGATTCGGGTGTTTCAGGCCGATTATTTCTTCACGCAATTCGCGAACGGCGTGAACGACCACCAAAACAGCCTGCGAATAAGCGTGGGCATCGTCTTCCATTTCGGCAAACGATAACCGGCCGAGTGGGGCGTTTGAGGCCAAGAAGCCGCATCGTGAAGCTGTGGCGCTTGATTTAATCCTCAAAGCTCAAGCCGCAGATCCGGGCCCGGAACGCCTTGCGAACTAGCGCAAGGCGATTTCGATGAACGGGTTCGGGAAGCCGGTTTGCTCGAGCGACAGGATAACGAGCTTGCCGGTGGTAACGATGTAGAAGATGGCGGCGTTGGGCGCTAGCGTGCCGCGGCCGTTGGACGAAACGACGTAGGCGCCGTTGATTTGGCTGGTGGTGACCACGCCGCCTTGCACCGAATCCAGCGTGCCGCTAAGACCGCCGGTGCCGTTGAACGTCAAGATGCCAGAGGACGCGATCGGCGCTTGTGCGGCTGAGGGCGCCGAAACCAGCGGCTGAGTGCCGAAAAAGAGCGAGCCGTTGAGCGAGGCATTGCTGAACGCCTGATTGGCTTGCGGCTCGAACATCCCGAAGCTGGGACTCGACCCGGTGCCTTCGATGAACGCCTGATTCGAGCCGATCATGTAGCCGACGACGGTGCTGGCGATGCCGCTGCCGGTCTGTGGGGCGAGCGTGAAGCGCCCGCTCGAATCGGTATTGAACGTTTCCGTGAACGTGGCGGAATTATTCGACGTAATCGTGCCGCCGGCATCTTCGTCGTAGGCGAGCGTGGCCGTGCCGGTGGTGGTGGAGGAAAGCAGGCCCACCTGGCCATCGGGCGCCGGGCCGGACGTGGATGACTGGGACTGATACACCATGTTTCCGTTGATCGAAGCGGTGGTGAACGGCGGCGGGCCCTGCTGCTCAACCACGCCGATGCGAACGGCTCCCGTCGTGGGGTCGCTGCCGATCGCAAACCATTCGTTGGTGGAAACAACGTAGAAATCGAAACTGCCTTCCGCGGAAGCGGAGGTCAGGGTGCCGCGGCCGTTCGACGCGATGCTGAGCGTTCCAGTGAAGGCCTGGCTCGAGGACAGCGTGCCGGCGTCGTTTTCGTCGTAGAGGCCGTTCGAAACGGCGCCGCTCGTCACCGTGGCGCTGCCAATCACGACGTCGGGCTGAGCGGAAGCATCCCAACCCGACATACCGAAGGCATAGCCGCCGGACATGGCTGAAGTGGAGAAGACCTTAGTATCCTGCGCGGCGAGCGTGCCGGTGAAGTTTTCGCCGGTGGCGTCAGTTTCGGTCATGACGCCAATCGAAGCCGTGCCGGAAGAGATCGGGCCGAGCGCTAGATTGAAATGGAACGTGTTGCCGCTCGCGTCGGTGAAGCTGAGCACGCCGCGATCGTCGCTGCCGACCGAATACGTGCCGGAGTTGATCGAAACGTTCGAGCCGGTGAGAGTGTGCGTCGCGTTTTCAATGTCTTCAACGCCGGTGGTGATGTTGCCGCTGCCGTCGGCGGTGAACGTGCCCGCCATGCCGGCGTCGTAGCCGCCGAGCAGGAAAGCGTATTGGCCGGTGAGCAGCGAATCCAGCGTCGGATTGATGGTGATCGAGAGCTGCTGGAGGGCCAGCGCCGCGGGCGTTTCGGAATCGGTGGCCTGAACGGTGAACGTCGAGATCCCGGTGGCCGAGGGCGTGCCGCTGATCAGCCCGGCGGTGCTCAAGGTAAGGCCGGCGGGCAGCGAGCCGCTGGTGACGGTCCACGTGTACGGTGCCTGGCCGCCACTGACGGCGAGTTGGCTGCCGTAGGGAATGCTTTCAGTGCCGTTCGGCAGCCCCGTCGTGGTGATGGAGAAGGGAACCGGATTCACAATGATGCTGAGCGGTTGCGTCAACGTGGCTGCGGTGGGCGTTTCCGAATCGGTGACTTGGACCGTGAAGCTCGCGGTTCCCGTGGCGGTGGGAACGCCGCCGATCACGCCGCTGTTGCTCAGGCTAAGGCCGGCGGGAAGCGAGCCGGCGACGACCCGCCACGAGTAGGGACCGACTCCGCCGGTGGCGACGAGGTTGACGGAATAACTGGTGTTGAGCGCGCCGTTTGGCAAGGAGGTGGTGGAAATGGCGAGCGCGGCGGGCGCGGCGATGCTGATGCTGAGCGCCTGCGTGGCGGAAAGATTCACCGCGTCGGAAATCTGCACGGTGAACTGGAACGTGCCGGAGCCGGTGGGCGTGCCGCTGAGAATTCCGGAAGTGGTGTTCAGCGTGAGACCGGGCGGGAGCGCGCCAGAAATGACGCCCCAGGTGAAGGGTGCCGTGCCGCCGGCTTCAGTCATGGACTGGCTGTAGGCTGTGCCGGCGATTCCCGAGGGAAGCGTGGTAAGCGTAATCGAGGGCGGAGGATTCACAGCGATCGAGATCGCCGCTGTGTCGGCCGTGTTCGCGACGGCAGTGGCCGTGACGGTCACCGTCTGGGAGCTGGAAACCGACGTCGGGGCCTGGTAGGTGACGGTGTTGGTGGTCTGGCCGCTGAGCGTGCCCACCCCGCTCAAGCTCCAGGTGACGCCTTTATTCGAATTGTCGTTCGTCAGCGTGGCCGCGATATTGACGATCTGGCCCTGATCGATCGTCTGCGACGTGGCGGGAGAAAGCGTAATCGTGATGTCTGGCGCCGAACTGCCGCCGCATCCTGCCAGCAGAAGGAAAAGCAGCAAACTACCAATCAAAGCCAGTAAGGCGGAGGGCTTGCGCACGTGGACGCTCCCGAATCCTGTGAATCATTCCTATCCAGTATTTACGATGCCGGCGCCACCCCGCCAATTGCATGGCGCAACGGGCAACGCATCGTGAATTCTACCAGAGGAAACGCCACTCGTGGCGAGGAAGGCGGGGGAAATTGGAGGAAAAAGCGAGGGCCGGAAAGAGCTCGGCGGCAGACCAGGCGCCAGCCGTCCCTTTGCCAGAGCCATGTTTCGGGTGAAGGAATCGGGTGTGATGGCTGTCCCTCGCGGTCTATGATTTCCGCGCACTGCTCCGGCCATTTGCCACCGAGCAAGCCAAGGAGAAGGATGGATGGGAGTGTCCGGTTCACTGCTCCTTTTCATGCTGGCCGCGCTGGCTGATCTGGGATCGCCCGTGACCATCGTGTGGGGCTGGTCCCGGTGGAGGAAACGGCAACGGCCGGTAGGAAAGCTGGCGATGGCGTCGGCCGTGGGATTGGGTCTGGCGACGGCATCGGCGCTGCTCGCTGTGGGCGCGGCGGCCTACGCGCAGGCCATCGGAGGGTTTGCATTTTATGCGCCTCCTCTCATGCGAATCTACGTGGTCGGGGCTTTGCTCTCTCTGGCTGGGCTGGCGTTTGCGCTGGTGGGTGTTTGGCGTCGAAATCCGGTTCGCTGGCTGGCGATTGCCGCCGCGATCTGCACGCTGCTCTTTTGGCTGATTGCAGCAGGCAGCGAATAGCCGGCGTGCGAGCCGAGCGCGGAGAGGTGGGAAGGCTGCCACAGGCAAGATGCCTGAGCCACGTTGAAGCGGAGCGGGGGTGGCACAGCCGCGCGGCTGTGCCACCGGCCCGTCAGGAATTTAGATGTCGTAATACAGCTGGAATTCGTAGGGGTGGGGACGCATGCGGATGGCGTTCACCTCGTTGTTCATTTTGTAATCGATCCAGAGGCGGACGACATCCTCGGTGAAAACGTCGCCCTTGAGCAGATAGTCGTGGTCCTTTTCGAGCGCGGAAAGCGCGGCTTCGAGCGAACCGGGAAGCGAAGGAACGTTTTTCAGTTCCTCGGGAGACATATCGTAAATATCCTTGTCGAGCGGCTCGCCGGGATCGATTTTGTTTTCGATGCCATCGAGGCCGGCCATGAGCATGGCGGCAAAGGCCAAATAGGTGTTTGCGGAGGGGTCGGGCGGACGGAATTCGAGCCGCTTCGATTTGGGGCTGGCCGAGTACATCGGGATGCGGACGGCGGCCGAACGGTTCCGGCGCGAATAGGCGAGATTGACCGGGGCTTCGAAGCCGGGAACCAGGCGCTTATAGGAATTGGTGGTGGGCGCGGCGAAGGCGACGATGCTGGCGGCGTGTTTCAGCAGGCCGCCGATGTACCACAGGGCGGTCTGGCTGAGCCCGGCGTACTGATCGCCGGCGAAGAGCGGTTTGCCCTTGAGCCAGAGCGACTGGTGGGTGTGCATGCCGTTGCCGTTGTCCTGGAAGAGCGGCTTGGGCATAAACGTGACGGTTTTGCCGTACTGATAGGCGACGTTCCGCACGATGTACTTGAAAAGCATCATGTTATCGGCGGAGCGGAGCATCGTGTCGAAACGAAGGTCGATTTCGGCCTGGCCGCCCGTGGCGACTTCGTGGTGGTGGCATTCGACGTTCAGGCCGCAGGACTCCATCTTCAGGGCCATGTCGGTGCGCAGGTCGAGGTAGTGGTCGGTGGGCGGAACGGGGAAATAGCCTTCCTTGTAGCGTGGGCGGTATCCGAGATTGTGCTCGGCGCGGCCGGAATTCCAGCGGCCCTCCTCGGCGTCGATGTGGTAGAAGCCCTCGTTCTGGCGCTGGTCGAAGTGAACGTTGTCGAATATGAAGAATTCGGCTTCGGCGCCAAAGAAGGCCTGGTCGGCGATGCCGCTGAAACCGAGGTAGGCTTCGGCTTTTCGGGCGACGAAGCGGGGATCGCGCGGATAGGACTGGCGGGTGATCGGGTCGACGACGTCCGCAATCATGACGAGCGTAAGGACGTCGCGGAAGGGATCCATGAACGCGGTCTTGGGATCGGGGACGAGGAGCATATCCGATTCGTGAATGGAAGCCCAGCCACGAATCGAGCTGCCGTCCATTCCGAATCCGTCTTCGAAGGAGCTTTCCTCGAGTTGATGGATGGGGAAACTGATGTGATGCCAGAGGCCGGGCAGGTCGGTGAAGCGAAGATCGAGGATCTTGGCTTCGTGTTTCCGGGCATATTCAAGTACACCTTTAGAATCCATTCCTCCTCCGCGAAAGGGATTTCCGAGAATTTAAACGCGAAAAGATACAGGAATGCCGTTTCTGCGTCAAGCGTACTTTTGGGGTGCGAAATGGCCGCGGATCAGTCGTAATATTCGCGGCCGAGGTGAGTGATCAGCGTTTCGCCTTTCATCCAGCGGAGCGTGTTTTTCAGCTTCATGAGCTGAATGAAGAGGTCGTGTTCGGGATAGAGCTGGGGCGCGCACATGGGCGATTTGAAATAAAAACTGAGCCATTCCTGAACGCCATGCATGCCGGCGCGCTTGGCGAGATCGAGAAAGAGCGCGAGATCGAGCGCGAGCGGCGCGGCGAGGATGGAATCGCGGCAAAGGAAATCCACCTTGATCTGCATCGGGTAGCCGAGCCAGCCGAAGATATCAATGTTGTCCCATCCCTCCTTGTTGTCGCCGCGGGGAGGGTAATAGTTGATGCGCACCTTGTGGTGGATCTTGCCGTAGAGCTGCGGATAGAGGTGCGGCTGGAAAATGTATTCGAGCGAGCCGAGCTTCGATTCCTCTTTCGTTTTGAAAGAGGCCGGATCGTCCAAGACTTCGCCGTCGCGATTGCCGAGGATGTTGGTGGAAAACCAGCCATTCACGCCGATCATGCGGGCCTTGAAGCCGGGCGCGATGATCGTCTTCATCAGGGTCTGGCCCGTCTTGAAGTCCTTGCCGGCCACGGGAACGCCGTTGTCGTGCGCGAGCTGTTCGAGCGCCGGAATATCGAGCGTAAGATTTGGCGCGCCGTTGGCGAACGGAACGCCTTCCTTGAGCGCGGCCCAGGCGTAGAGCATCGAGGGCGCGATGGCGGGGTGGTTCTGTTTCATCGCCCGTTCGAAACTTTCGAGCGTCTGATGGACTTTGTGCTGCTTGAGGAAAATTTCGGTGGACGCGCACCAGACCATGACGAGGCGCGAGGCGCCGGATTTGCGGTGGAACGAGCGAATGTCGTCGCGCAGTTGCTCGGCCAGGTCGAATTTGTTGCGCGCGCGCTTGACGTGAGGGCCGTCGAGCCGGCGAACGTAATCGCGTTGGAACGCCGCCTTCATCGGACGGATGTTTTCCAGGAAGCGCTTGACGTGATTGAGATGCGGCGCATCGAGCACGCCGGCCTTGACCGCGGCTTGATAGGCGTTATCGGGGAAAATGTCCCAGGCGCCGAAAACCAGACGGCTCGGATCGGCCAGCTCGATGAAATCGCGGATTTTGGGCGAGCGGCCTTCGGTGCGCTTGCCCAGGCGGATGGTCCCGAGCTGGGTGAGCGAGCCTATTGGCTGCGCCGCTCCCTTGCGAACCAACTCCACGCCGGCCATGAACGTGGTCGCAACCGCGCCGAGTCCAACGGTGAGCACGCCGAGCTTGCCGGTGGGCGGCGCAATTTCCGGCTTCGGCAATGTCTGGTCTTTCTCCACGGAAAACCCCCTCGATCGAGAGCAAAAGGAACTATGATGCGCGAGCGTGGAAGCTTTTGCAAACGCGCGAGAGGGAATCGCGTGGAAAAACGGGCGGTACGAGAAGCAGATTCCTCCCTACGGTCGTCGGAATGACCAGAAGTGGCGATTGGGGAAAAGGGGAGCGCGGCGCGAGGGCGCCGCGCCCGTGCGTCAGTCGCCGCGCTCGATAGTGACGTCGCCGACGCCGGTGTGAATGCGCAGGGTCGGTCCGCCGGCGCCCAGGCGCCCGTTGACCGAAGAACCGGCCAGCGAGCCGGAAATGGTCACCGGGAATTTGGTCGCGATGTGGCCAACGCCGGTGGACGCGGAAAGTTCGGCGGAGATATCGGCGGGCAGCACGACGGTGATGGGCCCGACGCCCGTGCCGATCCGCCAGCCGGAAGCCATCTTCGACCCCGAAAGCGCGGTGACGTGAATCCCTCCGCGGCCGCTGTCCAGTTCGAGGGCGTCGAAGCGGCCGGACGCGTGAATCGCGCCGTTGCCGGTATGCACGTCGAGCGACCCGTCGAGGCCGCTCCCGTCGAACGATCCGTTGCCCGTGTGCATCGCCAGGTTGCCGCGCAAATCGCTGGCGTGAATGGTGCCGTTTCCCGTGGCCGCGCGCAGCGAACCGCCGAACGAGCTGAGCGTAACGTCGCCATTGCCGGTGGAGAGATCGAGATTGGCGGTCGGCGGCAGCGTGACGGAAACCGCGATCGTCCCGCGGCTGAAACTGAACCAATGCTGCTGCTGGCGCACCTGAACTTCAATGGCGTTTCCTTGCTGCGACGGAATGATGTGAATGTCGTCGGGGATTTTCCAGCCGGTGGTGGTGACGGAAACAAAAACCTGATTCGCGACGCCGCGGTTGACGCTCACCTGGCCGTTATCGACCTGGAGCGTGAGCTGCGGCACGCCGCTTACGGAAAAGGTTTTCGACCACTGGTCGGCGCGGGCGGCCGGTGCGGCAACCAGCAGGGCCAGCGCGAGGGCGACCGTGGCGCAAAGGGTTCGAAGCATGGTGCCTCCTTACCTTGGGCTTCCTTCAAGAGTACGCTGCCGCGCGGGAAAAAGTTCGCGGAGATATGAGCGCGGAGACGGACGCAGGCCGGAGGCCGTGGCGCGCGTCCGACGCGGATCAGGCGGATTTACGCCGGTGCGGGGCGCGGGCGTGCGGGCCGGGCTTGGGGCGCAGGGAGGTCAGGAATTTTTCGTACGGGAGGGTATTCAGAACGTCCTTGCGCTCGATCCAACCGCGGCGGGCGGTATCGACGCCGTATTTCATGTAGACCAGATTTTTCGTGCTGTGGGAATCGGTGGAGATGGTGATTGTGACGCCGTGCTCCTTGGCCATGCGCAGATGGACGTCGTTGAGGTCGAGCCGGTCGGGATACGCGTTGGTTTCCATGGCCACGCCGTGGCGCCGCGCCGCTTCGAACACCTTTTCCATATCGAACGAATAGCCTTCGCGGCGCAGCAGCAAGCGGCCGGTGGGGTGGGCGACGATCTGGGTGTGGGGATTTTCGATGGCGGCCAGAAGGCGCTCGGTCATCGCCGCGCGATCCAGATTCATGAAGGAATGGATCGAGCAGAGGACAATGTCGAGCTGGGCGAGGACTTCGTCGTCGAGGTCGAGTTTTCCGCTTTTCAGAATATCCACCTCGCTCGAGGCGAGGATTCGAATGCCCTCGATTTTCCGGTTCGCTTCGTGGATTTTGCGGATCTGCTCGATGGTCTGCTTTTCGTCCAAACCTCCGGCCACGGTGACGGCTTTCGAATGGTCCGTAATGGCGATGTATTCATAGCCGAGCTTTTTCGCGGCGTGGGCCATTTCCTCGATCGTGTTGTGACCGTCGCTGGCGACGGTGTGCATCTGCAAATCGCCGCGAATATCGTCGAGCGTGACGAGATGCGGCAGCTTGTCCTTTTCCGCCGCTTCGATTTCACCGGTGTTTTCGCGCAGTTCGGGCTCGATGTAGGCGAGTCCGAGCTTTTTGTAAATGGTCTCTTCGGTCTCGCTCGCCACCGGCTTTTCGTCGGGCAGCGTGGCCAGCGCGTATTCGCTTAGCGTGTAGCCCATTTTGTTCGCGCGGCCGCGCAGGGCGACGTTGTGTTCCTTCGAGCCGGTGAAATACATCAGCGCGGCACCGCGGTGTTTCGCTTCGAGCAGCCGCACGTCCACTTGCATGCCGGTTTCCAGGCGAAAGCTGACTTTGTTCTCGCCGCGCGCGAGGATCTGTTCGATGCCGGGGAAGGCGAGGATGTGCTCGGTGATTTCGTGAATCGCTTTTTCGGTGCGTCGGCCGGCCAGCGTAACGAGCAGATCGAGGTCGCCGATCGTTTCCTTGCGCCGGCGCAGCGAACCGGCGAATTCCACGGCGTCGATTTTTTCGCCGAGCTTCGAGATGTAGGCGATGAGCGTTTCGGCGGCCTCATCGGCCGCGTGGATGAGGAAACGGCCGGCGGCTTTCTGAAACGTTTCCGCGGCGTGCAGGATGTTCTGCTCGCTTTTTTCGCCAAAGCCAGGGATATCGCGCAGTTTGCCTTCGCGGGCGAGCTTGGCGACGTCTTCGACGGTGCCGGCGTGGAATTTCTTCCAGATGAGCGCGACTTTTTTAGGGCCGAGCGACTGGAGATCGAGGAGATGAAGGATGGTTTCGGGATATTTCCGAAGCAGTTTCTGGCGCAGGGAATAATCGCCGGTTTTGAGGATTTCCGTGATGTGGGCGGCGAGGCCTTCGCCGATGCCCGGCAATTCCATCAATTTTTCGGGATCCGTGGCCAGATCTTCCACGCGTTCGGAAAGGGAATCGAGTAGTTCGGCAGCCTTCTCGTAGCTGCGGAAACGGCCGATCGGCGCGCCGTCGATTTCGAGCAGTTGCGCGGTTTCCCGAAGGATTCGGGCGACTTCGCGATTTTCCATCGCGCCTATTATAGGAGCAAGCGGGCCGGGCGGACAGAGGCGCGCGCCAGTTTCACGCTCGCAAACGGCACGGCATCGCGCGGGCGCGCGGGAAGCGGCGGAATTTCCGATAGATCAGGAAATTTTGATGACGTTCGCTGCCTGCGGCCCTTTTGGCCCCTGGACGATTTCGAATTCCACGGCTTCGCCCTCCTGCAGCGTGCGATAGCCGTCGCCGGTGATCGCGCTGTAGTGGACGAAAACGTCGTTCCCGCCGTCGCGGCCGATGAAGCCGTAGCCCTTGGCGTTGTTGAACCACTTGACCTGGCCGGTTACTCGCTGCTCGCTCATTCCTCTGCTCCTGATTTTCGTAGCCGCGGGAGGGTTCCCTGCGACGCAACGAAACGCGGGCGAGTGTACCAGACTTGTATAGAGTGTCAAGATACCTATTTGCAAATCTTTGGACTCGCTCAGTACCACAGGATTCCTGTTTCGCCGGAACGGTGCCGCTCGCTGGAGAGAGACGCGGGCTAGAAAGTGCGGGCGGTGATGATGAGATATACGGCGAGAATGGCGCCGAAAACCGCGGTGGTGAGCCCGAGAAAAACGATGACGCCGCGCGCCGGCTCGAATTGGCCCGATTCCAGGCGCTTGAGCGTGACGCGGTAACGCCACACCGCGACGATGGCCATGAAAATTCCCATCGCCATGAACGCGACGCCCATGATGAGCGAGAGCCGCCCTTCCGTCGCGCCTTGGCCCCCGATGCGCAGCAGTTCACGTAGGAAAAAGCCGAATTTCGCCACAACGAACCCGAAAACGACCACGCTGATGCTGGTGCGCACCCAGGCGAGGAAAGTGCGCTCGTTGGCCAGATGATCGCCGGCGCGGTCGGGTTTGTCGTTCATTGGGAGATCACTTTGACGCAAGGATCGGTTTTTGGCAATGGGCAGGCCTCAGCGGCTAAAGCCGCCTGTTTGCGCGGCGGCGACGGCACGACTGAAGTCGTGCCCTTCAGGAAGCGGGACGGGCGATGGCACGGCTGAAGCCGTGCCCTTAAGGAATCGAGGCATTTGATGAATTCGAAGCATTTATGAGCGGCGGGTGATAAAGCGGAAATAATACAGCAGACCGGCGATGGTTTTGCCATCGCGAATCGCACCGGTGCGGATGCGGCGTTCGAGCACGGCGGGGGAAAATTTGCCGACTTCGAGGTTCTCGTCGTCTTCGGGTTTCGCATGGCCCGGCGTGAGGCCCGTGGCGAGGTAGAGCCGCATCCGTTCGCTGAGAAAGCCGGGGGTGGGGAAGAAATCGAACAGATGGCGGAAACGACGCGCGGTGTAGCCGGTTTCCTCTTCGAGTTCGCGGCGAGCGGCCTTGGCGGGATCTTCGCCCCGCTCCACGTGGCCCGCAACGAGTTCCCAGAGGAATTCGTCGGCGGCGTGGCGATATTGGCGAACTAAAAGAATGCGGCCGTCGTCGAGCACGGGCAGCAGAACAACCGAGCCGAAATGGCGAATGACGTCGCGAACCGTTTCCACGCCGCCGGGCTCGCGGACGCGGTCGCGCCGGACTTCGAAGAGCGGGCCGCGATAGAGCAAGCGCGTCGAAAGGACGCGGGCCTTTCCGGGCGACGAACGTTTCAAACGATCCTCCGAACTGTGAGTGTAGCGGAAAACGGGCGGGGCGAGGCATGCCTCGCCCCTACGAATCCGCCTGGGCTGGGCGATAAGTTATGGCCCGATTTCGTAAATGGCCGCGGCGATTTGGCCGAGCGTGCCACCGATAACCGTTTCGATCGAATCGAGCCCGCCGAGCGGGAGCGACACGTGATTGGCGTAGAGCGCGAAAGCGTAGCGGCGACCATTTTTCGCGACCAGATAGCCCGCGAGCCCTTTGCCCGTGACCATCAGATCGTCGTTCAGCCGATCGTTGTCCATATAGGTGCCCGTCTTGGCGAAAACGTGCCCTGCCGCGGGCGAATGAACGCCGATGTTGAAAAGCGTGCCGTCCTTGCCGAGGATCGGCAACGCGCGCTCGAAAATCGGGAAATTCTTTTGCCGCGACATGTAGGCCAGGTAGTGGCACATGAAATCGGGCGTGAAAAATGCCGCGCCCGAGCCGCCCGCGCCGTCCGATTGCGACGCGCCGGAAAGATCGAGCCCGGCTTTTTCGAGAAACGCGTGCTCGAGATTGAATCCTGCCTGCTCGATGTGATCGCGGGCATGCGCGAGAACAGCGCCCAGAATGTAGGGCACGAGGCTGGCGTGGAGATTCTGGCTGACTTTCAGCGTGACTTTTACGTCTTGCGAAAATGGCGGCGAAACGTGCTCGGCAACAACGTTGGCCGGCGTGTAATCGGCGGAAAGCGTGGCGAAATCCACGGGCGTTTTGTACGGCGAGAAATTCGCCTGGACGCCATCCTGGCGCAGCGCCTCCACCAGCGTCATTTCGGCAAAGCGGCTCGGCTGAGGAACGTCGTAGCTGTAAAGAATGCTCGGACTATCGGCAGGCATCGAGCCGATGACGGTGACAACGTGCGAGCCATCGGCCTTGAGCTTGTCCTGGCCCCAGTCGATCGTGTTCTTGGAGCCGGGAGCGCCCGTGGTGGCCTGATTGATGAATTGGGCATAGGCGGATTGCGGCGAAACGTGGATGTTCACCGGATCGCCAGGTTTCACGCCGGGCGTCACGGTGACGTCAATCAGATTGTCATTCACGACCACGGGAGAAATGATCGCGCCGGTGCCGAGTTCTGCCGCACCCTCGGGGAAGAGGGTCGCGTCCACGAGCACCTGGCCGTCGATGCGCTTGATTCCCGCCGCGGCGATTTTCTTGGCCAGTTCGTGAATCACCAGCAACGGATCGCCGGGAACGGCGCGCGTGTAGCGGCTGCCGCCGTAGGTGTGGTCCCAATTTTCCCACGCCAGGGTGCCGTTCGGGCGAATGCGGCCGGAAAGATTGGGATCGCCGCTGCCGACGAGGATCAGATCGCCGTGCAGCGTGCCGTCCGCCGCAATCGGGCCGGTGCGATAGACGCGCGTGTGGAAACGGAAATTAGGGCCGAGCAGTTCGAGCGCCGTGCCTTCGGTAACGAGCTTGGTGGTGGAAGCAGGTGTAAAGAGTTGCTGGGCGTTTTTCGCGTAGACCACTTTGCCTGTATCGAGCGAATAGACTTCGATCCCAAACGTCGCATGACGGTAGAGCGGTTTCGAAATGATTTTGGCCACCTGGGCCGCGAATTCCGCTCGCCGCTGCGCGAAAACTGGGGTGCAGGCGGCGAGAAACAGGAGGGTGGCACCGAGAGCGTGACGAAACGAATGCGCGGCGATTTTTCTCATTCCTTATTTTCGACCTCCTTTTTGGGCGCGCCCGGCGCGCGGCGGGAAAGCTGCTCGAACGTGAGATTCAGGATCGGGTAATGCCGCCAGCCATGGTAATCGAAATGCCACCATTCGTAGAGATAAACGTGAAACCCTTCGCGGGCCATCGCGCGGCGCAGCAGGTCGCGGTCCCAGCGCTCGAGCTGCGTGCCGCCGGGATAAAAGGCGTAGGAGCGCTCGGTCATTTCGTCGTAATGGCCGGTCATCGGCACCTGTTTGCCGGTGGCGAGGGAATAGAGCGTGAGGTCAACCGCGCAGCCGCGATTGTGGCGCGAACCTTCGCGCGGATCGGCGACGAAAATGCGCAGATCGGGCGGCGTCGCGTCCCAGAAAATTTTCGTGACGTACCAGGGACGGTAGGCGTCGTGAATCAGCAGGCCGTAGCCTTGGCTTTCGAGTTCGTGCGCGACGCGAACGAGCGCCAGCGCGGCCGGACGCTCCAGAAATGCCTTCGCTTCGGTGTAAACGGGTGCGCCGAGAAAACCGTGGCTGGTGGCGTAGCGGATATCGAGATGGATTTTCGGATCGAGCGCGGCAACGTCCACCAGATCCGGTTTCAGGAAATCGCCATGCTCGCGCGGGGGCTTTGCGCGCAAAGCTTCACGGCGAAGTTCAGCCACCGGCTTGAGCGGGTGAATGTGGAAAAAGGGTCCGGTCGAGCCGCCCAGCTTGCGGCGCGGAAATCGAATCCCTCCGAGCGTGAGCGAACGCGCAACGCCGCGCGCGTCGCGTTCGAAAACGATCTGTTCGGCGTCGTAAGGGCCGCTATGCGGAAAAGCGAAAACGGAAGGCGTGATTTGGGCGAGCGGCGCGTACGAGAGCGAAGGCAAAAGCGCGGTGAGGCGACCGTCTTTTTCGAGAATGTAGAGCGTGGCGTAGGGCCAGCCGTATTCGCCGATCAGGCCTTCCCACGGCGCGGGCGCGGGTTTGGGTTTCGGCAGCGTGTAGGAGGGAAAAATGGTGTCGCCGATGCGAATGCCGCCGGGAATCGGCGTGAGTTCGATGCCGTAGCCGAGCCGGCCGTCAGTGAGAAGCGAACGTCCGAGCTGCCGCAGGCGAACCATCGGACCGCCGGCGATGGGAAGAAAATAGAGCCGGCCTTCGCGTTCGATGAGGTCGAACGCGGTTGCCAGCGAACCGTAACGCCCGGCGAGCGAACGCGCGCTGGCCGCGGGCAAATCGCTCGAATCGGCGAGTTCCGGCGGGCGATGGCCGTGGCGCGCGGCGAGCATCCAGCGCAGGGCAGACCCGGCGATGTGGCCGGTTGCTCCATTCGCGCCGTCCACGTTCGTCGCTACGACCACCCCAAGCCGCTGGCCCGGCAGCGCAAGGATTTCCGCCGAGTAGCCGTAGAGCGAGCCGGAAGCGAACGCGAGCCGATGACGGGCGAAGCGGCCCACGCGAAAACCGAGCCCCATGCCGACGTCGGCGTCGGGATGAACGAATTGCGGCGTCCACATCTGGGCGACGGTCTGCGGCGCGAGGAGATTCGTGCGCGTGGGCTTTTCGGATTCGAAAAGAGCCGCGAGGAATCGGCCGAGATCTTCGACGGACGTATACAGGCCCACGGCGGGCGCAATGCTCGGCTGAAAATCCGGCGTCGGGATCGTACGGCCGTCGTAAGACCACATTTCTCCATTGGCGAGTTCCGGCGCCAGATTCGGAGCGGGACTGGTGAAGGAGCTTTGGCTCATGCCGATGGGATCGAAAACGGTCCTGCGCACGTAGTTCGCGAAGCTCTGACCGGTTTCGCGCTGCAAGATTTCGCCGAGAACCGCGGCTCCGGCATCGGAAACTTTCTGGTGCGTGGCGGGCCAATAGAGCAGCTTCGTTTCGTTGAGGCTTTCAACGGTAGCGATGAGCGATGGCGAGGAAGAATCGTAGATGCCGCCGATCGGCGGCTCGCGCACCAGCCCGGCTCGATCGGCCATCAACTCGCGCAGGGTGATGGGTGCACTGAAAGGGTTCACGGGATGAAAGATGGGCAGGTAGCGGCTGGAGGGTGCGTCGAGATTGAGTTCGGCCCGATCCACGCGCTCGAGGATGGCTGCGTCCGTGACGAGCCGGGAAATCGCGCCCACGCGGTAGATAGTTTCGGCCGTGGCGGGGATTTTACGCGCGGCGTCGGCGTAGCCGAACCCTTGCGCCCAGACGATCTGGTTGTCGTCCACGAAAGCGATCGAAACGCCGGGCAGTTTTTCATGCCGCATCACGCGGAAAATCAGTCGCGCGGTAGCATCGGCGGCGGCGTGATAGCGAAGCGTGGGACCGACGGCCGCGGGGGCTGTTTCCTGCGCCTTTGGCGAAATTCGTCTCGCCGAATGGCCGGAGCGGGGAACGGCGGGATCCTTCGCTTCGCTCAGGATGACAGGGTTTGCTTTACGGGGCGGATCGTGGGAGGGAGGCCTTCGGAGCCAGAGTGGAGCGGCGCTGAGGGTGAGAAGCGCGGCGAACGCGAGGCACGTGCCGCGCGCGAGGCCGAAGCGAAGCGGCGTCCTGCTGCCCAGGTTCGTGCGCGACCTCACCGGCGCGAGAGACCTCCGGCTCGCTTTGCGGCTCAGCCGTGCTTGCGGATGCGAAACGTGTGGCTTCCGGGCCGCGAATTGCCTATTGTACATGTCGTCATACAAGTTCTTCGGCTTCGCTTGCCGCGCCACGGCGATGGATGGGCGGGAAGGGAAGCGACGATATTTTTTTATACGCGACGGAAAGGGGTGTCTTATGGACACCGGCGCGACGCTATCGTTCGACAAACGCTCGTATGAAGTGGCTCGGCTGGAACGGATTCTCACGCCGGCGCTGCTCGTCTACGCGGATTACGTTCGGCAAAACATTCAGACCACGCTCGGCCTAGTGGGCGGCGATGCGCGCAAGCTGCGGCCGCACGTCAAAACGGCGAAGCTGGCGTGGGTGGTGCGCGAAATGGCCAGTGCGGGCATTACGGATTACAAATGCGCCACCACGCTCGAATTGCTCACCGCGGCGACCTGCGGCGCGCGCGACGTTCTGGTGGCGTATCCCGCGACCGGAGCGAACGCCGAACGCGTGCGGCAGATTGCCGCATCGTTTCCGGAGGTTGCGATTTCAGCGCTCGTCGAATCACCGGAGAGGATTGGCGAATGGGCGGGAAGCGGCGTCGGGCTCTTCATTGACGTGAATCCGGGGATGGACCGAACGGGGATCGGGCAGGAACGCACCGAAGCAATCGCGGAGATGGCGAAAGCAATTCGGAAAGCGAAAATCGCGTTTCGCGGACTGCATTACTACGAGGGGCATCTTGGCTCGCTCGCGCTGGACGAGCGAACGAGCGTGGCGCATCGCGGTTACGACCAATTGATGGAAATCGCCGCGGCGCTCAAAGCGGCGGGAGTTCCGGCGGAAAACGTGGTCACTTCCGGCACGCCGGCGTTTCCGTGCGCGCTGGCTTACGCCGGATTCCGCATGGCGCCCTTTCATCATCAGTTTTCGCCGGGAACGGTGGTTTTCAACGATCTGACCAGCCTTTCGCAATTGCCGCGCGAATGGGCGTATCGCCCCGCTGCTGTTGTGCTATCGCGCGTGGTGAGCCGGCCGCGGGCGAATATCGTGACGTGCGACGCGGGACACAAAAGCGTTTCCGCCGATGCCGGCGTGCCGAATTGCCGGGCGATCGGAAGGGAAGACCTGACTCCGCTCAAGCCGAGCGAGGAGCATTTGCCGCTCGAAGTGCCCGAAGGAGCAAGCGTGCCGGCAATCGGCGAATTTCTGTATCTGGTGCCGAAGCACGTTTGCCCGACGGTGAACAATTTCGACCACGCACTCGTCGTCGAGCAGGGAAAGGTCGCGCGGCTCGATCGCGTGGCCGCGCGCGGCCGGGAAAATCCGCTGGCGCTCTCGCTGCGCGGGCCGGAAGCCACGGGCTGAGCGCGGCACGCAGCGCAGCGGTCCGGAGCCGGACGATTCGAGACGTGCTATTGCAGGCTGCGCAATTCCTGCCGGAGCTTCATCATCTCCGCCATGATCTGAATGCGCTTGGCTGTTTTCGCGTCGGCGCTGGTGATGGTGATGACGGCGCCGTTGGCGATGGATTTCACCTCGACGTTTGCGCCGGAAACCATCAGCGGGCAACTGCCCATCATTCCGGTGCGCACGCGCATCGTGCGCGCTTGCATTCCCATCCCGCCAGCCATGCCCATATTCCCCAGACCCATGCGCATCATCGGGCCCTGGCCCATCATTCCCGGTTGCATACACTGACACGTGGCGGATGGCGCGGTTGGGGCTGCGGGTGCGGTCTGCTGCGCACGCGCGATGCCGAAGGCGGCGAGCGCGAACAGTGCGACGGCTGCGGCCGTGAAAACGAGTGTTTTGCCTCTCATGAAGGTGTCCTCCCTTGCAATTAAGATACTTGGAATGCCAGCGAGGAGCGAGGGTTTCGAGCGGGGTGCTCTGGAGACGCTGCCTGGGCCGTGCTAGGGCTTCGGATTTTCCGCCGCCCAGATGCGGTCGAGTTCGTAATAGTGATCGGGATATTGCGGCGTATAACGGAGGAACGTCGGAATCGGATAGCGGATGCCGCCTTTGTGCGTGCCTTCGAGCCCCGCGACGAGTTCCTCCATTTTCGAACCGGGCAGCGTGAACGCCATCTCCCAGTCTTCCGTCTGGCCGAAGACACGATCGCCGTAGCAGGGCAGAATCACCTGGTAATCGTCCTGAACGATTGTCCGAATGATTTCGTCCGAACAGTCGATGCGGCCGGTGAAGCTGCTGGTGAGCGCACCGCCGCGTTTCCACAGAGCGCCGGTGACCAGGCGCAGCACCTGCGCGGGATTCGCATAAATGATGATCGCGTCGGGCGCGAAGTCCGCGCGCGCGGCGGGCGCGACCACCAGATGCTGGTATTTGCCCTGTGGCAGGCGGTCGGTGGCCTGCTCGGTGCGGCGGCCGGCTTCGAGCGTCTCGACGTACATCCCGCAGGCCAAATGGCCGCTTTCGTAATGCTCGGTGAGCGGGGCCAGGCCGAACGCGGTTTTCGTGAGGACGCAATTCACGTCTTCCTCGCCGACGGCAATCGTCCAGCCGTAGCGGCGCGCCATGGCGACGGCCTGGCAGATGGCGATCTGAATCTTCATGTCTCGGTAGGGACGCTTGGCCTTGGGCGGGAGCGGATCGCTTGGCGCGAGCAGTTTGGCGGCGACGGGAAACGTCGTGGGACGAACGTGGGTTTCGATTTCCTTGGCGAATGTTTTGGCGTCCATGCGGTCCTCCGGAGCAGCGAGCCATCATAGAACGGCTCCGATGGGCATGGTAAGGGCGGGCCCCGTAAGGCCATCCGGGACGCGCAAACCGCGTTTGAAACCCGCCCTTGCGACCGCGTGAGCGCAAGGGACGCGTGAGTGGAAATAAACCGTGCCGGAAACCAGATTCTCGGAGCAAGATGCGAATGCGGCATTCGAGTCGCAGCGCGGGGTTGCATCGCCCGGCGGGCGAATCCTATACTCGCTTCGTGGCAGCGACGCAAACGGCGCAAATCAGCGTGCTGATCGTTGACGACGAAAAGCCCGCGCGGGACGAACTCGCCTTTCTGCTGAAGGGATTCACCGAAATCCGCGTGGTCGGGCAAGGAAAAAACGGGCTGGAAGCGGTCGCCCTGATCAAGGAACACGCGCCGGACCTGGTTTTCCTCGACGTGCAGATGCCTGGGCTCGACGGTTTCGGCGTATTGCGCAAACTGGTGGAGCGCAAGCTGCCGGTGCCGCACGTCATTTTCGCCACGGCGTACGACAGCTACGCCGTCCACGCGTTTGAAGTGAACGCCGTGGATTACGTCCTCAAGCCATTCGACCGCGACCGCATCGCCAAGGCTGTCGAGCGGGCGCGCCGCACGATTGAAGCGCACTCATCGCCTTCCGATCGTTTGGAATCGCTACTCGATCAGCTTTCCGCGCCCAAGACGGGCGCGCCGGTGAAGATGCTGCTGAAAGTCGCGGGCCGGCTGCTATTGGTTTCCGCCGATGAAATCGTCTGCGCGACGATCGAGGACGGAGTGATCAACGTTTCCACACGCGAGATCGAGGGCGTTACGAATTTCCGCACGGTCGAGGAATTGCAAACGGCGCTCGATTCGCAATCGTTCTGGCGCCCGCACCGCTCGCACCTGGTGAATATCAACCACATCAAGGAAGTGGTGCCTTGGTTCAAATCGAGCTACATGCTGCGCATGGCCGACCGGCGGCAAACCGAAGTGCCGGTGAGCCGCACGCAGACGCGGCGCCTGCGCGAGCTTTTCAACTTGTAGTCCGCGGTTCCGAACGCACGCGTCGAATTCCACCTAAGACCTAACACGGAGACCACAGAGACTGCGGCTCGCCTCGTGGCGGGATTTTTCGCGGCACGCAAGGCGCGGAGAAAATCTCCCGAACGCCCGGACCGCGGGCGACTATGCTTTTGTCGCGACGATGGCCGGCGAATGGGAATCGATGTCGAGCGTTTCGATGCTCGTGAATCCGGCATTCGTGAGCCAGTCGCGATATTCCGCCATCGTGTAGGTATCGCCCTGGTCCGTCCCAACCAGCATATTCAGCGCGAAAAGCAAGGGAAACACCGGGCCGGTGCGCTCGTCGTTCGGGATCATGTCCAAAATGGCGAGGCGTCCGCCGGGAGCGAGCGCTCGATGGATGCGCTGGAAAAGGTCGTGCGCCACGGGTTCGCCTTCGCCGTGAACGATGTTGCCGAGAATCGCCAGATCGTAGCGTCCGGCGGGAAATTGGGCCACGCGGAGATCGCCCGCAAGATAATCGAAGCGTTCGGCGACGCCTTCGCGCCTGGTGAATTCGCGCGTGGTTTCGAGCACCTTGGGATAATCGAACGCGGTGACGCGGGCTTCGGGATCCTCCTTGACGATGGCGATGCTCCAGACGGCTGAGCCGCAGCCGATATCGAGGATGCGCAGGCCGGATTTCGCGCCGGGCGCGGCGATCTGCTCGGCCAGCCGCGCGGCGGGAGCGCTGTTCGTGACGTGCAGCGAGCGAATCAGGACCGGGAAAAATTCTTCCGCGATTTCCTGCTGACTAGAGGAGCGGC
>JAKASX010000036.1 GCA_021818865.1 Acidobacteriota bacterium
GGGAAAACATCTTGCAGCACATGGAACGGCGGGTGAACCCGCATAGTTTCGCCACGTGGTTCCGGCCCACACAGCAGGAGGGCGACGCCAACGGCGAATTGAAGGTCCGCGTCCCCACCCGTGCCTTCCGGCGCAAGCTGACGGAAACCTACGGCGAGATGCTGAAAGCGGTTCTGGTGGAAGTGGGCCTTTCGGAGACGAAGCTGGAGTTCATCTGCCCGGAACCCGAAGTCCCCGCCGCGCCCCCCAGCCAGGCCCGGCTCGATTTCGATTCGAGCGATCATCAACTGAATCCGCGCTACCGCTTCGAGACCTTCGTCGTCGGCGGTTCGAATCAGTTCGCCCACGCAGCGGCACAGGCCGTCGCTGAGCGTCCCTCGAAAGCCTACAATCCACTCTTCCTTTACGGCGGCGTGGGATTGGGCAAAACGCACCTGATGCAGGCGATCGGCCACGCGCTCAAGCGCCGCAATCCCGCCACGCGCCTCGCCTACCTCAGCGCCGAAAAATTCACCAACGACATGATCGCCGCGCTGCGCTTCGACCGCATGCCCGGTTTCCGCGACCGCTTCCGGTCCGTCGACGTGCTGCTGGTGGACGATATCCAGTTCATCGCCACGCGCGAGCGCACGCAGGAAGAGTTTTTCCACACGTTCAACGACCTGCACGATCAGCAGAAGCAGATCGTCATCAGCTCCGATTGTCCGCCGAAGGAGATTTCCGCCATCGAGGAGCGCTTGCGTTCCCGCTTCGAATGGGGCCTTATTGCCGATATCCAGCCGCCCGATCTCGAAACGAAAATCGCCATCCTGCACAAAAAAGCGGAAAGCGAGCGCGTCGATCTGCCCGATGACGTTGCCGAATTCATCGCCCGCTCCATCCGGTCCAACATCCGCGAACTCGAAGGCGCCCTGATTCGCCTGATCGCCTATACCTCGCTCACCGGAACGGAAATCAATCTGGCGGTCGCGCAGCAGGTGCTCAAGAACGTGCTCGAATCGCAGGACCGCCGCGTGACGATCGAAAGCATTCAGAAGCGCGTCGCCGAGCACTACGGCCTGCGCCCGCAGGACCTGAAAATGAAGTCGAATTCCAAGGCGATCGCCTTCCCTCGCCAGGTCGCCATGTATCTGGTCAAGCAGCTCACTTCGGCTTCGCTGCCGGAAATCGGCCGCCAGTTCGGCGGCAAGCACCACACCACCGTGCTGCATTCCATCAACAAGATCGATTCGCAGCGCCGCACCGACAAGGAATTGAACCGTACACTCAACCGCCTGCTCGATTCGCTGGGGTGAGCGCTGTTGCGCCATCGTTCGCGAAAGAGCAGGGCTCGCGGTCTCCCCGCACGGGACCGCTGTGGGTGCCTTGTTTTCGCCCCTACACGGCCGCAGAGCCCGGCCTTTCGCGCTCCATGGCGAGCCAAATTGTGCCGCAGAACCTTGTGGAGAAGTTGGGGAAAACGTTGTGAACGAAATGAGGAGAGGGTGGACGAATTTCGAGGGTCGGCGGGTTTTTGCTCCGCGCCGCGGCGTTTTCCTCAACCCATCGGTGAACGCCAACTCCAGCGGAGAGAACGCTTCTACCCGGTTTTCCACCGATCCAACGCGAACGACGACTACGACGGTTTTCTTTCTGTCTTCAGATGGTGTATTGAGAAGCGTCGCCGGTGCGGGTAGAGTAGCGAGCATGATCTGAGGATTTCGAGACCCTTCGCCCGGTCCGCCGGGCGAACAAAGTGAGGGTGGCGGAAATGGAATTCACCGTTAGCAAAGCGGACCTGGTGCGGGAGCTGTCGCTGACGCAGGGCGTGGTCGAGCGCAAAGCGACCATTCCCATCCTGTCGAACATCCTCTGCGAGGCAGCCGGCGGGAAACTCACGCTGACGGCCACCGACCTCGAGTTGAGCATCCAGACGGCGTGCGCGGCCAAGGTGCAGAGCGAGGGTTCGGGCACGATCCCGGCGAAAAAACTGCTCGATCTGGCGCGGCTGCTGCCGGATGGCGATATCCGTTTCAAACTACTGCAAAACCATTGGGTCCAGATCGTCTCCGACCGCAAAACATACAAGCTGGTCGGGCTTTCGAAGGAAAATTTCCCGTCGCTGCCGTCGTTGCCGGCAGGCTCGGTGCGCGTTCCGGCGAAGCTCCTCGCCAATCTGATTGCGAAAACCATTTTCGCTATTTCCGCCGAGGAATCGCGCTACACGCTGAATGGCGCGCTGGCCGTACTGAAACCCGAAGGCATGATGATGGTCGCCACCGACGGCCACCGCCTCGCGCTCATGGAAGCCGACCATCGCTTCGATGGTTTGCCGGGCGAGGCGCGCACGCTCGTGCCGAAAAAAGCCTTGGCCGAAATCCTGCGCCTGGTGAGCGAAGCGGCCGAGGACGCCGAAGTGGAGTTTTCCCAAGATGAAAGCCATCTCTTCTTCCATCTGGGCGAGCGGTTGCTCATCGCCCGCAAACTCACCGGCCAGTTCCCGAATTTCGAAGCGGTGCTCCCGCGCGACAATACGAAAGTCGTCGTGCTCGATCGTGCCGAGCTCCAGGACGCGCTTCGCCGCGTTTCCCAACTCGCCGATCAGCGCTCGCACGCGGTGAAGCTGACGATCGCCCACGAAGGCATCGAATTTTCCGCCTCCAGCCCCGATTACGGCGAAGCGAAAGAAGCGATCGAGCGCGAATACCGCGGCGATCCTATCGCCATCGGTTTCAACGCCGAATACCTGCTCGATTTTCTTTCCGCCGCGCCCGACGGCCCGATTGCGCTCGAACTGAAAGACGAACAGTCCGCCGGCCAACTGCGCCCGCAAGGCGACCCGAAAACCCGCTACCGCTACGTCGTCATGCCGATGCGCATTTGAAAAAAAGCGGGAAACTTCACCCCCAAAAATTGGTTCGAGGGGCCGATTTTTCTTCGCCGCGACGTCGCTTGTGCGGGCTAATCGCCCGAGCCGATTCCTGACCCGCAACCATCCCAATAATCCATTGAATAAAAAGAGTTTAGGTTTGCTTTCCTTCCCGAAAAAACTTGAGGAAACGGGCTTTTTCCGGTAGAATTTCAAGTGGGTTGAGTTCCTCTAAGTTGCGATTTTTCGAGCATTTACCAGCGCGGTAGCGGGCCAGGTTCCGGCCTGAAGTTTGCCGGAATCCCGCGCGTCGCCGGGGCGGTTTTTGAGCCGGGATTCACCCTCCTTCCCTGTCCAGGAGACGTTTGAGAATGGGCGAAAAAGAAAACGAGAGTGCCAAGGGTTCGGGTCACCGCTACGACGCCACTTCCATCAAGGTGCTCGGCGATCTGGAAGCAGTGCGCAAGCGCCCGGCGATGTACATCGGTTCGACCGGCGAGATGGGCCTGCACCATCTCGTCTGGGAAGTGGTGGACAACTCGGTGGACGAAGCGCTCGCGGGATTCTGCGACGAAATCAACGTCGTCGTTCACGAGGATAATTCCATCACCGTCACCGACAACGGCCGCGGCGTTCCCACCGACATGCACGCCACCGAGAAAAAGCCCGCCGCTGAGGTCGTGATGACGGTGCTCCACGCCGGCGGCAAATTCGATACCGACACCTACAAGGTTTCCGGCGGCTTGCACGGCGTGGGCGTCTCCGTGGTCAACGCGCTTTCCGACTGGCTCGATCTCGAAATCTGGCGCGATGGCAAGGTTTTCGAGCAATCCTACGAAAAGGGCAAGCCGACCTCGAAACTCGAAGTCACCGGAAAAACGCGCAAAACCGGCACGAAAATCACCTTCCATCCCGATCCCGAGATTTTCGGCGAGCACCTCTACAGTTACGACGTGCTGGCGCAGCGCCTGCGCGAACTCGCCTTTCTCAATAAAGGCCTGAAAATCACGCTCGCCGACGAGCGTAACGACAAATCGGCGGAATTCCGTTTCACCGGCGGCATCGTCGAGTTCGTCAAATACATGAACCGCGGCAAACAGCCGCTGCACGATTCGCCCATCTACATGGAAGGCAAGCGCGACACCGTCGAAATGGAAATCGCGCTGCAATATAACGACGGCTACAACGAAACAATTTTCAGCTTCGCCAATACCATCAACACCGTCGACGGCGGCACTCACCTTTCCGGCTTCCGTTCGGCGCTCACGCGCACCATCAATTCCGCCGCGTCTTCGCTCGGCCTGCAAAAGGACCTGAAAGACGGCGTCACGATCAGCGGCGACGACGTCCGCGAAGGCCTCGCCGCCGTGGTTTCCGTCAAACTGCCGCAGCCCCAGTTCGAAGGGCAGACGAAAGGCAAGCTGAATAGCGATATCAAGGGCCTCGTCGAGCAGCTTGTGAACGAAAGGCTGGGCGAATATTTCGAAAAGCACACCGCCGTCGCCCGCCGCATCATCGCGAAATGCACCGAAGCGGCGCGCGCCCGCGAAGCTGCCCGCAAGGCCCGCGAGCTCACCCGCCGCAAATCGGCTCTCGATTCCGGCGGCTTGCCCGGCAAGCTGGCCGATTGCCAGGAGCGCGATCCGGCCCACTGCGAGCTGTTCGTCGTCGAGGGTGAATCGGCTGGCGGCTCGGCTAAGCAGGGGCGCGACCGCAAATATCAGGCGATTCTGCCGCTCAAGGGCAAAATCCTCAACGTCGAAAAAGCGCGCTATGACAAAATGCTCGGCCACGAGGAAATCCGCGCCATCATCACCGCGCTCGGCACCGGCATTGGCGCCGACGAATTCGACGCGTCCAAGCTCCGCTATCACAAAATCATTCTGATGACCGACGCCGACGTCGACGGCTCGCACATCCGCACCCTCCTGCTCACTTTCTTCTTCCGCCACATGCGTGAATTGATCGAACGCGAACACGTCTACATCGCTCAGCCCCCGCTCTACCGCATCAAGCACGGCAAAAGCGAGCGCTACATCCGCAACGACCGCGAATTCGCCCGCGAGCTCCTGCGCCACGCCTCCGACGAAAGCGCCGTGAAACCCTCGAAGGGCGAAAAAATCGAGGGCGCCGCGCTCACCCAGTTCCTGCTCAACGTCCAGGAATACGACCAGGTGCGCCAGCGGCTCGACCGCCGCCTGCGCAGCGGCCGTTTGGTGGACCTTGTGGTCGAAGCGGGGCTCGAAAAGAAAACCGATTTCGCCGACAAGAAAGCCGTCGAAAAGCTGCTCAAGGCGATCGACAAAGAGGATCTCGGCTGGAAGGCCAGCCTGGAATTCGACGAAGAGCACAGCCTCTATCAGATCGTGCTCTCGAACGGCCAGGGCGAGCGGAAAATCGGCTGGGAACTCGCGGCGACGCCCGAATACCGCCGCCTCCTCGCGCTCAGCCGTCAGCTCGCCGGTCTCAACGTGCCGCCGTTCACCATCAGCCATAACGGCGACCGCGTCGTGAAACAGACGGCGCCCGAGGTGCTCGCTTACATCCTCGAAGACGCGAAAAAAGGTTTCGCGATCACCCGCTTCAAGGGCCTCGGCGAAATGAATCCCTCGCAGCTTTGGGAAACCACGATGAACGCCGAAACGCGCACCATGCTCAAGGTGCGCCTCGAAGACGCCGTCGCCGCCGACCAGATTTTCACCACGCTGATGGGCGAGGACGTCGAGGAGCGGCGCAAATTCATCCAGGAAAACGCGCTCGATGTCGTCAATCTCGACGTCTGAAGGATAGGAGCGTCGCAATCCGCGCAGCCGCATGGCGGGCTCAAGAGAGGGTGTGGTTTACCAATTGAGTTGGGAAACGGCGCCCGGTCTGGGCGGTTTGCGCTGCGAAGATTTCCGCGCGGTGGCCGTCGCGGAGCCGGAAACGCTCGCTGGCGTGGTGTTCGAAAGCGCCGGCGAAGCCGAAGCGCGGGCAATCGTTCAGGCGCTCGAAATGCATTTTGCCAAGAAGCGATTTTCGAACACCGCCGCCGCGTTCGAAGCAGTGAAATCGTGCGTATTGGAGTGGGCTGCGGGTAAGCGGATTTGACGAGTCCCATGGAGACACAGGATGGCTGAGGAAAAAACGCCCAGCGTGATGCTTCCCGTCGATATCGAAGCGGAAATGCGGCGGTCCTATCTCGATTACGCGATGAGCGTAATCATCGGCCGCGCCTTGCCCGACGTGCGCGACGGCCTGAAACCCGTGCAACGCCGCATCCTTTTCGGCATGTACGAACTCGGCCTCACCTCCACGCGCGCTTACCGCAAGTGCGCCAAGATCGTCGGCGAAGTGATGGGCAAATACCATCCTCACGGCGACGCTCCGATTTACGACGCGCTCGTGCGCCTCGCGCAGGATTTCAACCTCCGCTACCCGCTCGTGGACGGCCAGGGGAATTTCGGCTCGATCGATGGCGACCCGCCGGCGGCGATGCGTTACACCGAAGCGCGTCTCGCCCACATCAGCGACGAAATGCTCGCCGATATCGAAAAGGAAACCGTGGATTTCGCGCCGAATTTCGACGAAACGGCGCAGGAACCGACGGTGCTCCCAACGCGCATCCCGAACCTGCTGGTCAATGGCGCCACGGGCATCGCCGTCGGCATGGCCACGAACATCCCGCCGCACAATCTGAACGAAGTGGTTGACGCAGCGATCCTGCTGGTCGAAAAGCCCAACGCCTCGCTCGCCGACGTGATGAAACTCGTTCCCGGCCCCGATTTCCCCACCGGCGGCTACCTGTGGGGCCGCGAAGGCATCGCCCAGGCCTATCAGACCGGCCGCGGCACCTTCACCATGCGCGCGAAAGTCGCGGTCGAGCAGGTTTCGAAGGACCGGCAGAATATCGTCGTCACCGAAATCCCTTACCAGGTCAATAAAGCCCGCCTGATCGAGCGCATCGCCAGCCTCGTGCAGGATAAAAAAGTCGAGGGCATCGCCGACGTCCGCGATGAAAGCGACCGCGAAGGCATGCGGATCGTCATCGAGGTCAAAAAGGGTGAAGAACCTGAAATCATCCTGAACAATCTGTACAAATTCACCCAGATGCAGGAATCGTTCGGGATGATCTTGCTCGCGATCGTCGGCGGCCAGCCGCGTGAAATGGGCCTGGTCGAAATCCTCCGCCATTTCGTCGAGCACCGCGTCGAAGTGGTGCGCCGGCGCACCCAGTTCGATCTGCGTAAGGCCGAGGAGCGCGAGCACATCCTACTCGGCTTCAAAAAGGCGCTCGAAAACCTCGACGAAATCATCAAGCTGATTCGCCGCTCGAAATCGCCCGCGGAAGCCAAGGCCGGCCTGATCGAGAGGTTCGAATTCAGCGACCGCCAGGCCCAGGCCATCCTCGATCTCCAGCTCCATCGCCTCACGCAGATGGAGCGGGAAAAGATCCTCGAGGAATTGCGCGAAATCCAGAAGAAAATCGCCGAGTTGAAGGAAATCCTTGCGAGCGACAAAAAACTCCGCCAAGTGATCGTGGGCGAGTTGCGCGAGGTCCGCAAGGAATACGGCGACGACCGCCGCACCCAGATCGTCGACCGCGTCGAGGAAATTCGCCTCGAGGATTTGATCCCCGACGAGGATATGGCGATCACCGTCAGCCACGCCGGCTACATCAAGCGCACTTCAGTCGACGTCTACCGCCATCAGTCGCGCGGCGGCAAGGGGCGCATCGGCGCGAAAACGCGCGAAGAGGATTTCGTCGAGCACCTCTTCATCGCCTCGGCCCACAGCTATATCCTCATCTTCACCAGCCACGGCCGCGTCTACTGGCTCAAGGTCTACGAGATCCCCGAAGCCGCCGCCGCCACGCGCGGCAAGGCGATCCATTCGCTCCTGAAATTCCAAGAAGGGGAAAAACTGGCCGCCGTTGTTCCCGCCCGCAACCTCGAGGAAGAAGGCCGCTTCGTGTTCTTGGCCACGCGCCAGGGCACGGTGAAAAAGACGCGCCTCGCCGAATTCTCGAATCCGCGGCCATCGGGCATCATCGCCATCAATCTCGAAAAGGGCGACGAGCTCATCGGCGCGCGCATCACCGACGGTCGCCAGCTCATCTTCCTCGCCAGCCACAACGGCCAGGCGATCCTCTTCCGCGAAACCGAAGTCCGGCCGATGGGCCGGCCCGCCTCCGGCGTCAACGGCATGGACCTCGAATCGGACGACCGCGTCGTCAGCATGGACGCCGTCCAGCCCGATTTCGAGATTCTCGCCAAGGAATTCAAGGTGAAGACCGAAAACCTCGACGACGTGCCGAGCGACTCTTTGCGCCAGTCGCTCACTTCGCTCATGCTCACCGTCAGCGAGAAGGGCTACGGCAAGCGCACACCGCTCGCCGAATACCGCCTGATCGGCCGCGGCGGCAAGGGCGTGATCAACCTCAAGAGTACCGAGCGCAACGGCGCGGTCGTCGCCGCGCTCCAGGTGAGCGAGGAATCTGACGTCATGATCATCACCGGCCAGGGCAAAATCATCCGCGTGCGCGCCGCCGAGATTCGCGAAGCCGGACGCTCCACGCAGGGCGTGCGGCTCTTGCGGCTCGAGGAAGATGACCACGTCGCCGCTGCCGCCGTGATTCTCGAAAGCGAGGAAGAAGGCGAGTCGCAAGGCCCGCAGGCCTAGCGCCAGCGCGCCTGGTTCGAGCGCCAGCCGAACGCCTCGGTTGCCAAAAGGGGGGGCGGGATGTATTGCACGCGATGCGGAACGTCAATCGCCCAGGATGCCGCATTTTGTCCGGCTTGCGGCGATCCGGTGACCGCTGCCCCTCCCGCTGCCGTGCCGGCTGCGGCGAACGCGACCGCCTACGCCGGTTTCTGGCTTCGGTTTGTGGCCTGGATCATCGACGAACTCATTCTGAACGCCGTTTTCTTGCTTGTCGCCGTGCCGCTCGCACCGATGATTTTCCACCGCGGACCGTTTCATCAGCCGATTGCCGGGCCGCAGGCGGCTGTTATCCTCTTCTGGGTCCTCTCGCTTTCCTTCATCGGCGTCTGGCTCTATTTCGCGCTGTTCGAAGCTTCCACGTGGCAGGCGACGCCCGGCAAACGCGCGCTCGGCCTGTTCGTCACGGATATGCAGGGCCGGCCGATCAGTTTTCCGCGAGCCAGCGCGCGCTTTTTCGCCAAAATTCTTTCGAGCATACTTCTCTTTTTCGGCTATGTGATGGCCGGATTCACCGCGAAAAAACAGGCCCTGCACGACATGCTGGCCGATTGCCTGGTCCTGCGCCGCATCTGACCCTGGCCGCGCGCCTACGCCCCGCGTTTTTGAAACTCAGCGTTTGCCGCCGCAAGCCGCTCGAGACCTTCCTTCAGTTCCGCCGTTCCCCCTCCGATGCCCACGCGGAAGCAGTCGGGCATGTCGAAAAACGCTCCGGGAACCACCGAAGTTTCGTAGCGTTCGCGCAGCAGCCGGCAAAATGCGTTGGCATCTCTGCCCGGGGCGCGCAGCATCACCACCGTGCCGAAGGGCGGCCGCGAAACCTCCATTTCCGGGTGCTCGTCGAGGAAGCGGCCGATGATCGGACGGTTTGTCCCGAGCAGCGCTTCGCCTCGCTCCTCCAGTTTCTCCCGCTGATCCATCACGATCGCCGCGATCCGCTCGGCGACGTGGGCGGAATTCACGTCGTGCAGGTCGCGAATCCGCCAGATGCGTCGCGCCAGCTCCGGCTCCGCCACCACCCAGCCGCAGCGCAATCCGCCCAGACCATACGCCTTCGTCAGGCTGCTCGTCGAAATGAATTCCGGACCCAGCCGCAGCGCCGCCGGCGGTCGGCGATAGAACAGCGCTTCCAGATAAACTTCGTCCACCAGAACTCGCGCGCCCACCCCTCGCGCGATTTCGCCCGCCGCGCGCAGATCGGCCTCCGATGTGAGCGCGCTCGTCGGATTGTGCAGGTTCGCCAGCACCACCAGGCGCGTGCGCGGCGTGATCCGCCGGCGCAGCTCGTCCGGGTCCAAGCGAAAGCCGTTTTCCCTCCGCCGTTCGAATCGCCGCACCTCCGCGCCCAGGAAAACCGCCGTCTGCAGCATCGGCTCGTAGGTCGGCCGCTCGAACAGGACTTCGTCGCCAGGCTCGAACGTCGCCGCCATCGCCAGCAGATTCGCCATCGAAGTGCCCGGGGCCGAAACGATCGAATCAGAGCTCACGCCCAGATAGCTCGCCAGGCGCTCCTGCAGCGGCGCGTAGCCGTAGCTGCCCGGCGCGTTCAACGCGAGATCCTCCAGGTGAACCGGCAGATCTTCAAGCGAAAGCGGCGCGATGGCGCTCGTCGCCAGGTTCACCGGCGCGGCAGAGTGCAATTTGGCCCACTGCATGTAGGCCGATTCGACGTGACTGCGCGGAACGCTCATGCTTCCCCCCTCTGGGAATGCCGCCGCCAGAGCCACTGCGCCGGAATTCCGGCGGCCAGAATCGCGAATCCGATGCCCGCGTGCACGGGATCGTGCAGCACCGTGCCCAAAACCACCAGCCACGAAGCCGCAATATATCCCAGCGTCGTCCACGGATGGCCCGGCACGCGGAAACGCGCCGTTTCGCGCCCCTGGCGGAAACGTTGACGAAACAGGCAGGTGGCCGTCAAGCCCATGAACAGCAGGTCGATCGAAATCATGTAATTCAGTATCTGCTCGTAACGCCCCGAAACCGCGATCACGATCGCCCACGCCCCTTGCAGAATGATCGCAACCACCGGCACGCGCGTGCGCGGATCCAGCCAGCCCACTGCGCGAAAGAAAACGCCGTCGCGCGCCATCGCGTAATAGACGCGCGGCGCGGTCAGCATGGCCTGGCTCAGGAATCCCAGTGCGGAAAGCGCGATCCCGAACGCGATGATTTCCCCTCCGCGCTCGCCGAGCGCCATCCGCATCACCGCCGATGCGGGCGCCGTCGCCGCCGCAAGCCCCGCCGAACCGAGCGTCCGCAGCGAAATGAAGTTCACCAGCAGGTACAGCACCGTCACTCCCACGACGCCCAGCACGAGCCCGCGCGGCAGGGTTCGCTCCGGCTGCTTCACTTCTCCGGCGATGAAATTCGCCGTCTGATAGCCGCCGTAGGAAAACATCACCGGCGCCATCGCCGCGCCAAACGCGGCAATCGCCACGGCCGAACCGGAAGGCCCCTGGGCGTGCGCGGCCGCCTGCGCCGCCGGCCGCGTGAAAAACCAGCCGCAGAAAACCAGCGCCCCGATCGCCAGAATCTTCAGCACCATCAATCCGCTTTGCACGCCGCTGCCCGCGCGCACGCCCAGGCAATTGATGATCGTGAACAGCGCGAGCGCCAGCGCGGCCAGCGCCGCTCTGGAAAGTCCCATCGGCACGAGTTCCCGCGCGTAGTGCGCAAACGTCACCGCAACCGCGGCCATCCCTCCCGTCTGCACCACCAGCAGCAGCGCCCAGCCGTAAAGAAACGCCACGCTCGGCCGGTACGCTTCGCGCAGATAGGCGTATTGCCCGCCCACTTCCGGCAGCCGCGCCCCCAGTTCCGCGTAGACGAGCGAACCCGCCAGCGCGATCATTCCGCCCAGCGCCCACGCCGCCAGAATTTCCACCGGCTCGTGCAGTTCCTGCGCCACCACGTACGGATTGATGAAAATCCCCGCGCCGACAATCCCTCCCATCACCACCATCGTCGTGTCGAAAAGCCCCAGCGCGCGGGCCAGGCCGGGGCCCGGCGGCGCGCCGCTACCGGTCGGTGGGGAAGACGCCCGAGGTTGTGACTCGTGAGCCACGGTCAGCGTGACACTCTAACATTGTTGTGCCTGATGGCAACGCCGGCGAATGGTCCGCTGCGCCGCGCTGGACCCTCCGCCAAGGCTGCGGCAGAATCGTGCGATGATGAGGAGCATGAACGGCGCGAAGGCAAACGGGGCCGCGGTGCCAGGCTCAGGCGGTCGCTCGGCGATGCTACCGCCGCGGGTGCGCCTTCGCTGCGGGAAGCGGCCGCTCCCGAAATGAGCCGCGCTCCCGATCTTTCCGTCGTCATTCCCGCGTACAACGAGGCGCAGCGCCTGCCGCGCACGCTCGAGCGCGTCGGCGCCTGGGCCAGGGCGCAGCGCGAAACCTCCGGTCTCGAAAGCGAAATCCTCGTCGTGGACGACGGATCGAAAGACGGCACCGCGGAGGTCGTCGCCGATTGGGCCGCGCGGCTGCCCGGCCTGCGCCTGGTCTCGAACGAAGGCAATCGCGGCAAGGGCTACAGCGTGCGCCACGGCATGCTCGAGACGCGCGGCAAAATCGCCCTCTTCACCGACGCCGATCTTTCCGCCCCGATCGAGGAAGCGGGAAAGCTGCTCGCCGCGCTCGAATCCGCCGACGTCGCCATCGGCTCGCGCGCCCTCGATCGCCGCCTCATCGAAATCCACCAGTCCGGTTCGCGCGAGCTCGCCGGCCGCGTTTTCAACGCTTTCGTGCGCCTGATGACCGGCGTGCCGTTTCTCGATACGCAATGCGGCTTCAAGGCGTTTCGCATGGGCCGCGCCCGAATCCTCTTCGAGCAGCAGCGGATCGAGGATTTCGGCTTCGATCCGGAATTGCTCTATCTGGCGCGGCGGCACGGTCTGAAGGCGGTCGAAGTTCCGGTCCGCTGGGCGCACGATCCCGGCAGCAAGATCCACATGGTGCGCGACAGCCTGCGGATGTTCTGGGATCTGGTCAAGGTTCGCGCCAACAGCCTGCTGGGCCGCTATCCGCGCCGCCCGCAACCACGATGACGGGCGAAATCGACAAGGCGATCATTCTCGCGCGCGGCCTGGGAAAGCGCATGCGCCGCGCCGAAGACGGCGTCTCGCTCGAAGCCGAACAGGAAAAAGCGGCTGCCGATGGCGTGAAAGCGATGGTGCCCTTCGGCCGTCCGTTCCTCGATTACGTTTTGAGCGGTCTCGCCGACGCCGGTTTTCGCCGCATCTGCCTCGTCGTCGGTCCCGAGCACGACGCGATCCGCGACTATTATCACGGCGCCGGGCGCCCCCGCCGGCTCAGCGTCGAGTTCGCCATCCAGGCCGAACCGCTCGGCACCGCCGACGCCCTGCTCTCGGCGCAATCTTTCGTCGGCGAAGATGAATTTATCGTCCTCAATTCCGATAACTACTATCCGGTTTCCGCGCTCGTGGTTCTCCGCACGATGGGCGAACCGGGAACGGTTCTGTTCGAGCGCGGGGGCCTGCTGCGCGGCAACGTTCCCGCCGAACGGATTCGCGATTTCGCTGTCACCGTGGTCGACGCCTCGGGCTACCTCGCCGATATCATCGAAAAGCCGGACGAGCAAACTTTCCGCGCCGCCGGCGAAAACGCCCTGGTGAGCATGAATATCTGGCGGCTCTCGCCCGCATTTTTCGACGCCTGCCGGAGCGTCGAAATTTCCGCTCGCGGCGAGCGGGAACTGCCGCAGGCGATTCGGCTCGCCGTGCGTACACTCGGCCTGCGCCTGAAAGTCGCGCGTTCCGGTGAACCGGTGCTCGATCTCTCGCGCCGCGGTGATATCGCTTCGATTGGCCGTTGGCTGCGCGGCATCGAGGCCAATCCGTGACACTGGCGCTCGAATCGCGCCTGGCCGAAGCAGGACTGAGCGCCGCCGAATCCGCCCGCAAGCAGGCGCTTTTCGAAACTGCCGACCAGCCGCTCGTTCGCCGTTCTGGCGCGTCCATCGGTGAGCTTTGGCGCTGGTTCGTGCCGGGCCGCATCGAAATTTTCGGCAAACACACCGATTACGCCGGCGGCCGCAGCCTGGTCTGCGCCCTTGAGCGCGGCTTCTGCGTCGCGGCCGCGCCGCGCGAAGACGCACTCCTGTGCGTCACCGACGCGCTCTCCGGCGAGCGCGCGGAAATCCCGATTTCGCCCGAAATCGAAATCGGCCAGGCGGATTGGACCGTCTATCCGCGGACGGTCGCGCGCCGCCTCGCCCGCAATTTCGGCCACTCGCTCGCCGGAATCGAAATCGCTTTCGCGAGCGATCTCCCGCGCTCGGCCGGGCTCAGCAGTTCCAGCGCTCTGCTCGTCGCCGTTTTCACCGCTCTCGCCCGTCGCAATCCCCTTGAAAATCACGCCGCCTGGCGAGGCGCAATTCACACTTCGTTGGATCTCGCCGGCTATCTCGGCGCCATCGAAAGCGGCACGGGTTTCGGCTCGCTTCCCGGCGGCGAGGGTGTGGGGACCTTTGGCGGCAGCGAGGATCACGCCGCCATCCTCTGTTCCCGCGCCGGCCATGCCGGCCTGTTTTCCTTTTGCCCCGTGCGCCTCGAGCAGACGATTCCGCTGCCGGAAAATTGGCTTTTCGCGGTTGGTGTGAGCGGCGTCGTGGCGGAAAAAACTGGCAGCGCGCGCGAAAGCTACAACCGCGCCTCGCTCTCCAGCGCGGCCATTCTCGCTCTCTGGCGCTCGGCCACCGGTCGCGCCGATCGCACGCTGGCCGATGCGGTGCGCTCATCACCCGAAGCGCCCGAACGCATCCGCGAACTTCTTCGCCGCGATTCCGATGCTTCTTTCCCCTCCGAGGAACTTCTTGCCCGTTTCGATCAGTTTTTCGACGAAAGCGAATCCCTCGTTCCGGCGGCCGCCGGCGCGCTGGCCCGGGGCGATTTCGCCTCGCTCGGTGCTCTCGCCGAACGCTCGCAAGCCGGTGCCGAACGCGGTTTGCGAAATCAGGTGCCGGAAACGATCGCGCTGGTGCAGTTGGCGAAGGAACTGGGCGCGATACCATCCTCGGCGTTTGGCGCTGGTTTCGGCGGCAGCGTATGGGCGCTCGTCCGAGGCGGCGAAGCCACCGAATTTCGCGAGCAATGGGAAAAGGCGTATCGCCGGAATTTTCCCGGCGCCGCTGCTTGCCAGTGCTTCCTCACCGGCGCGGGCCCGGCGCTTCTCGATCTTTCGTGAAGGTTCGGCAGCAAACGGAGCAAGCCATGGACAAACGGGACTTGGAGAGACAACAAATTTCCGAATATTCCCGCCGCGAATTTCTAGGCCGCGCGACGCTTGGGCTAGGCGCCATTGCCGGTCTGCCTTTGCTCGCCGAAACCGGCCTATTCACCGGCCTTCCCGCGGCCACGCCCACGCGCTCGGGCCGATCCGGCAAAAACGTCACGCTCGAAAACGCCGCCATCCGCGCCGAATGGGAAATTTCGCCCACCGGCGTAAAGCTGCTCGAAATCGCCGACCTCTCTACCGGACACAAGTTCGGGCCATTGCCCGAAGTCTTTGCGCTGACCCTCGGCGACGGCAGGCGAATCGCATCGAGCTCTATCCGGCTCCATCGCAAGCCCAAATTCGCAAACCTGCACGCCGATCCCGGTTCTTCGCGCCTCGCCGCCAGCTTCGGCGGCCGCGAGGTCGCCGCCGAATTCCGCGATGATGCCAGCGGCCTCGAAATCGCCTGGCGCGGCATTTTGCGGGACGGCTCGCGCTACCTGCGCCAGGAAATCAAGGTCCGTGCGCACCGCGGCGACGTCATGATTCGCGAAATCCGCATGATGGATTTTTCCGGTGCCGGCCTGGCTGCGGCCGGCACGGTGAAGGGTTCGCCGATCACTGCCGGCGACTGGTTTTTGGGATTCGAGCATCCGCTTTCGGAAACGGTCGTGGAAAACGGCCGCGCGCGCGCGTTTTTGACTCGCGTGCTTCCTCTCGAAGCGGGCCACGCCGCGGCGTATTCCTCCGTCATCGGTCCGGCGGATGCCGGCCAGATGCGCCGCGATTTTCTCGCCTACCTTGAGCGCGAGCGCGCCCATCCCTACCGCGCGTTTCTTCATTACAACTCCTGGTACGATCTCGGCTTTTTCACCCCTTACAACCAAACCGAAGCGCTGGACGCGATTCGCGGCATGGGCGACGCGCTATATGTGAAGCGCGGTGTCACGCTTCGCTCATTTCTTTTCGACGACGGCTGGGACAATCACAAAATGTGGGGATTCAATTCCGGGTTTCCGCATGGGTTCGCCCCGCTGCGCCGCGCCGCGGCTCGCTATGGCGCCGCGCCCGGCGTCTGGCTTTCGCCCTGGGGCGGCTACGGCAAGCCGCGCGAGGAGCGGCTCGCCTGGGCTCGCGCTCACGGCTACGAAATCGATAGCGAAGGTCTTGCGCTCGCAGGACCGAAATACTACAAGCGCTTCCGCGAGGTCTGTTTGCAGTTCATCCACAAATACGGTGTCAATCAATTCAAGCTCGACGGCACCGGCAGCGCCTCCACCACCGTTCCCGGCAGCCGGTTCGATAGCGATTTCGACGCGGCCATCCACCTGATCGGCGATCTTCGCGCCGCTGAGCCCTCGCTTTTCATCAATCTCACCACCGGTACGTATCCTTCGCCTTTCTGGCTCCGCTGGGCCGATTCCACCTGGCGCGGCGGCGACGATCACGATTTCACCGGCGTCGGCACCAATCGCCAGCGCTGGATCACCTATCGCGACGCCGCCACGTTTTCGCATGTGGTGCGGCGCGGCCCGCTCTATCCGCTCAATTCCCTGATGCTTCACGGCATCATCTACGCGCGCTACGCCAAAAGGTTAAGCGTCGATCCCGGCCACGATTTCGGCGACGAAGTCCGCTCCTATTTCGGCACGGGAACCCAGCTTCAGGAGATGTACATCACCCATTCGCTTCTCTCCGGCGCCGATTGGGACGCATTGGCCGAAGCGGCCAACTGGTCACGCGACCATCAAGACATTCTGGTGGATACGCACTGGGTCGGCGGCGATCCTGCGCAGCTCGAGCCCTACGGCTGGACGGCGTGGGCGCCGGGCAAGCTGATTCTCACGCTGCGAAATCCCTCCGCCCGGCGGCAATCGTTCGTTCTGGACGTCGAGCGCACGTTCGAATTGCCCTCTGGCGCACCGGAGCGCTACGCGGCGCGAAGCCCGTGGAAAAAAGACGCAGACCGCCCCGCCATCGCGCTCGTCGCCGGTGAACCTCACGAGTTCACGCTCGATCCTTTCGAAGTCCTCACGCTCGAAGCCGCCGCGCAAGCCTAACGGCCGCCGCCGCTGCCGCGAACCTTTCGCACTCGCGGCATTTGTGCGACGATAGTTGGTAAGGCGGACGCGAGCGAGGAAACCGTCATGAGCGAGTCAACCATCAAGGATGTCGTTCGGGAAAAATACGCCGCTGCCGCGAAACGCGTGCAAGTCGGCCAGCCGAAATCCTGCTGCGGCAGTTCCGCCGGAGCCGATCCCATTTGCTCCGATCTCTATTCCGTCGAGCAGATAGCCGGCCTGCCTGAAGAGGCGCTGCTCGCTTCGCTCGGTTGCGGCAATCCCACCGCGCTCGCGGCGCTACAGCCCGGCGAAACGGTGCTCGATCTTGGCTCGGGCGGAGGGATTGATGTTCTGCTGTCCGCGCGGCGCGTCGGCCCAACGGGCAAAGCCTACGGACTCGACATGACCGACGAAATGCTGGCTCTGGCGCGCGAAAATCGGCGGAAATCAGGAATCGCGAACGCCGAGTTCCTCAAGGGTGAAATGGAAAACATGCCGCTCGAAGACGGCACGGTCGACGTGATCGTCTCCAATTGCGTGATCAATCTTTCCGCCGACAAGGATCGCGTGTTCCGCGAAGCGTTTCGCGTGCTGAAACCCGGCGGCCGGCTGGCGATTTCCGACGTGGTTTTCCGCGGCGAAATGCCCGCGGAAATCCAGCGCAACGTCGAGCTGTGGGTCGGTTGCGTGGCCGGAGCGCTCGAGGAATCCGACTATCGCGCCAAACTGGCCGCCGCGGGATTCGAAGCGATCGAAATCGAGCCCACGCGAATCTACCGCGCCGAGGACGCGCGCGAATTTCTCAAGACCAAGGGATTCGATTCCGAAGCCATGGCCGCCCAGATTGACGGCAAGGTGATAAGCGCGTTCGTCCGCGCCCGCAAGCCCGCTCAGCCGCGCTGATCGTCGCGTTCGGCACGCAAGCTTCGAAGCCCACTCTCCATATTTTCTGCTCGTCCTTTTTTCCCTCGGCACGCCGGCGTCGGCCCGCCGGTGCAGGAAACGATAACTACCGCATGGCTCTTGTGCCACCGCGCGGTGTACAATCCCGCCGGGTTTCTCGATGGAGGTCTAGATGGCCCAGGAGTTTGGCACAAAACAGCGGATCCTTCGTGGTTTCCTTTTCGTTTTCGTCTTTTTGGCGCTCGGCGCGACGCTCTGGGCGCAGCAATTGGGCAAGGACACCCTTCACGGCATGAAGTGGCGCCTGATCGGTCCCTTCCGCGGCGGCCGAACGGAAGCCGTCACCGGCGTGCCCGGAACGAACACCTTCTATTTCGGCTCGGTCGCCGGCGGCGTCTGGAAATCGACCAACGCCGGCCTTTCCTGGACGCCGATTTTCGATAAGGAACCGATCGCCTCGATCGGCGCCGTCACCGTGGCGCCTTCCGATCCGAACGTCATCTACGTCGGCACGGGCGAGCCGTGCCTGCGCGCCGATATCACCTACGGCGACGGCATGTGGAAGTCCACCGACGCCGGAAAAACGTGGACGCACATCGGCCTCGACGAAACGCAACACATCGCCAAGGTCCTGGTCGACCCGCGCGATCCGAATCTCGTGCTCGTCGCCGCGCTCGGCGACGCGTTCGGACCGAACAGCCAGCGCGGCGTTTTCCGTTCCACAGACGGCGGCAAGACCTGGCAGAAGGTTCTCTACAAAGACGACAAGACCGGCGCGGTCGATCTCGTCTTCGATCCTCGCAATCCCCGCATCGTCTACGCCGCGCTCTACCAGGTGCTGCGCCAGCCCTGGACCTTCACCAGCGGCGGTCCCGGCAGCGGCATTTACAAATCCACCGACGAGGGCCTCACCTGGAAGCACATCACGGGGCACGGCCTGCCCGAAGGCGTGCTCGGAAAAATCGGCCTCGCCGTGGCCGCCAATGGCGAGCGCGTTTACGCCCTGATCGAAGCGAAAGAGGGCGGCCTTTACGTTTCCGACGACGCCGGTGAAAATTGGCACTTCGTCGACGGCAATCACCGCTTCCGGCAGCGCGCCTGGTATTTCACCCACATTTTCGCCGATCCGAAAAACACCGGCACCGTCTACATCCTCAACGTGAGCATGTTCCGCTCGATCGACGGCGGTCACCGCTGGGAAGTGATTCACGCGCCGCACGGCGATAATCACGATATGTGGATCGATCCGACGAATCCCAACCGATTGATCGTCGGCAACGACGGCGGCGCGACGGTTTCGACCGACTGGGGAAAAACGTGGAGCACGCTCGACAATCAGCCGACCGGCCAGTTCTACCACGTTTCGGTGGACAATCGTTTCCCCTTCTACGTCTACGGCGCGCAGCAGGATAATTCCAGCGTTGCCATCGCCAGCGCCACCGCGCACGGCTACATCGGTCGCCAGGATTGGTACAACGTGGGCGGCGGCGAGAGCGGCTATGTCGTTCCCGACCCCAACGATCCCAACATCGTCTACGGTGGCACGTATTTCGGCATCCTCACCCGGTATAACCACAAGACCGAGCAGTCGCTCCTGATTTCGCCCTGGCCAGACGATCCCGACGGCCGGCCGGCTTCGGAGCAGAAGTACCGCTTCACCTGGACGATGCCGTTCATGATTTCGCCGTACGACTCGAACCACATCTATTTCGCCTCCCAGGTGCTTTTCAAATCCATCAACCGCGGCATGAGTTGGACCGTGATCAGCCCCGACCTCTCGCGCAACGACAAATCGAAGCAGGGGCCGTCGGGCGGACCGATTACGAAAGATCAGGCGAGCGCCGAATATTACGATCTGATCTACACCGTCGCCGAATCTCCGATATCGCGGGGATTGATCTGGGCCGGGACCGACGACGGACTCGTCTGGATCACCCGCGACGGCGGTGCCCATTGGGAAAACGTCACGCCCAAGGACCTGCCCGCGTGGAGCAAAGTCAGCCTGATCGACGCCTCGCCGGAAAACGCGGGAACGGCTTACGTCGCCGTCACGCGCATGAAAAATGACGACTTGCGTCCCTACGCTTGGAAAACAACCGATTACGGCAAGACCTGGACTCCGATCACCAACGGACTCCCGGTCGGCGCCGTGGTCCGCGCCGTGCGCGAAGATCCCAAGCAGCCCGGCCTGCTCTTCGCCGGCACCGAACTCGGCGTCTACGTCTCCTTCAACGACGGCGGACTCTGGCAGCCGCTGAAGATGAATCTGCCGACCGTTCCGGTGCGCGACCTCGCGATCAAGGACAACGATCTGGTCATCGCCACGCACGGCCGCGCCTTCTGGATCCTCGACGACATCACCCCGCTGCGCCAGCTCACTGCGGCCACGCTCGACGAACCAGTGCATCTGTTCAAGCCCGCCCCGGCCGTGCGCTTCCGCGCGCCCAGTTTCTCCTTCGGTGGACCCAACGTCGGCAAGAACCCGCCGATCGGCGCGATCGTTGATTACTACCTGAAGGAAAAACCCAAGGGCCTCATAAAGCTCGATATCCTCGATTCGGAAGGAAACGTGATTCGCTCGTTCACCAGCGCCAAGAAGACACCGCCCCTGTGCGAGCCGGATTTCCCCGCGCCGATGTCCCATCCCGGCCTGCCCGATTCGCCGGGCTTGAATCGCTTCGTTTGGAACATGCGCTACAAAAAGCCGATCCCGGTGCCCTGCGCCGTTTACGACGAGGGTGGTCCGCTCGGCGCGATGGCGCTCCCGGGCGCTTACCAGGTGCGGCTCACCGTCAATGGCCAAACCTACACCGCGCCCATCCAGATTGTTCCCGATCCGCGCGTGAAGGCGACCCAAGCCGACCTGGCCAAGCAGTTCGACCTGATGCAGAAACTCAACGTGCTCATGCAGCAGGATCACGTCACCGTGCTCGAAATCCGCGACGTCAATCGCCAACTCGCCGCTCTGAAACAGCGCCTAACCGGCGAACCGAAGAACGCGCCGATCGTTGCCGAAATCAAAGGCGTCGAGCAGAAAGCGCTAGCGGTCGAGGGCGAACTGATTCAATCGAAAGCAACCGCCAGCGAGGACATGCTCAACTATCCGATCGAGCTCAATAGCAAACTCGGCTACCTGATCAACGGCGTGGATAGCGCCGATTCCGCGCCGCCCGTGCAGGACGGCCAGCTCTACGAAGTCTATAAACAGCAACTCGACGGCTGGGTTGCGAAATGGCAGGCGATCGTTTCCACCGACCTCGCCAATTTGAACAAAAAGATGCGCCAGGAAAATATCCCGATCGTGGCGCCGCGCCCGGTGGGCCAGCCGAACGCGGCGCTCTGATCCCGCGCTTTCTGGCCTGACGCTCACCCGAGCGCTCCGGCTCGCGCGAATGCGTGAACGCGCGACGGCGCGAGCCGCGGACGGCGTGGCGCGACGCAGCAGGCGGGTGCGATGAGCGATTTCGGTTCCGGACTGCGCTCCATCAGCGACACCGCGCATTGGGTCGCCTATTACCGCGCGATGGAAAGCGAGCGGCCCGACGCGCTGTTTCGCGATCCTTACGCGCGACTCCTGGCGGGTGAGCGGGGCGAGCGCGCCGTCAAATCGCTGCGCCGTGGAAAATCCTCGGCGTGGTCCATGATCGTTCGCACCGCGCTCTTCGACGAAATCATCGTCCGGTGCGTTCAGCAGGAATCGGTCGGCCTGGTGCTGAATCTCGCCGCGGGACTCGACACCAGACCCTACCGTCTGCCCCTCCCGGCGTCCCTCGAATGGGTGGAAGCGGATCTGCCTGCCATTCTTTCCTATAAACGTGAAATCCTGAAAAACGAAAAGCCCGTCTGCAAACTCGATCGCGTGGAGATCGATCTTCGGGAGAACGACGCGCGACGCCGGCTATTCGCGCGTCTCGCTGAACGGTCGCGGGGCGCTCTCGCAATGACGGAAGGTCTGTTGGTTTATCTCGATCCGGAAGATGTGCGCGGCCTGGCGCGCGATCTGCACGAGGCCCAGTCGTTCCGTTTCTGGCTCACCGATCTTGCCTCACCCAAAGTGATTCGCATCATGAATCGCTCTTGGGGCAGGCAGATTCGCGCCGCCGGCGCCGCCTTTCGATTCGCACCGGCACAGGGCAGCGAGTTTTTCCGGCCGCTCGGCTGGCGGGAAGCGGAATTCCGCGATTTTCTCGCCGAATCGCGACGCCTGAATCGCCTTATGCCTATGGATCGGCTGCTGCGTTTCTGGGAAAAGGTCATGCCTCGCCGCACTGCCACGCGAATGCGCGAATGGCGTTCCGGAGCGGTGCTGCTCGAGAGAACCTAAACGAACTAAGGTTTTCCGGCCGATGGGCGACCGGCCGGCGCGTCCACGGCGAAGCGCGCCGACCGGCCAAAGGGAGGCCGGGGAATCGCTTTTGGGGGCGGGTGATCCGGTTGGTGGGCGGCTCGCTAACCCCGACTCTGCTCGCTGGCGTCGTGCGCGCCGTACCGGTCCGGAATGCAGCGACTCCCCGGATTGCCGCACCGGGCCTCGGGCGGGTAGGCCTCGGGCGGAACTCTTCAATCTGAAAACCGGAATCTTTGCTCTCCCGGCCGTTCCTCCCGCGTCTCGGACCCAGCCGGGTAACCGCTAAGGATGGTTGAAGTTTGAAGTTGTTGCGGGGGCGCGGCGGGCATTCCGCCCGACTCGCGCCCTCGCCGTAAGGCCGGCTCGAAGTCCCTCTTCCTTCAGGGTCCTTCGCATTCTCTCCCTGTGGCCATCTTCCCAAATCCGAGCGCGCTCTTGCCTCGGAAGAGCCACGGGAGGGGAGCGGCCGGCCGGGTCTGTCTCCGGGACCTCACCCTCTTACTTCTTGCGAAGCAGCATAGGCGGAGGCGGAAGTTCTAAAAAGTAGATAATCGTTTGAAACCTCTTAGATTTTTGCTAAGCTGGAAACAACCCCATGGACTGGCTGAATTATCATCACCTCTACTATTTCTGGACCGTCGCCCGCACCGGCAGCGTGACGAAAGCTTCGGCCGAACTTCTCCTCGCCCCGCCCACCGTCAGCGCGCAGATCAAGCGCCTCGAAGACAGCCTTGGCGAACGTCTCTTCGAGCGCTCCGGACGCCGGCTCGTCCTCACCGAAGCCGGCCAACTGGCGCTGCGTTATGCCGAGGAAATTTTCTCCACCGGCCGCGAGATGCAGGACGCGCTGAAAGGCCGTCCCACCGGCCGGCCGTCGAAGCTGCTCGTGGGCATCGCAGACGTTTTGCCGAAAAACATCGTGCACCGCATGCTCGAGCCCGCCTTTCATCTGAACGAGCCGGTGCAGTTGATTTGCCGGGAAGACCCTCCCGATCGCCTGCTTGCCGATCTGGCGACGCAGGGGATGGATTTAATTCTCACCGATTCGCCGATGAGTCCGGCGATGCGCGTGCGCGCCTTCAATCATCTGCTCGGCGAATGCGGTATCGGATTTTACGGCGCGCAGCGCCTCGTCTCACGCTACCGCCGCGGATTTCCGCGCTCGCTCGACGGCGCGCCCGTCCTGCTCCCCACCGAAAGCGCTTCGTTGCGCGCCGAGCTCGATCAGTGGTTCCAGGAAAGAGGCGTGCGCCCGTACGTCGTGGGCGAATTCGATGATTTCAGCCTGCTGCGCACCTTCGCCGAAAAGGGACTCGGCGTTTTCGCCTCGCCGCTCGTGCTCGACGCCGAAATGCGCCGCTCTCATCTCGGACGCCTGGGCCGGGTCGAGCCGATTCGCGCTCGTTTCTACGGCATTTCAGTGGAAAAGAAAATCAAGAATCCCGCCGTCGTTGCCATCTGCGAAACGGCCCGGCAGGAACTTTTCGCTTAGCTACGGCAGCGGCATGCCCGGCGACGGAACGATCCCGCCCATCCGCAAAACCTCCCGGTATTCCGATTCGGTCACCGGGGAAATCGGCAAACGAGGATTCCTCAGAAATTTCATGTGCCGCAAGAGCGGGTTCAGCTTGATATCCGCCAGCCGCACCGGGTGCGGCAGTCGTTCCACCGCGCGAAGGTCGATGATCATCGCCTTCCCCTCCGGATCTCCAGGATCCACATAAGGGTCCCGCGTCACCTCCGCCAGCGCGTACACCCATCGGTCCGGCGTGCCGTGATAGGCCAGCACGCGGTCTCCGCGCCGCAACTGTTTCACCAGCCGCTTCACCGCCGGCCGGGAGCCCGCGCCGCGCCACATCTCCTTGCCTTTCACAAACAAGGTGTCCCAGTGGTATTGACGCGGGTCCGAAACCAGAATCCAATAGCGCCGCTCGACTGTCGGTTCCATCAAGGCTCCGTGCCTGGCGGACTATACACGCTCTTGAACCGCGGGGAAAGCCAATCGGTGCAACTTTTTACGCTTTAGGCGACGAAAAAGCGAATAGCGGCCGCGCCACCCGGCCGCATGGCCCTCCGCTTACCCCAAATTCACCCAGATCTCGTCCCCGCGGATTTCCGCCGGAAACGTGGCCAGTTGCATGGACGGATTGAAAGTGACGTGCCCCGTGGTCACGTCGTACTGCCAGCCGTGCCATGGGCAGGTGACCACGTTGCCCACCAGTCCCCCTTGTCCGAGCGGACCGCCCCGATGCAGGCACGCGTTATCCACCGCGTAGATTTTGCCCTCGACGTTGGCCACGGCGATCGTCCGGTCGCCCACGCGCACTTCGTGGATGCTGCCGGGCGGGATTCGCTCGAGTTTTTCTGCGCACACAAACGCCATGGGCTCTGGCCCCTTCGACGAAACGGCCGTCGGAAAATTCCGCGAAAAGTGGGGCGAGTATAGGCCGCCGGCCCAAGACGCGTCAAATCGAAGGCAGCGGCACGGTAGGACGCTAACCGCCTCACAGGAGGTCCCCCGGCTCGGCCGGGGTGGCAGTAGCGGTTTGACAATTCCGGCAGTCCATCGCGGAGACTCCTTGACGTGAGCCGCCAAAGCGCACGAAAAGGAGTCCGCGATGGAAGAAAGGGAAAGCCTAAACCACACGAAATGGGAGTGCAAATATCACGTGGTGTTTATCCCGGAGTGTCGCCGCAAGACGCTGTACAAAGAACTGCGGCGGTATTTGGGAGAGGTGTTCCGGCGATTGGCCGAGCAGAAGGAGAGCCGGATCGAAGAGGGACACTTGATGCCGGACCACGTGCACATGATGATCGCGATTCCGCCCAAGCACGCGGTCTCGCAGGTAATCGGGTACATCAAGGGCAAGAGCGCGATCCACTTGGCGCGGGTGTATGGGGAGCGGAAGCGGAATTTCGTGGGCCAACACTTCTGGGCGCGAGGGTTCTTCGTGTCCACGGTGGGGAGGGACGAAGCCGTGGTGCGCGAGTACATTCGGAGGCAGGAGGAAGAGGACAAGCGGCTGGATCAGATGGGGCTTTGGTGAGGGGCCACCGTCCGGGTGGCTCGAGCAAGGCGGGGCCGCGTTAGCGACCCCGAATAGCCGCTTTGAGCGGCTCACATCCTAAAGCCCCCGGCTTTGCCGGGGGATACTTACAGCAAGCTGCGCAAGTGCAACTGAATGTGAATCGTACGGCCCAGCCGCTGCACAACGATCACTGGCGAATCGCCCGGTTTGCGGAGCAAATCGCGAATCTGGTCGAGCGAAAGGCTCGAAGCCGGGTCGTTGCCCACCCACGTGATTTCGTCCCCGGGCATCAGTCCGGCTTCGGCGGCCGGCGAGCCCGGCAAAATCCTGCGAATCACAAATTGGTTGAGGTTGTCTCCGGCGGCAATGACCGTGGCGCCGCTAGCATCTGCTTCGATAGGGAAAATGAAATCGCGATTCGGCTCGAGCAGCAAGCGAGACTGCGGAAAGTCGAGCACCACGCTGAATTTCCGCAGGATTTGCCCGCCGATCCAGCCGTCCAGCGTATCCTTCAGTTTCTTTTTCGTTTCGTTTTTGCGGCTGGAAGCCGTCTGCTCCTTCGTCGCTTCGATAGCCACGATCGGCTCGCGCACATTCACCGAGCCCAACCTCAGCCATTCTGCTCGCGCCAGTAACACCTTCCGATCGCCCGAACTGTCCACCGCCGTGCCAGGCAGAGCTTTTCCCGAAAATGGAAACTCTCGGTTGGCACCAAGGAATGAGGGCGAAACAGCGATGCCACCGCTCGCGCCCGTATTGATCGCGAAATTGCCTTCCATCGTCCGTCCACCGAAACGCAGCTTCGCGCGGATGGTCGGCAAACCGTTGATCCATCGAATGGCCAGTTTTTCGGGCTTGCCAAAAGGGCGGAACGCACCCGGCGCGTACAGCTCGATCGAGGATCGCGAGTAGTCGAGTTCTACCACCAGATGCGCCAGCACGTCGTCTCCGATCACGCCGTTCACCCGCTGCCCGAACCACGGCCCGAGTTCCTGAAACGAACGAGTGTCGAGATCGGCCGCGCTGATGGCGAGTCCGGGCAACGTGATAAGCGACGGCGCGGATGGCTGACTCCCTCCCGACTCCGTGACAAGCGTGCTGTCGGCAACCGTGCGCCGCGACCCGGTATCGAGAAGCCAACCCGATGCCCGCCCCTGATTCAGTTGCGCGGGAACGAAAACGGCGTCCGCGGCCAGTTCCATCGGCACTTCGGCCGCATTGCCTCCATGCGCAAATCGCAGCACGGGCGCCTGGCCGCTCGCCTGCCGCGAACGCGCCGCCAGCGCAAACGCCAGCAATACGATGGATCCCGCCGCCGCGCGAAAAACCCAGCGAGTCCGTGCCTGCCCGCGCCGCGCGTGCGCGGGCTTCCGAATTGAGTTCAGCCGTTCGCTCACGATCCCATTTTGACGAGTTTCGCCGCTTTGTGCGCGGAAATGTTGCGGCCGCAAAGCACCACCGCCACTTTCTTGCCCGCAAAATCCCGCCGGCAGTGAAGAAATCCGGCCAGCGCCACTCCCGCCGCGCCCTCCACCAGCCAGCGTTCCTCTTCAAACAACAGGCGCATCGCCCGCCAGATTTCCCGTTCGGAAACGAGCACGCGCCGTCCGACGAGCGCGCGGCAAAGGGGAAACGTGATCGATCCGGATTCCACTCCGCCGGCCGTGCCATCGGAAATCGTCGCCCGCTCGGGAAACGAGACGATCCGCCCCGCGCACAGCGATTCGTAAAGCACGCGCGAATTCCGCGGCCAGCAACCGACGATTTCCGTTCGCGGACTGGCCATTTTCAGGTACGCGCCGATTCCGGAAACCAGCCCGCCGCCACCCACCGCAACGAAAACGGCGTCCAGCCGCCGAATCTGCCGCGCGAGTTCCACGCCGATCGTCCCCTGCCCGGCAACCACTTGCGGATGGTTGTAAGGAGGAACGATGGCGAGCCCTTGTTCGGCCAGTTCGCGCGCTCTGCGCTCGGCGTCGAGCGTATTGCGCCCGTGGAATTGGATTCGCCCGTCCAACTCCCGAATCAGCTTCACCTTCATGCCCGATGCGCCGATGGGCATGCAGATTGTTGCCGGCACTCTGAGTTGCCGCGCCGCCCACGCAACGGCGATTCCATGATTTCCGCTCGATGCCGCAACGACGCCGCGCCGCCGCTCACCGGCTGAAAACGAAAGCATCGCGTTCAGCGCGCCACGTAGTTTAAACGAACCCGTATGCTGCACGTGTTCCAGCTTGAGAAATACCCGCGCCCCGGACCTCGCCGAGAGCGATGGCGAAAAATCCACGGGAGTTTCCAGAATCCAGGGCCGAATCCGTCGCTCGGCGCGCAGAATTTCCCTGCGCCAGCCCTGGAGTTCTTTGCGCGAAATCATTCGGCTGTTGCGGCCGAATTCGGCGCGTTTTGAGCAATCTGACGGAAGCATTCCGCGGTCCGTTCGAGCCCTGTGGCGAAAACGGCAGGATCCTGTCCGAAGCCCATGCGCAAGTGGTGCTCGTAGCCGAAAGCGGAGCCGGGAGCCAGCATCACGCTGTATCGCTCGGCGAGCAGATTCGCCAGATCGAGGGATGGAATCCCGAGATGATACCGGAAAAGAGTCAGCAAACCGCCGCGCGGCGCGCGCCAATCGAGCAAACCCGATCGCTCGGCGAACCATCGCCGCGCCGTTTCGAGATTCGCCGCGACGATTCCGCGGTTGCGCTCGAAAATTCTGTCTCGGTGCCTCACCGCAATCGCCGCCAGCGCGTCGCTCAATCGCCCGGGACTCAGCGAAACGTAATCTCGCATCGCCCAGCAACGCGCCGCCAGATCTCCGTGCGCGGCCAGCCAGCCGATTCTGAGGCCGGGAAGACCAAACGGTTTCGATAACGTTCCCACACTCACTGCGCGCGGCCCAAAATTAAACATCGGCGGAGCCAGTTCTTCGCCGCCCGGCACGCGGAGCCAGCGATAGGCCTCATCGGAAAGCACCATCGCTCCCACCGAATCCGCCAACGTGTAGACCCGGCGCAGTTCGGCCTCAGAAATCGTCGTTCCTGTCGGATTGTGCGGCGTGTTGATGACGACCAATCGCGTTTTCGGCGTCACCAGCCGCGTCAGTTCGTCCAGATCGAACCGGAATCCATTCTCCTCTCGCGCCTTCCAGAGCGACACTTGGCAACCGATCCCGCGCGGCACGCTGTAGAGTTGCTGATAGGCCGGGTAACAGGCGACCACGTGATCGCCCGGCTCGAGCAGTACGTGGAACAATAGAAAATTCGCCTCGATTGCTCCGGTCGTCACCAGAATGTTTTCCCCCGTGGCGTTCTTGTACGTCGCCGCCAGCAGCCCGCGCAATTCCTCGCTGCCTCGCGCTTCCGAATAGCCCAGCCGCAGGTCCAGCAGCGATTCGAGCGCTTGCGCACCCTCGCCTTCGGGAAGCAGTTCCAGCAAATCGCGCGCGCGCAGCGGCAGGATCCCGCTTTCGGCAATGTCGTATTTCACCCGCGTTTCCCAGGTCGTCATCCAGCGTTCGAGCGCGAACGGCTCCATCTTCATCGGGTTTTGCTCCGGAAAGAAAATGTGGCGTCGGCGGGGAGGGTCATTCCGGGCGGTCGGCTAATGCAGATCGCCGCGCCAATGAACGCCGGTCGAATCCTTCCACGCTCCGAGCAGCAGCAGATGTAAATGGCGTGCGAGCACAGCTCCGCCGCCTTCCCTCGCCCATGTCTCGATCGCCTGCGCGTGCCGCGCGGCCTGAGGATTCTTGTCGTTCTTGGCCCATTCCGCGGCGGTGCGCTCGAGCCAGCGCGTCCAATCGATCTGCGTCAAATCGAAATAACCGAATCCGGAAAGCTCGGCTGGCAGCGTCGCGCGCGCCGCTTGAAACCGCGCTTCGGCCGCCAGCCCGGCCGGCGGATGCGCGGAAGTGACGGCGAGGGCCATGCGGCGAACTGCCTGTTCGTCGTGGCCCGCGAGGAGTAGATGCGGCGTCAACGCAATGAAAGACGGACCGCGTCCCGCCGGGGTCGGCGACTTGGCGTCTGGCTCTGGCTTTCCGCCGGTTTTGGCGCTGGCAGGCGCGGACGATGGCGGCTCCGCGCGGAAAAAGAGGATGTCACCTTCCTGCCCGGCCGGCTGCAGGAAAGACGCGAGTGCCGATTGGAAAAGTTGGTGAGCGGCCTTCTCGTGAATCGTGATGGCAAGGACGGGTCCTTCATCACTCCCCGGATGCGGCCAGACGGTGGCGTATTCGCCGCCGAGCGCCGGAAGTACGCTCGCCGAAAATATTCCCGTCAGCAAATTCAGCCGCGCCGCTTGCTGCGGATCCAGTGACACGGAAAGAGCGTGCTCGATGAGCGTGAACCCTGCGGCCAGATCGAGCCGGGCCACGTCATACGAAGCGCCTGCGGGCGCGGCGGCCAGCGTCGAAAACTCCGCCGCATTCGCGCCGAAAAGATCGAACGGACCGCCCGGCGCGGGATCGCCCAGAATCGCGAAGTGAGCGAGCGAACCGGGCTCGCTCAGATCCATCGAGCCGCAGAGCACCTGGATTCGTTCGAGGTGCAAAGCCTTCAAAAAGGCAGCCGTGTTGAACCCGGGACGCACCTGCGGATGGAGCAGCGGCATTTCCGGAACTCGCAGGAAAATATCCAGCGTGGGATGCCCGCGCAGCTCGGCCCGGGCCTGTGCGAAAGCAGGCACTGCGGCGAGCGAACTGGATTCCGCCGGAGCGTGCGCGCCGAAACGCCGCGCGAGATCGGCGAGCGTCGCCGGGTTTTCCGAATAGACCAGGAAACCGGTCGAGGTGAGCCGCACGCGCGACGCACCGGAAGGCTTGGCGGCCAGCGCGGCGCGAAGCTCCTTGCCGGTTTTCCCTTCTGTCTCAACCACCAGAAAGCCCTGGCCATTGCTCTGCGGCTTTGCATTGGCCGGCGTTCCCTGGGTCAGCCGGATCCCGAAAATCATCGGGTGCGCCAGCAGCGATTCCAGGTCGCCGCGCGGGACGCCGGCCAGCCGCGGGTTGTGCTCGAGCGAGTCAACCACGCTCTGTTCGATGATCTGCCGCGCGGGAGCGAAGCCCGGATCGTTCCACAGCGACCCCAGCGCGTTTTTGCTCCCGGCCGGAATCGAAGCCGTGCCGCGGAAATAGACGTAGAAAATCGTGTTGGCAGGGAGCCGCGCGGCCAGGTTCGCGGTCTGCGCCCGTGCGGCTGGCGCGGCGGCGATCGCCAAAACGGCAAGGAATAGGCAGGTGATCTTTGCTCGATTCATCCGTGTAGAAGATTCTATACCCGGCCCGTGGGAAATGCTGCCGGAAAACAGCCGCGACGGTTCCAGGGAAGAACCGGGAAAACGGGAGCGGCGCCCGGTTCCCGAGCCGCGGAGACCGGACGCCGCAGTCAGCCGAAATCCCAGGCTACATGCTCTTGGTCGCCGGCGAGCTGGCAGCGGCCTGGCTGCCTTGCTGTTTCGGCGCCGAGAGGTAACCGATGATTTCGTTCTTTCTGATTTGGTAGACGACGATCTCCAGCGGAGCGAGCGCATCTTCCGTGTAGAACTGCACCGGTTCGTACAGCGTCTTGTTCTTCTTCTCGATGCGCTTGTCATTCACCGTGACGTACATGTTGTAGCGCCAGTGCTTCGGATCCACGTGCGTCACTTGGACGATCACAGGACCCACGCGATACGGATGCTTCGACCTGTAGAGATCGAATTTGTAGTAATCGCGCTTGCCCATCCGAATCAGTTCGTCGAGCTGCTTCTGGTTGTGAGCCACCAGGCCGCTCACCACGCCCATGTCACCAACCGTCTTTTCCAGGTCGGAACGCGTGCTTTCGAGCGATTGTTTCGTGGCGGCCAAATCGGTTTTCGTCCCGCCGAGTTCGGTCGAAAGCTGGCCGACGCTTTGCTGCGTCTGCTGCTGCACCTGCCCGATCTGCGCCTGCAGTTTGCGGCTGGCCACCATCTGTTCGCGCCGCATCACCGCGGCGTTTCTCCGCGCCTGCTCGAGCTGAGCCTGCGTCAATCCGAGCTTTTGGCTCGTCAGATCGAGTTCCGCTTTCAGATCGCCGATCTGGCCGTTGGCCTTTTCGAGCGAGGAATTGAGCTGAGCGATCTGGGAATTAGACTGCGAAAGCTGGGCTTCCAGTCCGTGCTGCGAGTGAATGCCGGCGTAAACCAGATATCCGCTCAGCAGGAATAGGACCACGAATAAAATCGGGATCCAGCGCGGCGTGCCGAATGTCGGCGCCGGGGTTCCTGCTTGCGGCATTTCCGGACGAGTCGGGGTCGTACTCATGGGAATGCCTCCTTGCGGTGGTAATCCGCGTAGCGTCTGATACCTTGGATTGCCCCAACGCCTGAGCGGGTTGCATTGCGCCGAACCGTTGCGAGGTAAGGGTAACCCGCGGCGCGCGCCGCGGTATGGCTGCGCCGGGTGAGTTTCTCAGCGCGCCGAACGCGGCCAGCGCGCCTCGACGGTCGTCGTCAGCCCGCCGCGCGGCGTGAATTCGCCTCGCACCACGCACCGCTTGGGCTTTGCCGCGCGCACAACGTCGCGCAAGATTCGGTTCACCGCGTTCTCGTAAAAAATACCGAGATTCCGGTAGCCCAGCAAATACAGCTTCAGCGATTTCAGCTCCAGGCAAAGCCGCGCTGGCTCGTATTCGATCGTGAGCGCGCCGAAATCCGGCAGGCCCGTCTTCGGGCAAACCGACGTATATTCGGGCACGCGAATCGTGATCCGGTAACCGGGAAATTGATTCGGCCAGGTTTCAATGCTCGGCAACGGCGCATTGATCCCGGCGCGGGCGTGTGCGCTGCTATAGCCCGGCACGAAAGCCTCCTGCCCAAGGTTTGGCGCGGCCGCGGCCGGCCGGCTCTCTGGATTGTAGCGATAAGGAAACGAACGAGGCAAAATGGGCTCGGGGAGCCCGGTTGTGGGATAGGCTAAAGGGGGCGCTGCGGGTGCGACGGGGTGTCGGGCTCGCGGCGCGGGAGCGTCCTGGAGGTTGTCTTGATCTGTCCGCGTTGCGGAAGTTACGACTGCTTGCGCTCGCACCGCCGCCTGCCGGAATACCTGCTGAGCGCGTTCGGCATACTGCCCTGGCGCTGCTTCGACTGCAAACGGCGCTTCTACGGTCGCAAAGTGCCCTTTCGCTACCTTCTCTACGCGCATTGCGCCCAGTGCGGAAATCTGGACTTGATGCCGATTCGCCACGATCGCCTCGGCGGCGGATGGCTGGCCTGGCTGGCCCTTCATCTGGGTGCGCGGGCGTTGCGTTGCGACGATTGCAGGAATAATTTCGTTACCTGGCGGCCAAAGCGCTGCGCGCAGACCCACGCCGCAAGCGAGAGTTACCGCTTTCCACCGGAAGCCGAAACCGAAGAAACCGCCGCCGGCCACAATCGCCGGCCCGGCGAACCTACCGAAGCCGAATGACCGGATCGGCGGTTCCTGTTCGATTTTCGCGGCCGAGGGATCGCGCGTCTCCGCGTCAATCGTAACGCAAGGCCTCGATCGGATCGAGCGCTGCGGCGCGCCGCGCCGGATAGTAGCCGAAGAAAATGCCCGTGCCGATCGAAACGGCGATCGCCACGATCAGCGCTTCGGCCGAAAACGTCGCCGGCCAGGAAAGCAGGCGCGTCAATCCCTTCGTCGCCACAATCCCCGCCACCACGCCCGCTGCTCCTCCCGCCAGACTGAGCGTGGCCGCCTCGATTAGGAACTGCCGCTGCACGTCGCCTCGCGTCGCCCCCACCGCCATCCGCACACCGATTTCCCGCGTGCGTTCGGTGACGCTCACCAGCATGATGTTCATGATCCCGATCCCGCCCACCAGCAGCGAAACCGAGGCGATCGAGGCGAGCATCAGGCCGAACGTGCGATTCGAGCGCTGCAGTGCTTCCAGAATGTCTTCGGGATGGCGGATATTGAAGTCGTTCGGCTGGTCGGCGCGCAAATGGTGCCTCAAACGCAACAGACGGCCGATCTGCTCCTCCGCCGGCGGAATCGAGCCCGGCGAAACCGCCGAGCACATGATGTCGTCCAGCCAACTCTGCCCCTTCAGCTCCTTCATCGCTACCGTGTACGGGATCAACACCAGGTCGTCCTGGTCCCAGCCAAACGTGGACGCTCCCTTCGGCGCCAGAACGCCCACCACGACAAACGGTAGATTGCTGATCCGGACGGTTTTTCCGACCGGATTTTCGTTCGGGAACAGACGGTCGGCCACGCTGCGTCCGATCGCGCAAACTTTCGCCAGATGCTTCACGTCGGAATCGCTGAATGCCGAGCCGCTCGCAACCACCCAATGCTGAATCGAGAAAAACGTCGGCGCCACGCCGCGATAATGCGTCCACCAATTTTTGCCCCCGTACGTGATCTGCGCGTGCGAATCCACGTGCGGCGAGCACGCCTTCAGAATCGGCAGATGCGCGATCGCCAATTCATCCGTGGGCAGCAGCGATTTCGTCCCGTAGGC
>JAKASX010000037.1 GCA_021818865.1 Acidobacteriota bacterium
CATTCGAGCTGAACGCGATCCAGTTCCCATCGGGAGAAAATTTCGGATTGGATTTCAGGCCCGGTCCGGCCGTCAGCCGCGTCGCCGCGCCGCCCGCTCGCGGCACGCTCCACAAATCCCCGGCGTACACGAAAGCGATTTCCGTTTTGTTCAGCGTCGGCTGTTGGAGCAGCAGCGGTCCTTGCTGCGGCTGCGCATGGCCAGCGGTGGCGACAAATGTCAAGCAAACGAACAGCGCAATGCAATTTGCGGTACGTCTCATGGAAGACACCTCTCTTCCCATTCTTCGGAACGGCACACTATAACTCCGGCTCGCAGCAGAGTCTACGGATGTCCCTTCGGAAAGTTCGTTGGTACCGCGACCGAAAATGGCGGTTCCCGCGGCGTGGCATTCGATCTTTCGCTGCCGGGCTGCCCGGCACAGACTCGGCCCCCGCTCGGCTGCTGCTGCGTCAAGCAATGCAGCGTGCCGAGGCCGAGCACCAGGTCGCGGCACGGCACACCCACGATTTCGCGCTTGGGAAAAAGCCTGGCCAGCGTATTCAGCGCCACGCGATCGTTTGCGTCGCCAAACATCGGTACGAGCACCAGCCGGTTCGCGATATAGAAATTCGCGTAGCTCGCCGGCAGCCGCTGCCCGTTGAAATACACCGGCGCAGGCATCGGCAGCGTTTCCACGCGCAGCGGGCGGCCATTTTGGTCGCGCATCGTTTTGACCAAAGCCAGATTTTCCCGAAGCGGCGCGTAGTTCTCCTCCGCCGGATCTCTCTCGACGACAACGACGACGGTTTGCGGATCGACGAATCGCGCCAGATCATCCACGTGCCCGTGCGTATCGTCGCCGGCGATTCCCCCTTCGAGCCACAGCACCCGCGTCACGCCCAGATATCGGCGAAACACCTCGGCGTAATCCTGCTCGGTGAATCCCGGATTCCGCTCCTGCACCGGGCTCAACAGACATTCGCGCGTGGTCAGCAGCGCGCCGCGCCCGTTCACGTCGATGCTCCCGCCTTCGAGCACCACGCGCCGCTCTTTGTGTTCCGGCGTCCAAACGCGCCGTGCCGCTTTGCGATTGAGTTTCGCAACAACGACGGCGTCCTTCTTATGATCCGAATATTTCGCCCATCCATTGAATGCGAAATCGTTCCACGCCACTTCCCCCGCCGCGTTTCGCACCGCGATCGGCCCCGAATCCCGCATCCAACCGCGATCGGTGGGCACGCGAAAGAAACTCACCGCGTCCAAGTTCGCGCCGGATTTTCGCAGGATCGTTCGCGCGCGCGTTTCCGCTTGGCGATCTTCCACCAGCAGAAAAACGCGTTCCATGCGCGCCAAGTGCCGCACGATCTCCGCATACGCCCACGGTATCGCGGCGAATTTCCCGGGCCAGTCGGTGCGTTCGTGCGGCCAGCCGAGCCAAGTGCCTTCGTGCGGCTCCCACTCCGCCGGCATGTGGAACCCGAGGGAAAAGGGCGTCGTTTTCATTCGCGGCCGAGGCTATTCTTCTTCATCCAGCCAGCGCCTGACAATCGGCTCGTACGCGTCGATTCTTCGGTCGCGCAGAAACGGCCAATTCCGCCGCGTCTCTTCCGCCACCGCCGGATCGCATTCCACCACGAGAATTTCTTCCTTGTCGCTCGCCGCCTGCGAAACCACCTGCCCGAACGGGTCCGCCACGAACGAATTCCCCCAGAATTCCAGTCCCGGATCCCCCTCTTTCGGCCGCCCTTCGAACCCCACCCGGTTCACCGCCGCTGCGTACACGCCGCTGGCGATCGCGTGCGCGCGGTGCATCGTCCGCCACGCATCCAGCTGCGCCGCGCCGAACTCCGCTTTTTCGCTCGGGTGCCAGCCGATGCTCGTCGGATAGAAAATCACCTGCGCCCCGCCGAGCGCGGTAATTCGCGAGCCCTCCGGGTACCACTGATCCCAGCAGATCTGCACGCCGATCCGTGCGTATCTCGTATCAAAATTTGGAAAGCCAAGATCGCCCGGAGTGAAGTAGAATTTCTCGTAGTAGAGCGGGTCGTCGGGGATGTGCATCTTGCGATATTTGCCAAGAAAACTCCCGTCCGCATCGAGCACGGCGCAGGTATTGTGGTAGATGCCGGGGGCGCGCCGCTCGAAAAGCGAGACGACCAGGGCCACCTTTTTCTCCCGGGCGAGTTCTGACAGTTCGTCGGTCGTCGGGCCGGGGACGGGCTCGGCCAGTTCGAAAAGGCTCGCATCCTCGGCGCGGCAAAAATATTCGGAGCGAAACAGCTCGTGCAGGCAGATAATTTGAGCGCCCCGCGCCGCGGCTTCGCGGATCTTTTCGCCGGCGCGCTCCAGGTTTTGGGCCGGGTCCGCCGTGCATCGCATCTGCACGAGCCCGATGGTGAATTTGTCCGCCATGGCGTCTCAGTCTATCACGGGCGTCGGGCGCGTTTGCCGCGGCGATTTCGCTCTTGCCGCATCGGTCAGGACGCGCCGCCGCGCTCGCTGCGGACCGACGCGAAGCTTTCGCCGGGCGACGACCCGAATCAGGACCGCTTGCTTTTTCGCACCGCGAAATGGAGCGATGGCTTGACAGAGCGGCAAGCGTAAGGGTATAGCGGAGCAACTATGGGGATCAGTCGCGGACTGGAATTCGCCCAACTCACCGATCTCGGCCTCGTGCGCGAGCGGAATGAGGACTCGTTCGGCTATTGGGAGCCGGAAGACAAGGCGGAGTTCCAGAAAAAGGGTCGTCTCGCCGTCGTCGCCGACGGCATGGGCGGTCACGAAGGCGGCGAAATGGCCAGCGAAATCGCCGTCCAGACCCTCTGCGAAATCTACCGCGATTCGCCGGAACCCGAACCGTCGCAGGCCCTCTCCGAAGCCCTCCGCGAAGCGCATCAGCGCATTCGCTCCTTCGCCGAAGAGCATCCCGAATATCGCAATATGGGCACCACTTGCACCGCCGCCGTCATCCGTGGCGACCGTCTCTGGTTCGCCCACGTCGGCGACAGCCGCTTATATCTGTTTCGCGGCGGCCGTCTGCGCCGGCTGACGCGCGACCACTCCTACGTCAATCAGCTCCTCGAGTCCGGCGTCATCACCAGCGCCGAAGCCGAACACCACCCCCAGCGCAACGTCCTCACCTCCGCGCTCGGCATCGGCCGCAACGGCGCCTCCTTCGAAACCTCCGCTCAACCGGTCGAGATCCAATCGGGCGATACGCTGCTGCTCTGCACCGACGGATTATGGGGCCTGGTGGGTGAACTCGAGATGATCGACACCGTAGCCGCCCATTCCCCCGCGGACGCCTGCCGCGTCCTCGTGAACCTGGCCCGCGAGCGCGGCGGCCCCGACAACATCACCGTCGAAATTCTCCGCGTCGTTTCCCTCGAAGCCGCTCCCGCCGGCAAACCCGTTCCCGACGGGGCGTAACCCGCCACGCCGCAAAATCCCCGGGAAAGCTACAATAATCGCATCGCTGGCTTTCGAATCGCGCGGCCAGGCGTCAATTGCCGCCCGCGCGCTTTGCGCCGGCTTTCCGCTCCGCACCGGAGGAGTGGCTCGTGGCTGAACTGACGGTGCTCTTCGATGGCGAATGCGCGCTCTGCCGCGCCAGCGCCGAGCGTGTGCGCCGCCTCGACCGCCTCCGCCGCATCGAGCTGCTCGACCTTCACGATCCCTCCGTCTCAGCCAGGTTCCCGCAAGTGGACCGTGAACGCGCCCTGCGCCTCATGCAAGCCGTCGACTCTTCCGGCCGCGTTTCGAGCGGCGTCGACGCCTGGGCCGAAATCGCGCGTCGCGTCCCGGCCTGGCGCCCCGCCGCCGCGCTACTGCGCGTTCCGGGAATCCACGCCGTCGCGGAATGCGTTTACGCGTGGGTCGCGCGCAATCGTTATCGCTGGAATCGCCAGGTCTGCGCCGATGGTTCCTGCTCCTTCCACGGCCAGTCGCCGAGCCGTCGCTGAGCGCCCGCTCGGTATCGAAGCCCCTTACGCGCTCGTATAATGTCCGCGGCGATGGACCTTCCGCCCGCCAAGCTCGCGCGCTTCTTGCTCGCACCGGCTTCCGGCTATCTGCGGATTCGCCTGATTTTTCTCCGCGCCCTCGCGCTCATCTATTTCTCCGCTTTCTTTTCCCTCGCGTTCCAGATTCGCGGTCTCATCGGCCCGCAAGGCATCTTGCCCGCAAACGTTTATCTGCAAGCGGTGGCCAAAGCACTCGGCTGGCTGCGCTTTTGGTACGCGCCCACGCTCCTCTGGGCTTCGAGCGGCAATCACGCGCTCCAGTTTCTCTGCTGGGCGGGCATGGCCGCGGCCCTTCTCGCCGCGCTGAATTTCTGGCCGCGGATGACCTTTTTCATCTGCCTCGTCCTCTTTCTTTCCTTCATCGCCGCGGCGCAGGATTTCGCCGATTACCAATCCGACGGCATGCTGCTCGCCGCCGGCCTCCTTGTGCTCTTTTTCGCTCCGCCCGGCTGGCGGCCCGGTCTCGGGTCGGACCATCCGCCCTCCCGCGCCAGCCTCTACCTTCTCCGTTGGGAATGGTTTCGCATCTATTTCGAATCCGGCATCGCCAAACTCGCAGGCCACGACCCCGAATGGCGCCATCTCACCGCGATGGATCAGTATTATCAAAACAACCCTCTGCCAACTTGGATCGGCTGGTACGTCCAGCAATTCCCCCACTGGTTCCAGGCCGCGACCGCCGGTGCCACGCTCGCCACCGAACTCGGCCTCGTCCTGCTCGTCTTTTTGCCCCGCCGTTTCCGCATCGCCCTGTTTTTCTGGGTCACCGCTTTTCAAATCGGCATCATTCTCACCGCCAATTACGCCTTCCTGAATTACCTGGTCCTCGCCGAAGGCTTCCTTCTGCTCGACGACCGCTTCCTCGCCTGGCTGCTTCCGAAACGCTTCGCGAAGCCCGCGGAAACCGCCGCAAACGGGCAATCAGCCACGCCAGCCGCAACAACTGGCGAAGCGCCGGCCACAGGCAACTGGCGCGGCCGGCTCCATGCCGCCAAATCCTGGGCAACCGGCATTACCCTCGGCTGGATCTTCTACGCGACGACGGCGCTGCTCGTCGGCGCCGCGATCCCGTTGCCAATGCAGCCGGTCACGCTTCTCGAACCTTTTCGCTTCGCCAACTCCTACGGCCTTTTCGCCGTGATGACGCGCGCGCAATACGAAATCGAATTCCAGGGCTCGCCCGACGGCAAAACCTGGCTCGCCTATCCTTTCCGCTACAAACCCCAGAACCCCGCCCAGCCGCCCGGAATCTACGCTCCCTATCAACCCCGTTTCGATTGGAATTTGTGGTTCGCATCGCTCGGCCCTTGGAACCAGTCGCCCATCGTCGTTCGCACCGAGGAGCGCCTTCATGAAACGGATCCCTCCGTCCTCGCCCTTTTCGCCGCAAACCCCTTCGCTGCGAAACCTCCTCTCGAAGTGCGCGCTGTCCTCTGGCAATATTGGTTCACCGACGCCGCGCAACGGCGAAAGACCGGGGATTGGTGGCGCAGGAAGCTGATCGGCCTCTACGCTCCGGTCCTCCAGCGCGCCCCCGGCGGCAAATTCGCTGTCATCCAGATGCCGGGAATGATGCAGATGCAACCGTGACGGGAGAAAACGCATGAGCCGGCCACTGGAAATCACCGACGAGGAAATCCTCATCGCGCTCACGGGCGCCGAGCCCAAGAGCCTGGGCGAGCTCGCGCGGGCGCTCGGCATGGCTCGCATGGGCCGCGCTGGCCGGCGCGAATTGCGCCATCGCATCGCGAAGCTCAAGCGGCAGGGCGAAATCGAGGAAATGCGCCGCGAGGGCCATCGCTCCTACATCGCCACCGAACAGGCCTCCCGCCGGGCGCACGCTCCCGCCGCCGAGCATGCCGCAAAAGCCGGCCCGCTCCGCGAAGCGCCCCCCGAACCTCGCGCTCATGAACGCCGCGATCCCAACCTCTTCACCGGCCGTTTCGTCCAGCATCGCGACGGCTTCGGCTTCGTCGTTCCCGATGAACCGATCGGCATCGAAGGCGATCTCTACGTCAATGCGGAAAATACCGGCGACGCCATGCACGGCGACCGCGTCACCGCCCGCATCGATCGCCGCCGTCCCGATGGCCGCGCCGAAGGCCACATCGTCCGCGTCACCAGCCGCGCGCACCCCACCGTCGTCGGCATTTACCGCTACGTCTCTCGCGGCGGCATCGTGCAGCCGCTCGATCCGCGCCTCGCCCGCGAAATCCTCGTTCCCGCCGGCGACGAACTGCCCGAGCAATGGCGCCCCGCCGCCGAACGCCCGCGCGCCGAAAAAACGCCCCCGCGTCGCGCCGAACTCGAAGGTGCCGCCGTCAACGTCGAACTCGTGCGGTTTCCCCGCGGCGGCGTCCGCGCGCTCGGACGCGTGATCGAAGTATTGGGAAAGCCCGGCGAAGCGGGCGTCGACGTCGAAATCATCGTCCGCAAGCACCACTTGCCTCACGTTTTTCCCGACGAAGTGCTGGACGTCGCGCTCGAAGCTCCGCAAACTGTGGCCGCGGGTGCGCTCGAAGGTCGCGAGGATTTTCGCGCCCTCCCGATCGTCACCATCGACGGCGAAACGGCGCGCGATTTCGACGACGCCGTCTACGTCGATCGCCTTCCCCACGGCGGCTTCGAGTTGCAGGTCCACATCGCCGACGTCGCCCACTACGTCGAGCGCGCTTCCGCCCTCGATCGCGAAGCCCGATTGCGCGGCACTTCCGTCTATTTCCCCGACCGCGCCATCCCCATGCTTCCGCACGAGCTTTCAAACGGCATCTGCTCGCTCAACCCTCGCGAAGACCGCCTCGTCATGAGCGTCATCATGGAACTCGACGACGCCGGCAAGGTCCTGCGCGCGCGCTTCACGCCCGGCGTCATCCGCTCGGCCGAGCGCATGACCTACACGAACGTCAATCGCGTCCTTGAAGGCGATCCCGAAACCACCGCCCGCTACGCCGCGCTCGCCGAACGCTTCCGCTTGATGAAGGAACTCGCGCTGCTCCTGAACGCCCGCCGCCAGGAACGCGGCGCGATCGATTTCGACTTGCCAGAGCCCGTCGTCGAATTCGACGAACTCGGTCACCTCAAAACCATCAGCCGCAGCGAACGCAACATCGCCCATCGCCTGATCGAGGAATTCATGCTCGCGGCCAACGAACAGGTCGCCCGCTATCTCGATCGCCGCGCCCTCGGTTCGCTGCACCGCGTCCACGAAATTCCCGACGCGAAAAAAGTCCTCGAATTCGAGGATCTCGCCCGCGCCTTCGGCTACTCCCTCGGCCTCGGCGCCGCGCTCGACCGTCCCGTCGCCGTTCGTCACGGCCGCCACGCCGCCCAGACGCGCTCCGGTTTTCGCGGCCGCCGCCAGCGCCCGATGGTCGTCAGCGTCCCGCGCGAACTCGAAATTCGCCCGGCCCACTACCAGCGCCTAGTCGAAAAAATCTCCGGTCGCCCCGAAGAGCGCATCCTTTCCTACCTCATGCTTCGCTCGCTCAAGCAGGCCCGGTACGCCGCTGACCCGATCGGCCATTTCGCCCTCGGCCTCGATTTCTACACCCATTTCACTTCGCCCATCCGCCGCTACCCCGACCTAGTCGTGCACCGCATCCTCAAATGGGCGGTCGCCCATCCGGACGAGCGCTCCCTCGCCGGCCCCTATCACGCAGGCGAACTCGAGGAAGTCTCGAGCGAAAGTTCGGAAGCCGAACGCCGCGCCGTCGACGCCGAACGCGAACTCGTGGATTGGAAAACGGCCGAATACATGGAGCGCCATCTGGGCGAGGAATACGACGCGCTCATCATTTCGGTGCAGAAATTCGGCTTTTTCGTGGAATTGACGGAAGTCTTCGTCGAAGGACTCGTGCCGATGGATCGCCTCGAGGAAACCGTCGGCGACCGCTGCTTCTTCCGCGAAACCGACCACGCCATCGTCAGCCGCCGCCGCAATCGCCGCTTCCATCTGGGCGACCGGGTCCGCGTCCGCGCCGAGCGCATCGATCCCGTGTTCAAACGCGTCGAATTCGCCGTGCTCCTCGGCGCGTCGAAATAATCCTTGCGATGGGAAACGCTTCGCCTTATGGCGGCGAAAGCGGCGGGAAGAAACAGAACGGCAGATCGCGCGCCGTCCGCAGCCCGGCCGGTGCGGCCAGCAGCGCCGGAATCGCGTTCACCGTGATCGAAGCCGTGGCCACGTCGCCGTGCGTCCCGCCGGGGATGATCAGCTTCAGGTTCGGCTCGCCGGAAAGCTCGATCGTGTCGCTCGGATCGGTCGCGCCGACGTACATATTCAATTCCAGATAAACCTTTTCCTGCCCGCGCGAAATCCCTCGTGCCACCTGGTGGATCCCGGCTGCCTGTCCCGGCTCGATTTCCACCGCTTCCGTGCGCACGTGCTCGGAGGCCACCATCGCCTCCACCGTTTCCGTGATCGTGTCCACTTCGAACCCCAGCCCGTCCGAAATCATCGCCACCGATTCCGGCAGGCCCACGTGCTTCACCGTTCCTTCTGTCACCCGCCGTTGAAATTCCTCCAGCGAAAGTCCCGCGCCCACTTTCCGCTGCAGCGGCAGCCGCCGGTGTCCCGCGTCCACGATTCGCACCGCTCGCGCGTGGTCCACGCGCTGGCACGCTGCCGAAAGCCCCAGCACCAGCTTGTCCATCACGAATCCGGGATTCACGCCCGTGCCCAGCAGAGTCACGCCCGATTCCTTCGCCGCTTCGTCCAGCTTCTGGGACAGCTCCGGATATTTGCGGAAAGGATAGGAAAGCTCCTCGCACGTCGAAACGACGCACGCTCCCGCCTCCAGGCATTCCATCAGCTGCCCGGCAACGTCGGTCAGGAACGACGACGTCGTGTGCACCACCACGTCCACTGGGTGCGAAAGCACCTCGGCCGAATCGGCGGAAACTTTCACGCCCCAGGGAGCGTCTTCGGCTCCGGCCACCTCGCCCAGGTCGCGCCCGGCCTTTTCCGGATCCTTGTCGATCGCGCCGGTGATCACGAGCGCCTGTTTCTGCCGCATCAGCCGCGCGATCGAGGCTCCGATCGGCCCGACGCCGTATTGGACTACGCGAATCTTTTTCTTCATGCGAGCGCTCCCATCCGCCTGCCCATTATCACAAAGCAATAACTTTGAGCAACGAATTACCGTCGCTGCGGATAGTCTACCGTGTTTTGGCGCGCCGCGGCTGGGGGAAGAAAAAAAATCTGCGCCGCCCGTGCTTTTCGGGACCGCTTGCAGCCATCCCCCGGCCGGGCCATAATGCCCGAAATGTCTCGCCAGCCCCGCAAAATCGCCTGGCGCGTGGCGCTGCGGCTCGGCGGCAGCGCGGCCGTCCTCCTTTTGCTCTTCCGCTTCGTCCCGTTCGCCCAGGTCTGGCAGGCGCTCGGCAACCTCCCCGCTCCCGTCTGGCTTGGCGTATTCGGCGCCTATTTTTGCGTGCACCTGGCCGGCGTTCAGAAATACAAGCTGATGCTCAATGGCGCTGGCGCCGAACTCAGTTTCGCCCAGGCCGCCCGTTGCTATTTCACCGGCCTGTTCGGGGTGCTCCTGCTCCCATCCGTCGTCGGCGGAGACGTGCTGAAAGCCGGGCTCGCCTTGCGCCTCGGTCGCAGCAAAGCCGGCGTTCTGCTCGGCAGCCTGCTCGACCGCCTCCTCGATTTGACCGCGCTCGTCACGCTCGCCGCCACCGGTGCCCTGCTCGCTCCCGGCGAACTCCATCCCGCCGATCGCCGCGGTTTTCTGCTTGTTTTGGGGGTGATTGCCGCGGTCGCCGTCGTCGCCGCGCTTTTCCTCGCGCTACTCCCTGCGCGCAGATTCCCCTTCTGGATTCGCCGCTGGCTCGCTCGCCTTCGCCTCGCCTGGCGCTCGGTGGCCAAACACCCGCTCCGCGTGCTATCCGCTCTGGGCCTCGGCTTCTTCGCGCAACTCGGTTTTCTGTCGTTGACCGTCCTGCTCGCCGCGGCCTGTGGCCTTCATCTGCCCTACCGCGTCTGGCTTTTCGCCTGGCCCATCGCCAAGCTTTCCGCGTTCGTGCCCATCAGCCAGGCCGGCATCGGCGTCCGCGAAGCCGCCTTGGCCGGGCTGCTCGTTCCCTTTGGCGCGGCAGCCGGCGTCGTCGTGGGAGCGGGACTCGCTTGGGAAACCGTTGTCATCTCCGCCGCGCTGATTGGGGGTCTGATTTCGCTGGTTCTGGGACGTTGCCACGCCGGCCAGGCGCGCGACCTCGAAACGCCCTCGGGCGAAGCCTTGCGCGTCCGCACTCCGTAACGCCCGCGAATTGGCCAACGGCAGCGCTTCGAACGTCTTCCGTCAATCCGCCGCCGAAAGCTGCGAAATCGGCACGTCGTAGGAAACCGCCGCCGTAACCGCATCTACAGGGTAAACGGTCTGCCACGTCGCCGGGTCCTCATACAGCGGTTCGAGAGCCGCTTCGGCCGGCAGTCGTTTCCCCGTTCCCGGCTGCATGGCGAACTGCGCCACCGATTCCAAAACCAGTTGGTCCCAGAAGTGGTTCAGGTAATAAGCCGTCAGCACGTAGCAATTCAGCGCGCAGCCGCGCCAGCATTCCTTCCATTCGCCAAATTTCCGCTCGCCTTCGCGGTACGCCGCCTCCACCGATCCCAGCTCCAGCAGATTTCCGCCGATCCTCCCCAGCGGCTGGCACGGATAGAAAACGTCGCCGTTCGGATAAACGTGCGGCACCGACGTCGCGTAGCAGGGAAATGGCCGTCCGAGCAGCAGCGTCTCGATCGACTCCTTCGATCCCAGAATCGGATACCCGCGCCGTTTGAGTTCCACGATGTGCCCCACCAGCCGCTGGTAATCCGGCCTTCGGAGCAGCCGCCGGTCGGGCAGCGAATCCGACGTCGCGGACACCGGCGCGAAAACCACATCGTGCCGGAAACAGAATTCCATCACCCGGTACGCCTGCTCGATAGAGTCCCCGCTGATCACGCAGTTCACCAAGATCGAAATCCGCCGTCGCCGCTGATTTCGCGCGTAGTGCGCGATGATTTCGTAAATCCGCCGCGCTTGCCCCGGCCCCGCGTTCAGCACCCGGTCCCACGCGTGCGCATCCATCGAATCGAGCGAAATCACCAGGCGATCCACGTAATCGAGCGCCCGGTCGCGCAGCGGCAAGAGCAGCCCGTTCGTCCCCAGATGGATGGGGAAAAATTGCAGCCGCCGCGCTTCGCGCACGATGTCCACGATGTCCGGCCGCACCAGCGGCTCGCCGCCGGTGAAGTAGATCGCCGACATTTCCTTCCGCAGCCGCTCGAGCACGGCAAACGCGCCTTCCGTATCGAGGTCCACCGTGTCTCGTATCGGATAGTGCTCGGTGCAATATCGGCATTTCAGGTTGCACCGGTGCGTCACGTAATAGGTGCCGACGAGCGGCCGCAGCTTGAAATCGCCGCGCGCCACGCGCCGCCGGTTTTCGCGGTGCGTCCGAATGGCCTGGATCGCGCCGCGTAGGTTCTTACGAAAGGTTTGAAACCGGGTGTCGTGTTCGAATGCCGGGCCGGAAGAATGGTCCTCCCCGGGAGCAACCCAGGAAGGTTCGACGTATGATTCAGGAGAAATGGTCTTCATCCCGCCTATTATCAAGAGCGAGCCCGCGCAGGTAAAGCCGCCCCGCGTTTCCTGTTGCGAAACCTCCCGCGCAACGTTTCCGGTGAAACTCCGTATCACCCCGTCACAGCGGTGCCCGCGCAGCCGGCTTGTCTTGCGGCCGGGCCGCAATTCGAGCTAGTCTCGCTTCGCCGCCCCGGCGGCCGCGCCGATGCATTTCAACTGGATTCCGCTCACCATCTTCCTCATCACCTACGGCCTGATCGCCTTCGAAAGCAACGCCGCCCTCCACCTCGATCGCACCGCGACCGCCTTCTGCGGCGCGGTCGCAATGGTCCTCGCCGGCGCGCTCGCTCCCGCCCAGGCTCTACACGCCGTGGACTGGGGCACCATCGCCTTTCTGCTCGGCATGATGATCCTCGTCGCGCATTTCCAGGTCTCCGGCTTCTTCCACTGGGTCGCGACGGCGGTCACCCGCGTCGCGCGCACGCGCTTCCAGCTCCTTGCGCTCGTCGTCTTCTCCGCCGGCATCCTCTCCGCCTTTTTCGTCAACGACACGATTTGCCTGATGTTCGCCCCGCTCGTCCTGACGGTCACTGCGGAACTCAAACTTCCGCTCGCGCCTTACGCCATCGCGCTCGCTCTCGCCGCCAATATCGGCTCGGCGATGTCCGTCACGGGAAATCCGCAAAACGCCATGGTCGGCATTGCCGCGCATCTCACGTTTCTCGATTTTCTCGGCCATTTGGCTCCGGTTTCGTTCGTCGGCCTCGGACTCGAACTCGGCGTGCTCGCGCTGATGTTTCGCGGCCAGGTCTTCGGCCCTCTGCCCAGGCGGCCCGCGCCGGCTCCGGCGAAACTCGACGAAAAGCTGCTCGCGAAATGCGGCGCCGCCGCTTCGCTCGTCGTGGTGCTCTGGGCGATGGGCTATTCGTTCCCGCTCGTCGCCGTTTCCGTCGCCGCCGTGATTCTTGTGCTCGGCCGCGTCCGTTCGTCGGAAATCCATCAGCGGGTGGACTGGGAGCTACTGCTGTTTTTCGCTTCTCTTTTCGTGGTGATCGAGGGTCTGGCGGCTTCGGGTGCGGTGGAATGGCTGGTGCACCTGTTCCGGCCGTGGCTTGGCGGCGGCGTGAAGGCCCAGCTTTTCGGAATGAGCGGCGCGATGCTCGTCCTCGGCAACGCAGTGAGCAATGTTCCAGCGGTTTTGCTGTTCCGCCCGCTGGTGCCGCGCTTTCCGCACACGCACCTGCTCTGGCTCACCCTCGCCTGCACGGCCACGCTTGCCGGCAACGCCACGCCCTTCGGCTCGATCGCCAGCCTGATCGTCGTGCAATACGCCGGCCAGCGCGGCGGCGTGAAATTCGGCCAGTTCGTTCGCGTAGGGTTAGTGGTGACGCTGGTGACGACGGCCGCTGCCGTCGCGATTCTCTGGGCGGAATACGCGTTGGGCCTGCACCCGTAAGCCGCGCCGCCTGTTCGGCCGCGCTCACTTGCGGGGCAGGCCCAGCGGAACTTACTTGCGGGCTTCGCCGAAGTTGCGCGTCACCTGTTCCCAATCCACCACGTGCCACCAGCTCTCGATGTATTCGTTCCGCCGGTTCTGATACTTCAGGTAGTACGCGTGTTCCCACACGTCCAGCCCCATCACCGGTTTCAAACCATCGATCACCGGATTGTCCTGGTTCGCCGTGGACTCGATCGCCAGTTGCCCGTTCCGCAGCAGCAGCCACGCCCAGCCGGAGCCGAAGCGCCCCATCGCCGCCGCCGTGAATTTCTGCCGGAAATCGGCGAAGGAACCGAACGATTTCTGGATCGCTTCGGCCAGTTCGCCTTTCGGCTCGCCGCCGCCGCCTTTTTTCATCAGCTTCCAGAACATCGAGTGGTTCATGTGCCCGCCGCCGTTATTCCGCACCACTGTGCGAATGGCTTCGGGAACCTGGTTCAGCTTCCCAAGCAGTTCGGCCACGGAAAGCTTCTGCAAATCGGCCTGATTTTCGAGCGCCTTGTTCAGGTTGTTCACGTAGCCGCCATGGTGTTTCGTGTAGTGGATCTCCATGGTCATCTTGTCTATATACGGTTCCAGCGCGTCGTACGCATAGGGCAGCGCCGGCAGCTGATGAGGAAAAACGTGAGCGGTTTGGGAAGCGGTAGATTCGGCCATTATTTCCTCCTTTGGGGCTTTTTTCCGTAACAGTTAAGATTCAGGAAGTCGCCGCGAGGACGCATCCCGCGCCGCCCCCTTCCGGCGTGCCAGTCGCCGCCGCATCGGCCGGGCGCGGCGTCCAAACGCGCGGTCAGAAGCCGGACTCTGCCTGTGGAGGGTCCGTCCGGAGCTTCCCCGCGCGAGGATTTCATTCTACCCCTCTCGCCGAGCCTCGCGCTACCGTCTCCCTCCGCCCGCAAAAAAGTCCAAAATCTCCCGCGCTTGATTTCCTTATTCGTGCATCTAAACTGAAAGGGTGGGGTGCCCGCCGCTCGGTGGCAGGGTCATCAGGGCTCATTGACGAAACCGACGAGGATCGAACCGATGTCGCTATCGTGGAAAAAGGAAGCCAGACGTGCGCTGGTGGTAGTCTTGTGCGAGCTGATGGTCCTGTGGCCCGCCTTCGCGGCTCCCGTGCCAAAGTCGGTCGCCCGTCCCGCCGCCGCTCCCATCGAGCCACTCCCGCTTCGGGCTTATTTGGGTAAATCGTACGAAACGCTGTTCGAGCTCTCGCCCGAGCTGCATTTCACCCCCGCCCAATTCCAGGCCGAACTCACCCGCCTCCAAAAAAACCAGCAGAAATGCCAGACCAAGTTCAATCAGAAGGTTGACGCCTTCAAGCGGCAGATTTCCGAGGCCCAAAAGGAGCTGAGAAAGAAGGACCTCAGCTCGGCCAAGCGCCACGAGTTGCACTGCAAGGTTCAGAACCTGCGGTATGAAGAAACCCAGGAGAAGCTCCTCGCCAAGCATGGCATTCCCGTCGCCTATCAGAACCTCAAGGCCAAGCTCGAGCTCATTCAGAATTGGCCCGCTGCTTACAAGCAGATTCAGCAGGAACTCGCCGACGGCGCCTATCGCAATCGCCGCTGGGGCGACGTCAGGGATATCGGCTTCCGCACCATCGCCGCGGGCCAGGCCAACGACATCAAGACCGGCCTCGAAGCCATCAAGCAGATGAAGCAGGAAGGCATCATGCCGCCCGAGCTGAAGGATCCGGCCATCGTCGATTACGTGAAATCGGTCGCCCATCGCGTCGCCGCCCACAGCGATCTCCAGGTTCCGCTCCACGTCTACGTCCTCAATTCGAAAACGATCAACGCATTCTCGCTCCCCGGTGGCTACCTCTTCGTCGATCGCGGCCTCCTCCAGGCCGCCGACGACGAAGCAGAACTTGCCGGCGTCCTCGGCCACGAAATCGGCCACGTCTGCGCCCGCCACGGCCACAAGCTCATGGAACGCGCGACGGTTGCCTCCCTCCTTTACCAGGCGGCCGAAGTCGCGGGTATCATGCTCACCGGCGGCATCGCCAGCATCGGCACCTACTACGCCCTCGAATACGGCTTCCAGGGCCTCGGCCTTCTGCTCAATCTGAAACTCCTCGGCGTCAGCCGCCAGTACGAATTGCAGGCCGATCAGCTCGGCATCCAATACTCCTGGAACGCCGGCTACGACCCGACCGGCTTCATCCGTTTCTTCGATAAAATGGCCACGCAGGTCGGCTACGTCAACGGCATGGACTGGTTTTACGACCACCCGCCCTTCTACGAGCGCATGGTCGACGCCGAGCGCGAAATCGATTTTCTGCCGAAAAAGCCCGAATACGTCGTCCAGACCTCGGCGTTCCTACAGATGAAACAGGAACTCGAGCCGATCGTCGCCAAGGCAAAAACGCAAAATATGTACAAGCCCAGCCTCGTCCCGCACGAAAAGGGATGCGAGGCGCCCCCGCAGATCCATTTCAAGCCCGGTCAGAACGTGGACGATATCTGCGGTTCGGCAACCCAGACGGCTTCGGCATCCAAGTCGGCGAAAAAGTAGGCGCGCCGGCGGTAAACTGGTTTTGTGTTACACTCTGTAGCGTTACGCGTTGTGGCAAATAAGGATGTCCCGTTTCCAAGCTGTATTGTTTTGCGCAATCTTCTCGGGCCCCCTACCTCGTGCGATGGGGAACGTCCCCTCGCCCGGAAGGAATTTCGAAGGAGGAGTTAACAATGGAAAGTAACGCCATCCGCTCGCGGTGGTTCTTTCTCGTGGTCATCGTGCTGGCCGGAGTGGTGGCAGGCGGAGTCCTCGGCTCCTGGGCCGCGCGGAACGGCTATCCCCTGTTCACCTCGGGATTGCTCACTCCCACGCTTGCCAGCAACGGCACAACTGCCCAGCCCGGCCCGGCGCCCGTCATGCCGGATAGCTTCGCCCCTGTCATTCAACCCGATCTTCCCGGCGTCGTTCACATCTTCACCACGACGCTCGTCAAGCCCCGTTACGGCTCCGAGTCGCCGTTCTTCAACAATCCCTTTTTCCAGCAGTTTTTCGGCAATCAGTTCGGCCCGCAGGCGCAGCCGCAGGCGCAAAAGGAATACGCGCTCGGCTCCGGCGTGATCGTTCGGCCCGACGGCATCATTCTGACCAACAATCACGTGGTCCGCGGCGCCACCGATATTCGCGTCACCCTCCGCGACGGCCGTGATTTCAAGGCGAAAGTCCTCGGCACCGATCCTCGCACCGATCTCGCCGTGCTCCAAATCAATGCCGCCGGCCTCACCGCCCTCCCGCTCGGCGATTCGAACCAGATGCGCATCGGCGATATCGTCTTCGCCATCGGCGATCCGTTCGGCGTCGGCGAAACCGTCACCATGGGCATCGTCAGCGCCAAGGGCCGTGCCACCCTCAGCCGGATCGAAGGCGCCCAAAGCATCGAGGACTTCATCCAGACCGACGCCGCCATCAATCCCGGCAATTCCGGCGGCGCGCTCATCAACGTGAAGGGCCAGGTGATCGGCATCAACACCGCCATCATGACCGGCGGCCAGAGCGAGGGAAATATCGGCATTGGCTTCGCCATCCCGATCGACTTGGCGAAATTCGTGTTGAATCAGATCGTCGCCCACGGCAAGGTCGAACGCGGCGAGATCGGCGTTTCCTTGGGGCCCATGGACAACACCGTGGCCAAAGCGTTCGGCTTGCCTGAGAAGGAAGGCGGCTTGGTCGAGAAAGTAAATCCGGGCAGCCCAGCAGAGAAAGCGGGCATCCGCCGCGGCGACATCATCCTGAAACTCAACGGCGTGCCCGTCAAGGACCGGAACGATCTCGTCCTTCGCCTGTCTCAGGTCGCTCCCGGCACCACCGTTCAACTTCAGATTTATCGCAACGGTGAGACGCGCACAGTCCCCGTTACGCTCGTCCCGTCCACGATCACCGTGAACAGCCAGTCGGCGCCGAGCAGCACGGTTGGTAAGGGCAGTCCGATGGAGGGCGTTGATGTCCAGACCCTCACTCCGGACATCGCCGGCCAGTTGGGCTTACCTTCCACTACCTTCGGCGTCGTTGTGAAGTCGGTGGATCCGAACAGCCCCGCAGCCGACGCGAGGCCCTTCCCGCTGCAACGCGGCGATGTCATCCAGGAAGTGAACCACCACAAGGTGGTCAATTCGGCCGATTACGAGCAGCAGGTGCAAGCGGCCGGAGACAAACCCGTCTTGTTGTTCGTAAGAACAAACCAGGGCGGCTTCTACGTTGTCGTCAGCCCAAGCAGCGACTAACCCTCGTTCCATGGCACAACGGGTCGGCCTTTCACGACCGGCCCGCTGTGCTAAAATTTCCAAGCCAAACGTCCAGGCCCGTAGCTCAGTTGGTTAGAGCGTCCCGGCCCGCCGGGAAGGTCTGACGGTTCGAGCGGCACCAAATGTTCGCCAGGCCCGTAGCTCAGTTGGTTAGAGCGCTACCTTGACACGGTAGAGGTCTACGGTTCGAATCCGTACGGGCCTACCATTTTTCAAAAATGCCTTTCCTCTACATCCTCCAAAGCCAATCCTCGGGCCGTTACTACATCGGCTCGACCACCGACCTCGCTCGCCGCATCTCCGAACACCATCGCGATCACACCCCCTCCACACGCAATCGCGGTCCGTGGTCTCTCGTTTATCAGGAAGAATTTCGCACGTTACCCGAGGCCCGCCGCCGCGAACTGCAAATCAAGAGTTGGAAATCCCATCGGACGATCTCGGAACTGGTGAACGGCAACTCGGCTTAGCGCGTCCCGGCTTGCCGGGAAGGTCTACGGTTCGACCTGCCCCGACTCGTCGGGGGATCCGTACAGGCCTACCACTCACACCCATGGCCTTCGTCTACATCTTGCAGAGCCAGTCCAGTTGTCGTTGCTACATCCGTTCGACCACCGATTTTCACCGCCCCGCGAACTTCAAATCAAAACCTGAGAGTCAGCAAAGCTGCCATTCCCTTTTTATCTCGCTTCGAGTCCCACCTGATATTGCTCGTCGCTGACTTTTTCCATCCATTCGACCACCTTGCCGTCGAGTCTTTCCTGAATCGCGATATGCGTCATCGCCGTTCTCGGCGCGGCTCCATGCCAGTGCTTTTCGCCCGGCGGAATCCACACCACGTCTCCCGGCCGAATTTCCTCGATCGGCCCACCCCACCGCTGCGCCCGGCCGCAGCCGGCCGTAACGATGAGCGTTTGCCCGAGCGGATGCGTGTGCCAAGCCGTTCGCGCACCCGGCTCAAACGTTACACTCGCTCCCTGCACGCGCGCCGGATCCGGCGCCTGAAACAGCGGATCGACACGCACGACGCCGGTGAACCAATCGGCCGGCCCTTTCCCGGAAGCCTGTGCCCCAACTCTCTTGATCTCCATGTCCTCCACTCCTTCACTCGACCTGTTATTTTTTAGCCCTCGAAGTCGAACCCATAGCCGCGCGTCGCGCCGGATGGCTATCTCAAGTCCATGGACAGCAAAACCGGCTCGGCTTCATCGGCGAACACGATCTGGTCGCCGCTCCGGTCCCGCATCTTCGCCAGGTACGCCAAGCCGGTCCAGGACGCCGCGAGCAGTGCGACCAGGACGAGAAACGGAACAGGACCCGCCACTTCAAGCGCCCAGTGCTCGAGCCGTGCCAGGCCGTAACAAAACAGGACAGAGGCCAACAGATAGACGGCCAACGTGACGCCGAGGTTGTGTTTCGGCCCTGCGTACGAAGATGTGAAAGGGATCTTCGCATAATCAACCAGCAGGGCCTCGCAGAGGACCAGCGAAGCAAGCAACACAAAAGTTGCCACGGCAACCCCAATCCGGGCGCCCCAGCCCGCCGCGTAAACGACCAGGGAAATGATCGCGATGGGCGCAACCAATGCCTGCATCAGCTTCCTCGCCACGCGGCGCGCTGCTCCCGCTCGCGCCCTCACGGCCATTCGGAAAGTCCAGTTGGCCGGCAACTCGGCCGGCAGAACGAAAACGAACCGCATGCCGGTAGCTAGGAAAAATAGGATTGCGAGCGGGGCCGCCAGCAGCGCTGAAGGCGGCGTAGAAAGCGACGCATTTGCCACCGAACCCCGGGAGGCTGCTGCGTCTTGTAGAGCGACGGCCATGCCTAATCCGGCAAAACCTGCCATCAGCAAGCGGTGCCTCCGGTTCCTCAAAAGTGTGCTCATTCCGAAATGGAAGCAGGCTCGGTCAAACGGACGATTGAGAGCGAATCGGTCGAACCAACGCACGACAAACGTCAACATCCTTCCCGGTTCCTTTGCTCCGGGCTCCTCAGAGTCGCGAATCCGGCGTACACATCGTCGGTAACTCGCCAAGTAGAGCGCCAGCGATGCGCCACCGACGGCAAAGAGCGCCGTAACCGCGCGCACAGCCAATGTGTGCGTCGCCGGAGTCGCACCGCCTAGCATGTCCTGGTAGAGACCGAGGAACCATACAGTGGGAAGCCACCCGAGCACGGCATGACCTCCGGCTGTCACTTGCGGCAAAAGCGCTTCGACCTCCGGCGTCGCGAAGAGCACCAGCACCAAGGCAACCGTTGCGATGAGCTGGAATGCAAATGAAATCGGTCGAAATCCACGCCCAGGCACCACGAGCGTCAGCAGACCAACCAGACCGAAGACGCCGAAAAAAGCCAAGAACCCCGCTGCCGCAGTTGCCGTCATGTGCGTTAGCATCATCCGGACGAGCGGGCCAAGGTTCGGTTGATTGCCCTCCACTTGCAGCGGAAAAAGAGCGCCTGAGCCCAGATTTAAAGCCACGACAACCAACGTGAAAAAAAGCGTCAGCGCGGTCAGCTTCGCCAAAAACATCCGTCCCATGCCCACCGGCAGCGGAGCAAGGTTTGCGTGGTCCAGCCGGTCGGGAAAAAGTCGGTCCCAAATGACGACGGCCACCAGTCCCGTGACCGTCGTCGTATACGCGACAAGCATGTACTTGTCCGGAATGGAAAAGGTCTTGTAGTCAACGGGAGGAAGGCGCTCCAGCCAGCGAATCAGGCTTGAATATTTGGGGGTCAGCAGAATGGAAACGAACGCGCCCGGCAAAGCAAGCAGCGCAAGGATCACTCCCATCCCGAGCCGCAGATCGCTGTGCTCCGCAGTCAATTCACCCGTAAAGAAGCGCGTCAAGAAGTGGGAGACCAGACACACGAAGACGCCTTCGCGAAACCCCGTTCGCGGCCCGGCCGCGACTCTGCGCCAAGACTTTCTCATCAAGCTTTCGCTAATTCGACGATACCCTTTGCCGTCTGCTCGGAGTCCGGCTGCTTGGTGAGTTCCACGAAGAGTCGTTCGAGCGATGGCGCGGCCATAAGTTGACGCAAGTGCTGAACCGAATCGTATGCGACAACCCGGCCGCCTTGGAGAATCATCACCCGTGAGCAGACTTTTTCTACCACCTCAAGCACGTGCGAAGAGTAGAGAACCACTTTCCCAGCACGGGCCAGCGCTTGCATCAAATCTCGGAACACGAGCGCGGAGTTGGGATCGAGCCCGGAGAGCGGCTCGTCGAAAATGAGTACATCCGGATTATGGAGCAGCGCCGCGATGACCAGAATTTTTTGCCGCATTCCCTTTGAGTACGTGCCCAGCGCGGAATGGCGTTGCCCGTGCAGGCCAAACGCATCAAGCATTTGGGCTATTTTTTTACCCAGCGCTGGCTCAGGCAGTTGGCGCAGCGAACCAACGAGTTGCAAATACTCGATCCCGCTGAGATACGGGTAGAGGTTCGGCTCTTCGGGAACGTAGCCCAGCCGGCTCTTGTATCCGACCAGGTCCTTCGAAGTTCGCTGGCCATCCAGCAAAATTTCTCCCCGCGTGGGTTCCAGAAGCCCGGCCACCATTCGCATGGTTGTGCTTTTTCCCGAGCCGTTTGGCCCCAAGCAGCCGAGGATTTCGCCTCGCTTCGCGTGGAAAGAAACGTCGCTGACACAACGCAAGCAGCCGTAGTACTTGGTTAACCTTTTCGCTTCGAGCATGGCCTCCTCCCGAAAGCGCTTTGGCGCGCCTACTGTTGCCCGAGTTCCCCATTGCGCCGAGCATATCAGCTTTCGGGCAGAACGCAGCTCCCGGCAGCGCCGACGCCCCTTGGCCTTTCTTTAGCCCTACCACGCGCTCATTCCTCCCGCAGCGCCGTCACCGGGTCCACGCGCGTCGCTCTTCGTGCCGGAATGTAGCAGGCGGCCAGCGAGACGAGCATCAGGAGACCGGCGGCCAAAGCCATGGTCGTGGGGTCGTCGGCGTGCACGCCGTAGAGCACAGAGTCGAGATAGCGCGTCACGCCCAAGGCCATGCCGATTCCTAGCGCTGCTCCGACGATCGCCAGTGCGGCGCCCTGCCGCAGGATCAGCCACACCACGTTTTCCGGCTGCGCGCCGATTGCCATGCGGATTCCGATTTCGTGCGTTCTCTGCGAAATCTCGTAAGAGAGAAGACCGTAGAGTCCAATGCTTGCGAGCGCAATGGCCAGAAGGCCGAAAAAGCTCGCGAGGCCCGCCAGCAGTCGCTCCCGAAAGAGCAGTTGGTCGATCTGCCGAGATTCCGTAGTCACATCGGAAAGGGCGATATCCGGGTCCACTTTGGCTACGATCTTACGCACTGCTGGCATCATCGATCGCGGATCGGTCTCGGTGCGCAACTCGAAAAAAAAGCGGCGGAACGACGGTTCATAAATTAACGGACGAATCCTCTGTCGCGGACCAAACAATCTCGCGTCGCCCACCACCCCGGTGATCTCGTAGCCGGGGCTGGCCGGCCTGCGTACGGTCGGCCCGTGCTCGTCGAATCTGATCCCCAGCGGGTCCTCCTTCCCGACGAATCGTTCGACGAACTTCCGATTCACGATCACCGGAATTGGCCTTTGGGAGGGTTTTGCACTCTGGTCTCCGGCAGCAAGCTCGAAATCGGTGGCCTTGAAGAGCCGCCCTGCGAGCAAGGGAATGCGCATGGTTGAAAAGAAATTGGAACCAACCTTCAACTCGTCCGCTTCGGATCGCTCGTCCGTCGGCGTCCCCGGCCAGTGGAAGAGAGTCGAGCGAGAGGCACCCGTTAGCAGCGGAAACCATGTGTTGCTTGCGGATTGCACGCCAGGCATTTCGGCCAGGCGACGCTCCAGTTCTTGGCTGAGGGTCTCTTGGCGCTTTGCGCTAAGCGACGGCGGCGTCCAAACAGCGAAACTCAGGACGTGGTGAGTGTCGAACCCGAGGTCGACGTCGCGTAGGTTCGCGAGCGTGCGCACCAGCAGCCCGGCACCCGCGGTCACGACGACCGCCATCGCCACCTGCCCCATCACGAGCCCGTTCCCGAGCGTGAGCCAACTCCCCCCGGAGTGACCGGAATTTGTCGCACCCCGCGCCCCCTGCTTGAGCGCTGGCGTCAAGTCGACCCGAGCGTTCCGAAACGCCGGGGCCACACCGAAAAGGATTCCAACGAGCAGCGAAATCGCGAGGGTGAATCCCAGGATGCGCGGGTCAATTGCCGTGAATTCCAAGATGCGAAGATGAATCGGGCCCGGGGATCCGACAGTTTGTACCTTAGCGCTCCCGACAAAGGAAACAATCGCGTGTGCGCCCGCGTAGGCGAAAAGAACTCCCAAGGCCCCGCCAAACAGCGAAACCGTCACACTCTCAGTCAAAAGTTGACGCACCACCCGAGACCGCCCGGCACCCAGCGCCAGACGCACTGCTATCTCCTTTTGCCGAGCATTCGCCCGCGCCAGCAGCAATCCCGCCACGTTTGCGCAGGCAATTAAAAGGACGAGTCCAACGGCGAACATCAGGACGTACAACGTGTTTGCGTACAGCCCCCGGTAACCCATCAGGCCGGTTTGAGCGGGTGTTATCGTTACCTCCGGCTCGCCGCCCGAAGATACCGGGGCGCGAGAGCCGCTTGACGGAACGCGCCCCGACTCGGCGTCGGCGAATAACGGGGCCGCTCCATGAAGCATTTGGCGGTGCAAGAGACCGTTCACGGCGACTTGCGCTTGAGCGCGTCGCTCTCCCGGCCTCAGCCTGCCTATAATCGTTAGCCACCAGGCACGCGCGTCGTCCCGCTGGCCCGGCCTGCCTTCGGCCCGCATATAGCTGGAAAGAGAGAGCCATAGGCCGACATTCGAGCCCGGCGTGAGCCCCGCAAAACCAGTCTCGGCAACGCCGACAACCGTAAGAGGAAACCCCTGCAATTCGATCGTGCGGCCAATGGCACTGCGAGAGCCGCCGAACGCGCTTTGCCAATAGCCGTAGCTCAAGACGGCAACGGGCGCCGCGGACGGAGTGTCATCGGCAGGCTCTATCAAACGCCCAGCGGCCGCTTTGACGCCCATCACATGGAAAAAACTGCCAGAGACTGCTTCCGCATCGACCGTAGTCTCAGAACCAATTCCCGACAAATACCTCGCGCGCAGATCGGCAAAAGCGCTAGCCCCGGAAAATACCTTTGCTCGCTCGATCTCATGGAAGAGAGGCTCGGAAAACGAGCACGCCGTGTAAACGTCGCTTTCGATATGGCCTTGGGGGCCGGGACCAAAGCCCTCCATATAGCAGGAACCATAAAACATTAGGGAGTGGACGTTTGGTATGTATCGCGCGCTCGTTCTCCACCCCAGCAGAACCAACCGCGAGGGATTTTTCGCCGGCAGCGGCCGCAGCATCACTGCGTCGATAACGGAGAAGACCGCGGCGTTGGCGCCAATGCCGAGGGCTATCGTCAAAATGGCCGCAGCGGCGAAGCCGCGACTCTTTGCCAGCAGCTTCATGCCATAGAAAAAGTCGCGCCAGACGCCGGCGAACAGGCCAAGCATTCCAGTCCGAGCCGCGCGGCGCTCGGCGGCGCGTTCGATCAGCCGGTCGAGCGCAGGCATTCGTCCCGTCGGCGACTCGCGCAGCTCCGCAGCCAAGGCATCCCAATCCGTTATGTGCTCGGCCGCGTCAGCTTGAGCCTGTTTCTCGTCGAGGCCTCGCCCCAGCGCATCTTCGTAAGCGTCCTCAAGTTGCCGCGCGACCTCCTCGACGATTTCCCCTTCGCGTTCCGGCCGCAGTTCGCCGAGCTGTAGCCGTTCGCGAACGTAAGCGGGCCAGTCAGGCACAGGGCAGCCTCGCCACCTAGTTTATCTCGCGCCACCTTTACTCGGGCCGCGCCGGAGTACGCCAGCAATATACTTCACGCAAGTATGTCAGTCAACGGAATGTAGCCCGTCGCAGGCGCTGCAGAAGGGGGGCATGGCCGAAGGAGTTGCGAAAACCCGCAGACAGCCGAGCGGGGTGATCTCATCTGTTGCGAAATGACGCTTCCAAACCGCCTAGACCAACCGCAACTGCCGGCTTTCGAGGGCCAGCAATTTTTTCTTGATCGGCAATCCGCCGCCGTAACCCGTCAAAGTTCCATTCGCTCCGATCACGCGATGGCAGGGGATGATGATCGCAATGGGATTCGCCCCGTTCGCGAGCCCCACCGCTCGCGCCGCCTGGGGCCTTCCGATGCGCCGTGCCAACTCCCCGTACGAAATCGTCTCGCCGTAGGGAATTTCGCGCAGCTTTTCCCACACGCACAGCTGAAATGGCGTTCCTTCCGGCGCCAGTGTCAAATCGAATTTCTTCAGCTCGCCCGCAAAATACGCCCGTAATTGGCGAACCGCGTCGCGAAACGGAGCATCCTCGCGAGTCCATTCGCGCGGCACTACCGTCTTTCGTCTGCCCGCAACAAACCGTAATTGGCAAAGTCCTCGCTCATCGCCGGCCAGCAGCAGTGGACCCACCGGGCTCTCGATCTTCGTGTAAAACATATTCCCTCGCGGCGCCGGCCGCCCACGCGATCCGCGCCCCCGGCTTCCCTGTGTCAGTCTAGCAAATCGTCCCGCGCCAAATCGTCTCAGCCTGTCCGCACGCCGCGCGGCGCTCGACCGGTTTGCCGGAAGTGTTACCATGCTTCCGGAATGGTCAGCCGTGCCGACGCGAATTCCCGGCAGTGCGCCATTCCGGGAGAACAACATGGATTCCGGCCTCGCCATCCGCAAAGATGCCGCGCTCGATTTCCTCGCGCTCGGCGCGCTCGTGCATCGTCTCGATCCCGGCATCGTGCCGTTTCGCAAAGCTGCCGAATGCAAGATCCACGTGAGCGGCGGCGAATTCAATTGCGCGGCGAACCTGGCCGATTGTTTCGGCCTCCGCACCGCCATCGCCACGGCGATGGTGGATTATCCTATAGGCGATCTGATTGCCGAGCGCGTTCGCGCGATGGGCGTGCGGCCCTTTTACAAACACTTTGCCCACAACGGCGTCAACGGCCCGAATATGGCCGCCGTCTACAGCGACCGTGGCTTTGGCATTCGTCCGCCCGTCGTTTTTTACAACCGCGCCAACGAAGCCGGCGCGCTTCTCAAGCCTGGCGATTTCGATTGGAAGGAGATTTTCTCCGGCCACGTTCGCTGGTTTCACAGTGGCGGCATTTTTGCCTCGCTCTCGTCCACCACGTCCGAACTCGTCGTCGAAGCGATGAGCGCAGCGCGCGCCGAGGGCGCCGTTGTCTCCTTTGACCTGAACTATCGCGCCAAGCTCTGGAAAATCTGGGGCCAGGAAGACCGCGCCCGCGCCGTGCTCGATCGCATCGTCCAAAACGTCGACGTGCTCGTCGGCAACGAAGAGGATTTGCAGAAAGGACTCGGCTTCCAGGGGCCTGAGGTCAGCGGCTCGTCGAAACTCGATCCCAGCGCGTTTCTCGGCATGATCGAGCAGGTTGTGAAAAAATACCCGCGCATCAAAATCGTCGCCACCACGCTGCGCGAGGTCCAATCCGCTTCCCGACATCGCTGGAGCGCCGTCGCCTGGGTGAATGGAAAAACCGTTTCCGCGCCCACCGCCGATCTCGAAGTCTACGATCGCGTTGGCGGAGGCGACGGCTTCGCTTCGGGCTTTTTCTACGGATTGCTCGCCGGCGAATCCCCGGAAGAAGCGGTGAAACTCGGCTGGGCCCACGGCGCCCTGCTCGCCACGTTCCCCGGCGATACCACCATGGCCACGCTCGACGAAGTTCGCGCAATGGCCCGCGGCGGTTCCGCGCGCATCCAGCGCTGAGCCCGGATTTTCGCGGCGCCGGGGCGTAACCGGCTTAGGATTTGATTCCCACGTCTTCCGCGCGATCCCGCTTCAGCCGGTAAAGCGTCTCGCCCGCGTGCGGCACCACCAGAATGCCTTCGTCTTCCCGCCCTTGCCATTCCTCCACGCAAATCGTCGCCGGATCGCGGTATCCCAAGTTGAGCCGCCGGCACGTTTCCGCCGGAATTTTCGTCGCGAGCGTCACCTGGATGCGCGGCGTTTCGATTCCCGTTCGCGCGTCGTATTCGCCCAGCCCCTTCAAATGCGTCGAATGCGCCAGCACGCCCCACGGGTAATGCTCGAACCGCTCCCACTGCTTCACGAAATAATCGCGCGTGTGGTAGCCGATTTCCTCGATCTGTTTCCCGTGCACCGAGCTGACCGTATCGAGCCGCGGGCTGTACAGAATCACTTCGCCTCCATCCGCCACCACCGGCTCGACCTTGTACATTCCCTTCGCCGCCGTCCAGATCTCGCCGTACATCTCCGGCATCAGCGACAGCACCTGCCGAAACGGCGTCTCCACGTAGCGCACGTGAATCTGCGCGGAAAGATTCGCCGCCGCCCGCCAAGCCTCCCGCGCCTCGCCGTAATAAAGTCCGGCCACGCCCTCCCGCGTCACCACCAGCGCCAAGCACGACGCCGGCCGCGGAATCATCGCCGCCGCGCGGTCGATCGCCGCCCGCACCGGCGTGTCGGCGCGGCCGATCACGCGGTAGCTCGTGATCAGCGCGCCCAGCCAATGTGTGAAATGGATGATCTCCGCGCTGGCGATGCCGGGAAAAAAGTATTTGTTTCCGCCCGAAAATCCCACCACCTCGTGCGGAAACACCGGCCCGCACACGAGCAGGTGGTCGTATTCCAGAATCAATCGGTTCAGTCCCACGCGCACGTCGCGCCCCAGCAGCCCGCCGCTGATTTCGCGCAGCTCCGCCGCCGGGATCGTTCCGAGCGTGATGAAATTTTCCGGATTTTCCCACCGGTGGTTGTAAACGTGCGTTTCCCCGGCCATGCCGTCCCGCACCGTCTCGCCCAGCAGGCGCGATAATTCCGCGTCCGTCATCGGCGCATGCGTCCCCAGCGCCACCAGGTAATCCAGCGCCCGCACGCGCGGCCGCAGAATTTTCCCCAGCAGCCGGAACATGTGCGGCATCGGCATCGTCCGCGTACCGTCCGGAATCAGCACCAGCACGCGCTTCCCATCGAGCGCGCCCGCTCCCGCCGCCTCTTCGATGATCCCGCCGAGCTCTTCCTCGCTCAGGTATTTGCCCGCCGATCCTTTTCCGATCGTCATCTTCGGCATTCCTTCCGCCGGACCCGCGCCACTTCGCCCGTCACACCCCGCTGAACGCGGAAAATCCCCCGTCAATCGGCAGCACCACTCCCGTCACGAACGCCGACGCCAGCGACAGCAGCCACAGCGACGCGCCCACTAGGTCCTCCGGAACGCCCATTCGGTTCATCGGCGTGTGCGCCAGAATCGCCCGTCCTCGCGCCGTCCACTCGCCCGTTTGCTTGTCCTGCAACAGGAACCGATTCTGCTCGGTGAGAAAGAATCCCGGCGCGATCGCATTCACGCGAATCCCCGGCGAATATTCCTGCGCCAGGTGCACCGCCAGCCACTGCGTGAAATTGCTGACGCCCGCTTTCGCCGCCGAATACGCCGGAATCCGCGTCAGCGGCCGAAACGCCGCCATCGACGAAACGTTCAAAATCGCCCCGCCGCCCGTTTCCGCCATCGCCCGCCCGAAACTCTGGCAGCACAGAATCGTTCCCACCAGGTTCAAATCCAGCACGTGCCGCAGCGCTTCGGCCGGTAAATCGAAAAATTTCGCTTCCGGCCGCGTCGTTGCTTCCGGCACGTTTCCGCCGGCCGCGTTCACCAGGCCGTCGATCGCGCCGAATCGCGAAAGCACCTCCCGCGCCGCCCGTTGCAATTCCTCCGCCTTCAGCACGTCGGCGCGAACCAGCATCGTCCTCGACGCGTGCTCGCCCAGCCGTTCCATCAGCTCGCGGCCGCGTTCCGCTTTTCGAGAGACGATCGCCAGTTGCGCGCCGCAGCTCGCCAGCGCGCACGCGATCTCGCTTCCCAGCACGCCCGCGCCGCCCGTCACCACAATCGTTCGGCCGGTGAAATCGAATGCCTGCGTCAGCTGTTTCGAGTCCATCGCCATCTCAACCCCAAATTCCAGCCGCGTGCATCACTCGCAGCGCTACAGCGCCGTCGCTCGCGCCCGCTCGCCCAGAAACAGCGGCTTCAAATGCCGTTCGAAAAGGTTCGTCGTGACGTTCCGCCCGATCGTTTCCCGGCACGCGTCCACCATCTCCAGATATCGCGCCCCGAGTTCCGCCGCGATCCGGTAGCCCACGTGCACCAGTTGCCGCAAGCTCGGATTGTATTCCGCGCATCGCCGGTCGTGCCGCAGCGCTCGCACGAACTGCTCCGCGGACCAACCCGCCACTTCGCCGGGCGCCGGCAGCTTCGCCGCCTCGATGTCGATCACCGGCGCGTACGGAACGCACAATTCCTCCCGCCGCGCGTACGCGCGCCCGTAAATCTCTTTCGCCAGCCCGAGCGCCTCTCCGCCCGATTCCGCCAGCCCGATCACTTCTTCGAGCCACGTCGTTCCCGCGGTTTTCAGGTGCAGCCCCGCTCCGGTCTCGTCGAGCGCGCGGTGAATCGCCGGATAAATCGAAAATTTATCGCTGCCCGAATGCACGCTCAGCTTCAGCGTCCCCGGCAGCCCGTACGCGCCCACCGCGTGCGCGATCGCCGCGATGTCCGCCCGGAATTCTCGCTCGAACTGCCCCACGTCGCCCACGTAATCCACGCCCTTGTTGAACCGCCCGGTGAATTTCGGCGCGATCGCCTGCAGCGGCACCCGCTCGTCGGCCAGCGCCGCCAGAATCAACAGCAGTTCCGTGGGCATCTGCGGGCTGTCGGTCTCATCCATCGAAACTTCGGTGATGAAACTCGCCGGATCTTTCGCCGCCGCGATTTTCCGGTAAATTCGCCCCGCTTCTTTCACCGCCAGCAAATATTTCCCCGCCGCCCGCTCGGCCGTCTCCGCGTCCAGCCTCAGCGTCCCCGCGCCGATCGGCAATTCGATCGGCGCGGAAAATTCCCGATGCCGCTCGAGGAATGCCTCCACCTCCGCCCGCGGCGCCGGTTTCCCGATCGTTTCCGCCACGTCCAGCGTGAAATAATCGCTCGACGCGAGAAACAAATTCACCGTCTCGAACGTCGCGTGGTCGGCGTCCACGCGAAACGCCCGGTTCCATCCCGTCTCCTTCACCGCACGGTCTGCCGCCTCGCGCACGCTCTCCGGCCGCGACCCCACGATCGTGTGCTCCCGGTGCGATTTGTTCCACACCGGCGTCACGTCCACCGATTCCCGCGCCGCCAGCGCGCACGCCTCCAATTGCGGCTTCGCCTCCCGCGCGAATCGGTCGCCCACGCCAAACGAATATTTTTCGATGGGAAGAAACGCCGCTGAAGGTTCGCTCTCCTGCCGGGATGCAGCCATGTGTGCGGTCCTTGCGCCCGTCGCGTCGCGCGGCCTATCCGGCCTCGACTACGCCGGATTCCTCGCCGTGCTCTTTCACCGGATGTTCCGCGGGCGAACTGCACGATTCCCGCCGCACCAGTTGCGTCGGGATCGTGATCACCTCTTGGCCCTGGTCCGGCCGGGCGATTTTTTTGAGCACCAGCTCGGCCATCTGTTTTCCCACCTGGTCGGTGAACACGCGCACCGAAGTCAGCGGCGGGTTCAGCGAAGCCGCTTCGGGAATGTCGTTGAAGCCGGCCACGCTCACGTCCTCTGGAATCCTCAATCCGGCTTCCTGCAGCGCTTTGTAAACCCCGCGCGCCGCGTTGTCGTCACCGGCGAAAATCGCCGTCACCGGCCCCGGTCCGCTCAGAATGGATTTCGTCGCCAGAAAGCCCAGGTCCTCGGCCTCTTCGCAATCCATTTCGTTCTTCAGCGGCCGCAGCCCGGCTTCTTCCATCGCTTTCCGGTAGCCTTGGTAGCGCCGCTCGAACCACGGCATCCGGCAATTCCCCACGTACCAGATGTGCCGATGCCCCAGCGACTGCAAATGTCGTGTCACCCCGTACGCGCCGTCCACGTCGTCGAAAAACACCGCGCTCGATTCCTGCTGCCGCCACGGCCCGGCCACGTTGTTGCCCAATACGACGTACCCGATCCCCTTGTGCGTCAGAAAATCCAGCAGGTTCTGCGAATTCGTTCCCGCCACGATCGCCGCCCGCACCAGATCGTGCCGCTGCAATACGGCCGGCAAGTGCAGCCTCTGCCACGCCACGTCCGCCGGATACCGCACCGGCAGAAACAGCAGCCCGTATTCGTGCGCCGCGCAATACGCCTCCGCGCCCACCAGCACCGCCGAATGAAACGGATGCAGCACCCCGCGATTGCTCAGAATGAACGCGATCACCCGCGATTTCCGCCGCCCGTCCAGATCGAATCCCAGCTTCGTCGCCGCGCGGATCACCCGTTCCCGCAGACTCCGGCTCACGCTCTGGCTCCCGTTCGCCACGCGCGAAACCGTCGCGATGCTTACGCGCGCTTCCTTCGCCACTTCTTCAAATCTGATTTTTCGCGGTTTTCTCGCCACGCTATTCTCTTCGAAAAGCCGGCTGCAAACGACCCCGCCTCTCACCTCGCGCCATCCGTGCGGGAAAAACCCGGCGCGCGAAACGCGCCGACGGGCAGGGCGCGTCCCGAAAAGCTGTGCGCCATCTTACAGGCGGCTTGTAAAATTTTCAAGCAAGGATCCGAAAAACCTCTCCGGACGCTGCCCTCGCACCATCCCTCCCGCACACTCCTACCGCTATCAGCCCAAATGACTTCCAGATAACCACTTCATTGCAAATATCTTTCTCCCCATAAACCACCCCGTCATTCCCCGCACCGCTTCCAGACGTGATATGAAAATATTCAACGGCAGTTGAAAAGTTTTCTTGACTTCCCCGCCCGCCTGCGCTATACGGTTCCCTGCCGGTCGGCTGCGCCTCCCCACAGCCCTCCCGGCAGTGGGTCCTTTGGGCGTTCGCTTTAGGGCAGGGCGAGGTCCCGGAATTTACGTCGAGTCGGGCGCGCGTCAGCTCACCTTCCTCTCGATTGGCCGGGCCCCGTTCGGGCGGTCCAGCGGAGAATTTATGAGCGCGAGGGGGTTTAGGTCCATGAGGTTCCGTTTTCTCGTTTTCTTTTTTGCTTTCGTTTTGGCTGCCCCGGCAGTCCTTCGGGCGCAGGAATTCCGGGCGACGATCAGCGGCGTGGTCTCTGACCCCAGCGGCTCGCCCGTCCCCGGCGCCACCGTCGTGGCCACCGAGATTCGCACCGGCACCACCACCCGCACCGTTTCCGGTTCCACCGGCGGCTACACGATTCCTTTTCTCTTGCCCGGCGACTACACGCTCCGGGCCGAAGCGAAGGGATTCAAGACGTTTGTTCACCAGGGGCTGCATCTCGCCTCCGGCCAGCACGCCATGATTGATGTCCATCTGCAACTGGGCGCCATCAGCCAGAGCGTCCGCGTCGTTTCGAACGTTCCCCTGGTCAACACCGTCAACGCCTCCACCGGCCAGGTCATCACCACCAAGCAGGTCGAGGATCTGCCGCTCGACGGCCGCACGCCGATGATGCTCGCCCAGCTTTCCGTCGGCGTCGTCGCCACGTCGAATCCCTCCCTCGTCCATCCCTTCGATAACAACGGCGCCGCCGCCTGGAGCATCGGCGGTACTCCCTCCCAGGTCAGCGAACTCCTCCTCGACGGCGCTCCCGATGAAATCTGGAGTGGCGCGCTCGCCTACAGCCCACCGCAGGACGCCGTCCAGGAAGTCACCGTCGACGCTTTTAATACCGACGCCGCCTACGGCCACAGCTACGGTGGCACCGCCAATCAGATCCTCAAGCAGGGCACTAATGGTTTCCACGGCTCGATGTACGAATTCTCCCAGCCGTCCAATCTCGACGCGAACACCTTCTTCAATAATCGCGCCGGCAATCCGCTCTCGGTCACCCACTTCAATCAGTACGGTCTCACCGCCGGCGGTCCCGTCTTCATCCCCAAGGTCTACAACGGCAAAAACAAGCTCTTCTGGTTTTTCGCCTGGGAAAACCTTGGCGATTCCCAGCCCACCACCGACCTCACCACCGTTCCCACCGCCGCCGAGCGCAATGGCGATCTTTCCGCCCTTTCCGCTCTCGGCTCGCAATACCAGATTTACAATCCGTATTCCGGCGTTCTCAACGGCAGCACCATCGATCGCCAGCCTTTCTATTGCGACGCTTCCGGCAATGCGTTGCCCACCAATCCCAATGGAACTCAAACGCCCGTCACCGGCAGCGTCCCCTGCAACGTCATTCCCTCGAGCCTCATCAGCCCGATCGCCCAGTCTTATCTGAAGTTCTATCCGCAGCCCACTCCCGGCCTCGGCACGAGCGAAGGTTTCGATAACTTCGTCAACAACAACACCAGCAAAGATTCCTTCGATAACGAACTCGGCCGCCTTGATTGGAACATGAGCGACCGTAGCCATCTCTTCTTCGACGTTCGCCACAACTATCGCCTCCAGGGCAAAAACAATTACTTCGGCAACGCTGCCACCGGCGTCACCCTCTCTCGCGAAAACTGGGGTGGAACAATCGACGAGGTCTACACCATCTCGCCCACCACCGTCGCCGACGTTCGCGCCAACTGGACCTACATGAAGGAAATCCATGGCGATCCCAGCATCGGCTTCGATCCCACATCGCTCGGCTTTCCTTCTTATGTCGCCAGCAGCGCCCAGCGTCTCCAGATGCCGGCCATCGAGTTCTCCGGCAGTTGCGGCAGCCAGACCAGCTTTCAGTGCCTCGGCAACACCAACGATTCCGCCGTTCCCTCCAGTTCCTATCAGATTTTCGGCGATGTAATGAAAATGGTCGGCAACCACGAACTCCACTTCGGCGTCGATCTCCGGCAGTACCGTCTCGATACGATCAGCTACGGCTGTCCCGACGGCTGCTACGCCTTCGGCACCAACTGGACCAACGGCCCCACGTCCAGCTCACCCGCCGCGCCCTTCGGCCAGGATCTCGCCGATTTCCTGCTCGGCCTGCCGAGCAACAGCGGCTCCAGCGAATACACCGTGAATTCCTACGGCACTTTCATCTCCTACTATTTCGCCGGCTACCTCCAGGACAACTGGCGCCTGCGCAGCAATCTCACGCTCAACCTCGGCATCCGTTTCGAGCACGACACTCCCTACGCCGAAAGCTACGGCCGTACCGTCAACGGTTTCGACACCACTTCTCCCAGTCCCATCGCCACTGCCGCCGAAGCCGCCTACGCACTGCATCCCATCGCGCAGCTTCCGGCGAGCGATTTCAAGGTTCTCGGTGGCCTGACCTTCCCCAATTCCTCGCCCGGCGCCGTCTACAGCCA
>JAKASX010000144.1 GCA_021818865.1 Acidobacteriota bacterium
CCTATCTGGGCTTCGCGCGGTTTCCCGTGGTGCGGTTTTTCGATCGCGGACGCGACAGCGTGGTCGAGCTGCTCGATATGCGCTTTTTCAATTACGAACGCCGCGAAGGCCGGCGCCCGTTCGTTTTCCGCGTGGTGTTCGCGCCGAATGGCCAGGTGTTGCGCCAAGGCTGGATCACGCGCTGAAGCGGCGAGGTGAGCGATGAAAATCCTGATCTTCAGCGACATTCACGGCGATACGCGGGCGCTCGAACGCCTGCTCGCCCAGCCGGCGGACGTCTATATCGCCGCGGGCGACCTTTCGAATTTCGGGCGCGGGCTCGACCGCTGCGGCCAGATGCTCGGCAAATTCGGCGAGCGCGTGTGGGTCCTGCCGGGCAATCACGAAACCGAACAGGACAATCGCGATTTCTGCTCGCGGTTCGGTCTGGTGGATTTTCACCGGCAGGCGCGGCAGCTGGGCGGGATGCACTGGGCCGGCCTCGGCTACAGCAACCCCACTCCCTTCGATACTCCCGGCGAATATTCGGAAGAGGAAATCGCCGAAGCGCTCGGCCAATTCGACAATCTGCCCTCGCCGTTTGCATTGGCGGTGCATTTCCCGCCGCGGAATACGGCGCTCGACGAAGTCGCTCCCGGGCGCCACGCCGGCAGCCGGGTGCTGCGCGAATGGGTCGAGCGGCGGCAACCAGCGTATCTTTTCTGCGGCCACATCCACGAGTGCGCCGGAAAATCCGACCTGATCGGCGCGACGCGTTGCTTCAACGTCGGCAAGACGGGCTACCTGCTGGAAACGGAGTAGCGCACAAAGAGACTGTGCCGCACTGCGCGGCGGGGGCTGCGACGAGAAACATTCGCCGTTGACCCTCGCCGCGAGCGGCAAACGCAAACGAATGGTTTTTCAGCTACCCACCGTCGCCGTCGTCGTCGTCCCAACCACCCCAACCCCACCCGCCCCAACCCGAATCTCCATCCCAATCACCCCAGGCGGGACCGTAGTAAGGGCCGTAATACGGGCTCCAGTAGTAGGGCCCGGCGGAAGGCAGGTAGGCATAGAAACCCCAGAAGCGCGACCAATACCATCCCGGACCATACCAGCGGACGGTTTGCCCGATCGCCTCCTGCACGCTTCTCCTGGCCTTCGATTCATACCGGTTTCTTGACTCGTTCCACCGGTACAGCGCGCTGGACCTGATTGCGCGAACGTTCAATTTGCTGGTTTCGAGAGGCGTCTGGCTCGAGATTCGCACCTGGCGTTTGCCCTTCACCGTCACGCGCGATTTGCCCTCGAAGACGATCGCCTTCCCACGCAGCACGCCGATTCGCTGTCCCTTGGCGTCGAAGGCGTATATGCCCTTCTTCGCGATTCTCGTTCGCGTGCCATCCATCAGGAGGGTCACGTCGTGCTTGAAATTTGCCTGCGCATCCAGTATCGCGGACCCTTTGACAAGTCTCACGGTCGTATTGCCCAGGTTTCGCGAAACGACTCGCGCTTGGGAATCGCCGCCGATTCGCAAAAATGTGCCTGGCGTCAGCAGTAACTCCGCCTTTCCGCGTCTCGTCTCAATGATTTCGGGCTTTCCCCGAGCCTCACTCTCGAACGCCCGCGCCGGGTGTCCATCGAATGTCACCTGTCCTTCCACGCTGTTCAGCGAACCGGGCATGGGCATCCGGGCCGGCTCGGCCTTCGCCACGGAAGCTCCCGCAAGGATGAAAATCGCTGCCAACCACCCCCTGCTCCAAAATAATGACGTCATGAGATGGCCTCAAACTTTCTCCCCTCCACATACACTTACTTAGATGCCGGCAGTTCCCACTCGGCCACAACCCGGCTGGGCGCAAATAACTGCTGGCCCCGCGGGATTTTGCGGCGCGAGCGCGATGTGCTACTTTGCCTGAGCGATGAAAAAACGGATTGCAGTGCTGCTTTCGGGACGCGGCTCGAATTTCGAGGCGCTCGCGGAGAGCGTCGCGGCCGGCCGGATTCCGAACGCGGAAATCGTGCTCGTGGTGAGCAACCGCGAAGGCGCGCCGGGTGTCGAACGCGCTCGCGAACGCGGCATTCCGGCGCGCGTGATTCCCTCGAAAGGGCTCGAGCGCGAAGCGTACGACCGGATGGTTGCCGCCGCGCTTAAAGAAGTAAAGCCGGATCTCGTTTGCCTCGCCGGCTACATGCGCCTCTTGTCCCCGTATTTCGTCGAAAAATTCCGCGGAAAAATCCTCAACATCCATCCCTCGCTTCTGCCCGCGTTTCCCGGCCTCGAAGCGCAGCGGCAGGCGCTCGAGCACGGCGTGAAATTTTCCGGCTGCACCGTTCATTTCGTGGACGAAACGTTGGACGCCGGGCCGATCGTGCTGCAGGCGGTCGTTCCCATCCGCGACGCCGACACGCCGGAATCGCTCGCCGAACGCATCCTGGCCGAGGAGCATCGCGTTTATTCCGAAGCCGCGCGCATCGTGCTCGAAGGGCGCTACCGGATCGAGGGCCGGCGCGTGATTTTGACCTCCGGGGAAGCCTGAAGCGATGACGGCAAAGCGCGAATTCCCTCCCGTCGAAGAACAGATCGCCTACCTGACCAAAGGCGCGGCCGAAACGATTCGCCCGGAAGAGCTGCGCGAGCGTCTGGAACAATCGGCGAAAACCGGCAAGCCTCTGCGCGCGTACCTGGGCGTGGACCCGACCGCTCCCGATCTGCACCTGGGCCATACCGTCGTCTTGCGCAAGCTGAAACATTTCCAGGACATGGGCCACACCGCTATTTTCCTGATCGGCGATTTTTCCGCGATGATCGGCGACCCGACCGGGCAATCGGAAACGCGGCCGCCGCTGACGCGCGAGCAGGTGGACGCCAACGCAAAAACGTACCTCGAACAGGTCTACAAGATTCTCGCTCGCGAGAAAACCGAGGTCCGCTACAACAGCGAATGGCTCGGAAAAATGACCGCGGAGCAGATCGTTCGCCTCTGCTCGCATTATCGCCTCGCGCGCATGCTCGAACGCGAGGATTTCCACACCCGGCTCGAAAAGAATCTGCCAATCTCCGTCCACGAACTGCTCTATCCGCTTCTGACCGCCTACGACGCGGTGAAACTCGAATCGGATGTCGAACTCGGTGCGACGGAGCAGAAATTCAATCTGCTGGTTCACCGGGAAATTCAGCGCGAATACGGTTTGCGGGCGCAGGTGATTCTCACGATGCCGATCCTCGTCGGACTCGACGGCCAGCGGAAAATGTCGAAATCCTACGGGAATTACGTTGGCATTTCCGAGCCGCCGCGCGACATGTTCGGAAAATTGATGTCCATCTCCGACGAGTTGATGTGGAGCTACTGGGATTTGCTGACCGATCTGCCGCCGGATGGCGTGGCGAAGCTGAGAAACGAAGTGGCCGCCGGCAGGCTGCATCCCATGGACGCGAAGATGCGCCTGGCAACGGCGATCGTCTCGACGTTCCACGGGCACGCGGCAGGCGAAGAGGCCGCCGCGGAATTTCAGCGGGTTTTCCGCGAACGGCAAACTCCCGAGGAAGCGCCCGAATGGCGCATTCCGCGCGGCGAACCGCGGCGCCTCGTTGCGTTGCTCGTGGAAGCGGGCATGGCTCCATCGCGCAGCGAAGCCGAACGCTTGATCAAGCAGGGCGGCGTGGAACTCGACGGCGCCCGCGTGGCCGATATTCGCCAGGAAATCGACTGCTCGCACCCCGGCGCGATTCTGCTACGCGCCGGCAAGAAAAAATTCCTCCGCGTCGTGATCGAATAGCTCGTCCAGCGCTCTCCCTCCGCGCGTGGATCCGCGATTGTTGTGCGGGAGGGGGGATGGCCAGATCGAGCGCCATGAGGGCAGGCTGCGCTGGTTGACATTCCGGCGAATGGGGAGCTAGGCTTCACCTTGCCCTTAGAGCCTTGGCGTAATTAACAAAATGGAGATAACCCCCGGGGAGTCCCCGCTGCGACAGGAACGAGAGCCCGCTGCCGCCGCTGCGCCCACCGACGCATGGAACGGCCCTTTTGCCCCCAAGATCAAGCCGCAACCGATCGAGAAGACCTGGCGGAATGACAGAGATCCCACACGGCGTCGCGCCACCTTCGGAACTCCCTATCCGACCCGGGAAATCGCCATTGAAAAATCCGACGACCTGCACACGAAGCTGCCGACCCGGTTCGAAAAAACCAAGCGCCGCTCCGTTCCGGGCGTCAGGTTCCACCTCTTGGTCCCCAACTTGGTCTTCTCGGGCGCGGATTTCCACGAGTGCAAGTTTCACAGGCCAGACGATAGGGGCGAGTCCAACGTATCAGGATCGACCTTCAAGGATTGCACCTTCGAACGCTGCATGGCTGGAGGAACCACGTTCATCCACGTGACGTTTGAGGGTTGCGCCTTCTTTCGCTGTGATTTTAGTACCTCCGAGTTCAGAGAGTGCCAGTTTCTCGACTGCACCTTTACCGAGTGCACAGCGGAGAATACCAGCTTCGTGGCTACGGAGGTCGACCCGAATGCCTTCCTCAAGGGGTCGCCTGCCCCAGCTTATAACTATGCGGGCGCCATGCCGGAAGGGGAAGAGTCCGCCGCCCAGATAGCAGACGATTGGGTCGAGGTTCGCCGGAAGCTCGCTGCCCAACTTCTCAAATCGAACACAGAGATACACCACACCGCCTACTCCGATAGCGGGCTTTTTGAGCTAAAGCGGGCCGAGGTAACGGCACGCGTCAAGGCGCTCAGAACTCATCCTTTTAAGGAGGGCATCCGTCGCTTCCCAGTCCGAGTGGCCCAGGTCTCTGCTGGATGGTTGCTCCTTCACGCCACAAGGGGAGGCACCTCGCTTGCCCGCCTTCTCCTGGGCGGGATCGTCCTCATACCGCTTTATGCAGCAGTGTTGTCCAGTTCCCACGTGAAGTTCATGAACCAGGACTGCCGCCTCCACTCCCTTGAGCCGTCGCTCGTCTTGCAACAGCTCGCGCGCGCGGCTTCGTTGTTTCTCGCCATCGGCTACACAGCTTTTAGCGGCGGAAGGCTCGCTACCGCCCTCCTCACAGCCGGAGCCGTGCTAGGGCTCTTCTGGTATGCGCTCGTGGCGGCTGTCGTGATCCACCGTGTTTACCGCTGATAACGCCCAAAGGATTCTACCGCTAGTAAGGAGCCCCTTTAGAACCCTTTTCCTGTATGGGAGCCACGCAAGGGGCGATGCCGAAGATACGTCCGACGTTGACATCCTGCAGGTAACGCCCGTTCACACAGCGCCCTATGCCGTCGGGCCAGTCAACGTAACGTGCTACACGCTCGACCAGTTGCTGCGTCTTGCGCGTCGCGGCAGCCTCTTCGCCCGCCATCTAGTCGAGGAGGCACTGCCTCTGGCAGACCCACAGAACCTGCTTGGGGCCCTGAAGGCGGCCTACGTCGCACCTCAGTCCTACCGCGGAGTCATGGACGAGGTTTGCGGCTGCGCGCCGCTGCTTGACGTCCAGGAGTCCCAGTTCAATGAGAATGTCGACGGCTTTAGCTCCCTGGTCGGCTATTTGGCACGGACCTATCTCTACGCTTCAGCCTTTGATCAAGGGGCCCGCTCGTTCGCAATGGGACATGTCCTTCAGCTACTGGGCCAGGATAGGGCTAAGCCCATATTGTCGCGCATCCGACACCACGGTTTCCGGGCCTTCACACAGGCGCGATGCTTCTTCGAGGAGCTAACGGGGACAACGTGCCGCCGGGTCGAAGGCTCCCTGGAGGCCTTCATAGTCAACGCTAGCAGCCGCAACGAGCTCGCAATGGTCCTAGCAGGCTGCTGAAAAATCGCTTTGGGTGGCTGTTTTTCTTTTCTTTTGGGCTGATTTGGGGATGCTGAGCGGGTTTTACCGCGGTGTTTTTGTGCTGCCGGCGTTCCGAACCGGCTCGGCAG
>JAKASX010000145.1 GCA_021818865.1 Acidobacteriota bacterium
CATCGAGAGCGGCCAGATGACGCCCAGCCTGGGCACGCTCGAGAAGATTGCCGAATCGCTCGGCGTGGGCCTGAACCGGTTTTTCATTCCGGCGACGAAGAGCGAGGCCCTACTGGAGGATCCCTTCATTCAGGGCGTTCGGCCGTTCCTGCGCCAGCTCGATTTCAATCAGTGGCAATCCATTCTGAAGCGGCTGCAGGCCATCAGCGAGCACCTGGAAGGCTCGAACGGCAACGGAAACGGCAACGGTCACGGCCACGCGACGAGGCCGCTGACACCGCGCACCCACGCCGAAACCGGCCGGCACGGAGCGATGGCGGCCGGGCATCTGGCGCAACGCTGAAAAACGAGTTTGCCGAAAAGACTCTCCGGCAGAGTCCGCGTCACCCGAATCCAACGCGGCAGGCGCACGAATTTGTGCGCTGGCTTATCCTCCCGCCGCGAACTTCATCCCCGGCCGGCTGATCTTTCCTGGCTCGGTTCCCGCGCTACTGGGGTTCCTGCTTGCCCACGCGAACGAGTGCAATCTTCGTCTGATCGCCTTCGGGTTTGAGCGCGATAATGCGTGCGCGGTCGTGGGCTTCGTTTTTCGAGACGAAGGCGATACTGGGATGGCCCATCTGTATCACGCCGAAATCGGTGCTTCCGACCCGGTCCCCGTGCCGCTCCTCGAAACTGGGATCGAGATTCTTCCGGTACCACGCGGCGACTTCGTTGAGTGAAGCGGAAGTCACATAGCTTGCGACGTTGACGCCAACTCCGCCCCCCTCTTCCTTGGAAGGCTCGAACTGAACCTGCGCGCCTTTGGGTTGGAGCGTCGCGCCCGGAAAGACGGGAAGCCCGGTTGTATCCACGGTGGTTTTCTTGACGCTGATTTCTCCCGCCGGCGTGCTCACTTGCACGTTCCCGTTCGGACCGACCGTCACATTGCGCACGATGCGGCTGGCGATATAAAGGCCTCCGCCGACGAACACGACCACGAGCGCAACGACGATCCCTAACACCCACAGGAGTGCCCGGGTATTGGATGAAGGCGGTCCTTGCGGGAGCGGAACGCCGGGCGGTGGGCCTTGCGCAGGGGTGGTCATCGCTCGCCTCTCGTCTCCCGAACTGGCTTCCGGGGATTGACCTCGAAGCCTCTTCTAAGAATACGACAAGCGCGAGGCCGGTGTTCCACGCCAGGATTAAATTCACCTCACGGCGGGTTCGCCGGCAAAGATGGGCGGCTTGCGCTTCTGCCACGGCCGCGCGGCTTCCAGTTGGCCGGCGAGGCGGAAAAGCGTCGCTTCATCGCCAAATCGCCCGATGAAATGCGCGCCGATGGGCAGCCCGTCCGCGCTCCAATAGAGAGGAACAGACATCGCAGGCTGCCCGCTCAAGTTCGCGAGTGGAGTAAACGGGACGAACTGGACGGCGCGTTCGAAGCCGGCGAGCGGATTGCCCGGTGCCGGATCGAACGAGCCGAGCGGAAGCGGCGGATCGGCGAGCGTCGGCGTGAGCCAGACGTCGTAGCGAAGCATGAATCCAGCTATCTGGCGCGAAATGGCTTGCAGAACGGTCTGCGCGAGCAGGTACGACGGCGCGCTGACCTGCCGGCCGAGCTCATAGAGGGCCCAGGTGAGCGGCTCGAAAAGTTCCGCTGTGGGCTGACGGCCGGTCAGGAGAGCCATGGATTCGACCGCATTGGCCGTTCCGGCTCGCCAAACGGTGAGAAATGCATCCACCATCCGCTCGCCGGGGATTTGTGGCGCGGCTTCCTCGACACTATGGCCGAGGTTCTGGCAAAGTTTCGCCGCGTCGTGCACGGCGGCGAGGCATTCCGGATGAATTTTGGCTCCGGAGGGAGCCACGGTGGTGAACGCGATCCGCAAGCGGCCCGGATCGGCGCCCACTTCGTCGAGAAATGGACGGTTGCGCGGCGGCGCAAAGTAGGGATCTCCCACACCAGGGCCGGAAACGGCGTCGAGCAAAGCCGCCGAATCGCGCACCGAGCGCGTGACGCCGTGTTCCGCCACCAGACCGCCCATGATGTCGCCGATGTCCGGTCCCAGCGGATTTCGGGCGCGCGTAGGCTTCATGCCGAAAACCCCGCAACACGACGCAGGGATGCGAATAGAGCCGCCTCCGTCGTTAGCGTGCGCCATCGGCACCACGCCCGCGGCGACCATGGCCGCCGAGCCCCCGCTCGATCCGCCGGTGGAATGGCGGACGTTCCACGGATTCCGGCACGGACCGAAGAGCTGCGGTTCGGTGGTGGGCAAGATGCCGAATTCCGGCGTGTTCGTTTTGCCGAAAACGACGAGGCCGGCGCGGCGGAAGCGGGAAACGAGCTCACTATCGTGATCGGGAACGTAATCGCGCAGAAATGCCGAGCCGGAGGTCATGCGCACGCCGGCATACGAGGCGACCAGATCTTTCAGAAGGAACGGAACGCCGCGAAACGGTCCGTCGGGCAATTCGCCTCGCGCCGCGGCTCGCGCCCGATCGTAGAGCGGGGTGACGATGGCGTTCAGCGCCGGATTCACACGCTCGGCGCGAGCGATCGCCGCTTCCATCAGTTCCATCGGCCGAATTTCGCCGCGCCGAACCAGTTCGGCCTGGGCGATGGCGTCGAGTGCGGCGAGTTCTTCGGCAAGGGCCATGGCGCAAAGTATCGCGGCCGGCGGTCGGCTCAAACGTAAGCAGCCACGCCGGTGATTTTCTCTCCGATGATCAGCTTGTGGATATCGTGCGTGCCTTCGTAGGTGTAGACGGACTCCAGATTGTTCATGTGGCGCATCACGCAGTAATCGTCCACGATGCCGTTCGCTCCGAGCACCGATCGTGCGCTCCGCGCGGTTTCGAGCGCGATCGCCACGTTGTTCATCTTGAGCAGGGAAATGTGCGTGTGATCCACCCGCTTCTGGTCCTTCAACCGGCCGACGTGCAGCGCCAGCAGTTGCGCCTTGCTGATTTCCGCAATCATCCAGACGAGCTTCTCCTGCACGAGCTGATGCGAGGCGATCGGCCGATTCTGGAACTGGCGCCGCGTTTTGGCGTAGTCGAGCGCCGTCTGGTAGCAGGCCATCGCCGCGCCAATCGCGCCCCAGCCGATGCCGTACCGCGCCTGGTTGAGGCACATCAGCGGCCCTTTGAGCCCTTCGACGCCGGGCAGCAGGTTTTCCGCGGGGATTTCGCAATCGCTCAGCGATAGCCCGGAAGTGATCGAGGCGCGAAGCGACCATTTCCCGTGCACGTCCCAAGCCTTGAAACCGGGCGTGCCTTTTTCCACCAGGAATCCGCGCACCACGTCGTCTTCCGTCTTGGCCCAGACGACGGCCACGTCGGAAATCGAGCCGTTGGTGATCCACATTTTCTCGCCGTTCAGCACCCAGCGGTCGCCGCGGTGAACGGCGCGCGTCAGCATCCCTCCGGGATTCGAGCCGAATTGCGGCTCGGTGAGGCCGAAGCACCCGATCGCCTTGGCCTGCGCCAGCGCGGGAAGCCATTTCTCCTTTTGCGCCTCGGTGCCGAACGCGTAGATCGGATACATCACCAGCCCGCTTTGCACCGAAGCGAAGCTCCGCATCCCGGAATCCCCTCGCTCGAGTTCCTGCATCACCAGGCCGTATTCCACGTTGGACATTCCGGCGCAGCCGTAGCCTTGCAGGTTCGCCCCGAAAAAGCCGAGTTCGGCCATCTCCGGGACCAAGTCCAGCGGAAACCGGGCGTCGCGATTGCACTCTTCGATGATCGGCAAAACGCGGTCGTCGACAAACTGGCGCGCCGTCTGGCGGGCGAGTCTTTCCTCGTCGCTCAGCAGGGAATCGAAATCCACGAAATCCACGCCTGGGAATGCGGGCATAACTTGCTCCTTGGGGGAAGCCAATGGGCGCTTCGAGTGGGAACGCCGCCGACGGCAGGTCGGCCAGAGCGGAGCCTGCGGTCGAACGCGATTTTAGCAGCGGGTTGGCGACGCGAACAAGTGGCCCGGGACGGTGTTTCCTCGATCGATGGAGGGAAGAGGTAGAGTGCAACTGATTCGTGGCAGGCCATGGAGGGTGCAAGCGTCGCGCAAGCGCGATGAATCGGCCTGCGACTCGCGTAGGGGTTGCCAACGCCTGGGGAAGCGAGCCTGATTGATTCAGTGTCAGGAATTAACGAAATCGGCGGAAGTGCTTATTCCGGGGGCAGCCCCACCCGGCGCAACAGCCCGGCGAAGTCGGGATCGGAACGCAGCCGATTCCAGGAGGGATCGATTTTGAGGTAGATGGAATCGGGATCGTGTTCGGCAACGGCGCGGCGGAGTGCTTCCATGGCCAGCGTGGTATCGCCGGCCTGGATTGCCGATGCCGCTACTTCGCTCGCCGTCCCTGGCCGGTGCTGGGACCAGATGCGGCGAGCTTGATTCTCATATAAGCCGCGCAGCCCCGCGGGACCCGAGGTCGCCAAAACCCGGGCGAGCAAGCGCTCCTCGTCCTCTTTGCCGGCGGAGCGGAGATCCGCTTCGATCTCACTGATTCCCTTCATTTCCCTCCCTTGCGCGAGGTAGAGCTGCGAGAGCCGGTAGTGCGCGGGAACAAAGTTCACATCAAGCGCGAGGGCTTGACGGAGCTGGTTCGCCGCGGAGCGGTAATGATGTTGGCAGTAATAAAGCCAGCCGAGATCGGTCGCGAAAATGGGCGAAGCCGGGTCGAGCTGACGAGCTAATTTCATTTGGACAATGGCCTCGTCCAGTCGGCCGCGAGGAGCGAGGTACAGAATGGCGTACCAATGGCGTGCTGGCGCGTAATCTGGGTCCAGTTTGATAGCGCGCTGGAATTCGCGTTTGGCGCCGGCCCATTGCCATTCAAAAACCGCCTCGACGGCGGCAAGCGACGTATGAACCTCGGCCGCGCGATTTCTCAGGGCCACAGCGCGCAACGCCGCTTTCTCCGCGTGATGGCGGATACGGCTAATATCGGTGGCCGGGTCCATAGCGAGCAGTACGTAGCAATCGGCTATGCCCGCGTCCGCAAGCGCGTAATTGGGATCCATGGTGACGGCCTTTTCAAAGTAGCCGATGGCGGTCCGCAGCGCCGAGGGGCTGCGCTCATTGAGGAAGTGCAGGCCTTCGAGGTAGGCGTCATAGGCCGCGACGCTCCCGGTGCCCGATTTCCTTAAAGCGTTGCTGGAGGCAAAGCCGGTATCCGGGAGGAACGACGACCGGGATGACGAGGCCAACCGCGAAACATCGGAAGAAACGCCGCCGTCACGAGAAAGCGCGCCCGGCCGGGCTCTGGTCGTGAGAACTGTTGCCGTAGCGACGAGGAAAAGCAGTAGGAGAACGGTGGCCAAGGCGGCGCGACGCGGCCAATTGCGAAAGTCTTGCCGGAGGCGAGCCCGCAAAGGAAGCCGAAGCGGAGCAAAAAGGGGGCCAGCGGAAATGGGCTCCGGCGCGGCAGACGCAGCCATAGACGCTGAGGCAGCGTCTTCCCCTCCCTCGGATTCCCGGGAGACCGGCCCTACGAAACGGTAGCCGCGGCGGGGAACCGTCTCGATATAGCCTGGCTCGGAGGATTGCCCAAGGGCCTTGCGAAGCTGAGAGATGTGGACGGAAAGATTGGCGTCCTCGACGAAGCAGTCTGGCCAGAGGGTGTTCATCAGGCGTTCCCGATCGACCAGGCGCCCGTGATTTTCCACCAGGACGCGGAGCAACTGCAAAGCCTTGGGAGGGAGCGGAATCAACCGCCCGTCGTGGAAGAGGAGGAGTTGATCGGGGTCGAAATGAAAAGGCCCGATGCGATAGGCAGGTTGTGAGGTGGGTGCGATGCCGTTCTCCTCGCAGGGATTTAGAAGTTCTTTATGCTTTGTT
>JAKASX010000038.1 GCA_021818865.1 Acidobacteriota bacterium
CGTGCGTGCCATTTCCTTCGCCGCCGCCAAGCGCCCGATCCAGATTGCACGCGGCGCTGATGAGCGCAAGATGCGTGAGAGCCTGCGGAAAATTTCCGAGCGCCTCGCCACAGGCGCCGGTCTGCTCTGCATACAGCCCCAAATGGTTCGCGTAGCCCATCATCTGGTCGAAAATCAGGCGGGCGCGGTCTAGCTGGGCGCGATCGGTGCGGCCTGCGCGAGTCAGCGCCTCGACTAGCCAAAACGTGCACATATTGAAGGAACCTTCCTCGCAGGTGAACCCGTCGGCTCCGTCGCCGGTGTGGTAGCGGTAGACGAATCCGTTCGATACGAGTCCGCCCTCGCGCGGCGATTTCGCGATCGCTTCGAGCGTCTGCTGCATTTTGGGGTCGTTCGGAGCGAGGAAAAACACCAGCGGCAGAATCAAGTTGGCGGCGTCCAGGGCATCGCTGCCGTAGCTCTGCGTGAAGGCGCCCCGCCGGGAATTCCATCCTTTTTCGAAGACGTCCTCATAAATGCTGTCGCGCGCTTCCAGCCAACTTTCGCGTTCGGCGGGAAACGCGCGCTTATCGGCCAGGCGCAGCGCCCGATCGAGAGCAACCCAACACATCGCCTTGGAATAGACGAAATCCTGCGCCGGCCCGCGCATTTCCCAAACGCCTTGGTCTTTCGCACGCCAGTTGCGCGTCACCCAATTGGTCAGCTTGCGAGCATCCTTCCACAGTTCGTAGGAAATCGGGGTAGCGTATTTGTTGTAAAGGTAGATCGAATCCATCAACTCGCCGTAAATATCGAGTTGGCGCTGGCGGTAAGCGCCGTTTCCCACGCGAACGGGCCGCGATCCGCGATACCCCTCCAGGTGATCGAGCGTGCTTTCGGCGAGGTCGTGCCGTCCGTCGATTCCGTAAAGCACCTGCAGCGAGCCATCCGGCTCGAGTTCGTGGCAACGGGATTCGAGCCACTTCATGAATTTCGACGCTTCCTCGGTGAATCCAATTCGCATCAGCGCGTAGAGGGTGAACGCCCCGTCGCGAATCCACGTGTAGCGGTAATCCCAATTCCGGTCGCCGCCGACCGATTCCGGCAGACTGCACGTGGGCGCGGCCACGATCGCGCCGCTTGGCTCGAACGTCATCAGTTTCAGCGCCAGCGCCGAGCGGTTCACCATCTCGCGCCAGCGGCCGCGGTAGCTGGATTGCGCGAGCCAGCGACGCCAATACTTCACCGTTCGCTCGAAAAGCTCGCGCACCTCGCCTTCTTCCAGCTTTCGGCCGGCTTCGGCTCCCGGCGCAATCTGCTGCAAAACGAAAATCGCCTTTTGGCCCTCATCGAGAACGAATTCCGCCTTCGCGGTTCCATCCTCGGCCCGGAGCGGCAGCGTTGCCATCAAATCGAGCGCCATGTCTTCCGAATCGAAAGCCACTCCCGCGCCGGTCGCTCTCACCGTGTGCTTTGCCCGGCCAAAATCGAAAGCGGGCCGGCATTCCAGGTTGAATTTCACCGTTCCGCGCAGGCCGTGCACTTCGCGCACCAGGGCGTGTTCGCCGCCCCACTTGGGCGTCTCCTCGATCGGCATGAAATCCACGATTTCGCCCACGCCGTCGGGAGAAAGGAAGCGCGTCACCAGGACGTTCGTATCGGGCCAGTAGAACTGTTTGCGCGTCACCGCGCCATCCTGCGCCTCGATTCGAAACCATCCGCCTTTTTTGTCGTCGAGCAGCCCGGCGAAAACCGCGGGAGAATCAAATTGCGGCAGGCACAGCCAGTCGATCGTGCCGTCCATCCCGACCATCGCGGCCGTGTGAAGGTCGCCAACTACCCCGTGATTTTCAATTGGCAGGTATCCCACGCGGTCCTCCTCGCATTACTCTCTATCGCGCTTGCCCCCGCCGCCGCAACCCCCTTGCGATAAATCCTTCAGCGATTGCCGCGCTGCGGCATGCCCGGCGCTCCGCCAAATTCTGCTAAACTGGATGGCCCGCTATGAAAATCACGCGCGAAACCGTGCTTCACGTGGCCGATCTCGCCCATCTCGAGCTTTCCGCTTCCGAGCTCGGAACCTACCGCGAGCAGCTCGACCAGATTCTCACCTATATCGAAAAGCTCAACGCGCTTGATACATCGAGCGTCGATCCGCTGGCTCAGGTGGTCGCGGCAGCGGCCGATCCCTCGGCCGCGTGGCGCGACGACGAAACGCGCGGCGCCGGCATCACCGCCGAAGCCCTCGCCGCCGCTCCCGACGCGCAGCCGCCGTTTTTCCGCGTGCCCAAGGTGATCGAGCGAGAATCATGACCGCTCCACGCAAGACTCCGTCGGCCGCCGAGATTCGCGCCGGCCTCGCCGCGAAGAAATTCACGGCGCGTGAATTGCTTGACGATTGCTACACGCGAATCGCCGGCGAAAATCCGCGGCTTAACGCTTTTCTGGCGCTTTCCCCGGAGCGCGCCTACGCCCAAGCCGACCGCCTGGACGCACTGGTCGCACGCGGCGAGCAGCTTCCACCGCTGGCCGGGCTCACCCTCGGCGTGAAAGACGTGCTCGCGACGCGAGGAACGCCGACCACCTGCGGCTCGCGCATCCTCGAGGATTACCGCCCGCCTTACGATGCCACCGTCATCGAGCGCGTGGAACGCGCCGGCGCGCTCATCGTCGGCAAAACGAATTGCGATGAATTCGCCATGGGCAGTTCGAACGAAAATTCGGCTTACGGCCTTGTGCGGAATCCCGTCGCGCCCGATCGCGTACCCGGCGGATCGAGCGGAGGGTCGGCAGCCGCCGTGGCTGCGGGGCTGGTTTGCGCCGCGCTGGGCACCGACACCGGCGGTTCGGTGCGGCAGCCGGGAGCGCTGTGCGGCATTCCAGCGCTGATGCCCACCTACGGCCGCGTTTCGCGCTACGGTCTCATTGCCTTTGCGTCGTCGCTCGACCGGGTGGGCCCGATGACCGGCTGCGTGGCCGACGCCGCGGCGCTGCTGGGCGCGATCGCCGGCAGCGATCCGTGCGATTCCACGTCCGCTCCCGTCCCCGTGCCCGATTACGCGGCTGCGCTCACGGGTGCCGTTGCCGGGATGCGGATCGGCGTTCCGCGCGAATATTTCGGCGAAGGGATGGATGGCGATGTGCGCGCACGGGTGGAAGCAGCCATCGCGCGGCTCGAATCGCTTGGCTGCCAGCGCGTTCCGCTCGAAATGCCGCATACCGATTACGCGATTGCCACGTATTATCTGATCGCGACGGCCGAAGCCAGCTCGAACCTGGCGCGCTACGACGGCGTGCGCTACGGCTTGCGCGCTCCCGCCGACACCCTGGCGGGAATGTACCGGAAAACGCGCGGGGCAGGCTTCGGCGCCGAGGTGAAACGCCGCATCATGCTGGGCACCTATGCGCTTTCGGCGGGCTATTACGAAGCCTATTACCTGAAAGCGCAAAAAGTGCGCACGCTCATCGCGCGCGATTTCCATCTCGCTTTCGAGAAGTGCGATCTGATCGTCACGCCCACTTCGCCCATCCCCGCTTTCCGGCTGGGAGAACGCACGGCCGACCCGCTCGCGATGTATCTGGCTGATATTTACACGGTCACCGGCTCGCTCGCCGGCGTTCCCGGAATTTCCGTGCCTTGCGGCCTGACGAGCGAGGGATTGCCGGTGGGCCTGCAAATTTTCGGCCCCCATTTCGGAGAAGACCGCGTTCTGGCCCTGGCCTACGCCTTTGAGCGGTCCTCATCGGCCGCCTGATCGCCTTCCCCAACGCCAACCCCATACAGCTGTAGTTCTAGAACTGTTCCCGCACGGCTCCATGTCTATCCGATGACCCAGACGAAAGGCGCCCGCGCGTATCTTGCGTTCTTTTGCACCGAAGGGGATCAGCTAATGTGCGATTCGACACTTCGGCCTTTTCGTACTCTTGAGCAGCCATCCGTTTCGGGCGAGCATCGTAGAAATTAAGGAGCGCTGGACGTGCTAACGATTCGATCGAGCCAGAAGTTTTTCACCGAGGAAGAAGTCTCCTCGCTCACAGGCATCTGCCTGGACCATCTTCGCGCGCTGGCGGGCAATCACCATCTCGGCTCGTTCATCGAAGCCGCGCAACAGGCTGGCTCGACGGCCCTCGAAGCGGCGCAGGCAGCCGGCGCGCGCGCTCACCTGCTCTTCAGCGTCTCCGATCTCTACATCGTCACCGCGCTTTTCCCCCGCTGCCAGCATTAGCCCGCACGGCCTCGAATCACATCGCCGGTCATTCCGCGTCCTTATTTGTCTTGCGTTGCCCGCGGGCGCCTCTCGGCTTTATGCTAGGTAGCGTGGCGGGGCCAACGGTCACGCGGAAGCCACGCCAACGGGGATTCCGGTGAAAATGGGGGCGAATCTTCGCATCGCACGGAACGTCATCCTCGGCGTTTCTCTGGTTTTCCTGCTTTTCTCGCTGCCACTCGCCGCACAATCGAAACCCGCCACGTCTCAGCCCTCGCCGCAAAGCGTCGAAAGCGCGGAAGGCATTCGAGGCCAGAAACTCATCCTCAAGGACGGCAGCTACCTGCTGATCAGCAAATACCAGATCGTCGGCGACCGCGTCCGGTACTACAGCGTCGAACGCTCGGAATGGGAAGAAATTCCGTCGAGCCTGGTGAACTGGCCGGCGACGCGCAAAGCCGCCGGCGCGCCCAGCGCCGCTGAAAAGAAAGCGATGCGGCTGGCTCGCGACGTGGATATCGAGGCCCATCCCGAAGAGTACGACGTGGGTCCGGGCCTCGGGCTGCCGGTGGGCGTGCTGCTTCCGCCGGGACAGGGCATGTTCGCCTACAGCGACGGTGCGATCCTCAAACTGAACACCGATCTCGCCAAGCTCAATCTGAATAAAGGGCGGTTCCTCGCCACGCTCGTCGTGCCCGTTCCCGTGCTTTCGAAAACATACACGGTTTCGCTTGCCGGCAAACACGCGAAAACCCGCTTCGCCAGCCCCGAGCCCGTTTTCTTCTATCGCACATCGAGCCGCCTGCGGCCGCGTTTTCGCCTGATTCAAGCCACCATTCACGGCAAACGCCGCGATCTCGAGGTGCGCAGCGTATATTTCGGCGAAAAGCGGACCAAGGCCGATGAAATTCCCCTGACGATGCACCAGGTCGAAAACGACACCTATCGCATTACCGCGGACCAGGATCTTTCTCCCGGCGAATACGTTCTGGCGGAAGTGGACCCCGGCCAGGGCATCGATATGTACGTTTGGGATTTCGGCGTCGAGGGCTCGCACGCGAAGCCGCAAGGCAAAAAGCACAAGAAGAAATAGGTTTCTGCCGCCGCTCCCGCCCCGTTCCCCGGAAAGCTCAAAGAGGCCGAAATGGAACCTTCCGATTCACGCTCGCGCGGACGCGGATGAGTGACGCCCGCGCGAGCTACGACGAAAGCGCCGGAAGATTGGCCGCCGCTTACTTCCACTCCCACATCTTGGTGTTGGTTTTCCCTTCCGGATCAACATCGTATTCGAAGACAACAGCGACGGCGTTCAACGGCGCCAGCTTCTTCGCCGTTGTCTGAAAATAGAGAATGCCTCGATAGCTGAGTGCTCCCTTGTCCTTCAGCTGTCCACGCCCCGAACCTTTCCACGTGGCCATGTCACCGTCCTGAGTGACTACCACGCCTTCCCCTTCGCCGTACAGCGAGCCGTCGGCACCGACAACGGACGTATAGGTCGCGAAGCCGCTGGTCGCCACTCCTAGCATTTTCCCACTCTCCTCGAAAGACACTTCCACCTTCAACGGATTCGTCGAAAGCACTCTTCGCACGATTCGTTTCCCCGACGTTTCACCAATCTGTTTTCCCAGCATGGTATCCCCTCCAAGTGAGGTGTAAAGCGGGAATGAATCGAAAAGGCCTTTCAGGCACCACTCTGGGCGAGAAGTATACGCCTGCCGCACCCGCGAGTCACGAAAAGCAAGGGCACGGGTCTTCCCGGGGTGCCCGTCCAACTCCCTGCCGGATCGGAGCGCAACCTTTGCGCGTCGAGTTCGACCGAAAAAAGGAAATGGCGGGAAGCGCAAATCGCGCCTCCCGCCAAATTGTTTCGGTCGGTTGTTAGTTACGGCCACGCGTTGCGCGGCCGCGCGTCTTCCGTCCGAGTTTAACCTTCCGCGACGGCTCCGGTGTCCTTGCGCAGGTAATCGAGCGTGGCCGCTTCTTCCGGCGTCAGCTCCGTTGGAACGATCTCTTCCTTCGGAACTTCGGTCAGCAGCTTGATCCCGCGGTAGTGGTGGAAACCGGTGCCGGCCGGGATCAGCCGTCCGACGATCACGTTTTCCTTCAGCCCGCGAAGGTAATCCACCTTGCCCGCGATCGCCGCTTCGGTGAGCACGCGAGTGGTTTCCTGGAAGCTCGCGGCGGAAATGAACGAATCGGTGGAAAGCGAAGCCTTGGTGATGCCGAGCAGGAGCGGCCGGCCTGTGGCGGGACGTCCACCCTCCTGGATGGCACGCTCGTTCTCCTCGCGGAAGCGGAACTTATCCACCTGCTCGTCGAGCAGGAAGCTGGTATCGCCCACTTCCTCGACTTTCACCCAGCGCATCATCTGACGGGCGATCGTTTCGATGTGCTTGTCGTTGATGTTCACGCCCTGCAGCCGGTACACCTCCTGAATCGCGTTCACGAGGTAGGCCTGGGTGAACTTCTCGCCGAGCACGGCCAGCAGGTCGTGCGGGTTCAGCGGGCCATCGATCAGCGGCTCGCCGGCGCGCACGCGCTCGCCTTCCTGGACGTTGATGTGGACGCCGCGCGGAATGGCGTATTCCTTGGTGGTTTTCCCGTCCTCGCTCTGGACGTAGATTTTCCGCGCGCCCTTGGAAATCTCGCCGTATTTGACGATACCGTCGATTTCGCTGATGACGGCGGAATCGCGCGGACGCCGCGTTTCAAAGAGTTCCGTCACGCGCGGCAAGCCGCCCGTGATGTCCTTGGTGCGCGTGGTTTCGCGCGGGATTTTCGCCAGGATGTCGCCCGGAGCCACTTCGTCGCCATCGGCCACCATCAAGTGCGCGCGGGAAGGCATCAGGTATTTCTTTTTCGCCTTGCCGCTCGCGTCGCGAACCTGGATCGTCGGCTGGTGCTTTTCGTCGCCTGGCGGCAGCGTCACGACCAACTGCGCCAGTCCGGTGACTTCGTCCACCTGCTCCTCGATGGTCAGCCCGGCGACCAGGTCCTTGAACTGCACCGTGCCGCCCGTTTCGGTGAGGATCGAGAAGGTGTAGGGATCCCATTCCACCAGCGTCTGGCCCACCTGCACCGGCTCGCCTTCGCGCACCTTCAGCCGCGCGCCGTAGACCACGTGGTGGCGCTCCTTCTCGCGTCCTTTTTCATCCACGATCGCGATCAAGCCCGAACGATTCATCGCGATCAGCGCCTTCGCTCGGCCTTCCACCACGTTCAGGTCCACGAACCGCGCGAAACCGGCGCTGCGCGCTTCGATTTTGGACTGCTCGCCGACCCGGGTGGCCGCGCCGCCGATGTGGAACGTCCGCATCGTCAGCTGCGTGCCCGGCTCGCCGATCGATTGCGCCGCGATCACGCCCACCGCTTCGCCTAGTTCCGCCATGCGGCCGGTGGCGAGGTTGCGTCCGTAGCACAACTCGCAGGCGCCACGCCGCGATTCGCACGTCAGCACCGAACGGATCTTCACCCGTTCGATACCGGCGTCCTGAATGGCATTCGCGAGTTCCTCGGTGATTTCCTGGTTGACGTCAACGATCACGTTGCCTTCGTAATCGCGGATGCGCTCGAGCGAAACGCGACCGATGACGCGGTCGCGCAGCGGTTCCACTTCCACGCCGGCTTCGAGCAGCGGTTCGACCACGATTCCGTCGGCCGTGCCGCAATCTTTTTCGGCGATGATGACGTCCTGGGCCACGTCTACCAGCCGCCGCGTGAGGTAACCGGAATCGGCCGTCTTCAGCGCCGTGTCCGCCAAACCTTTGCGCGCGCCGTGCGTCGAAATGAAGTATTGCAGCACGGTCAGGCCTTCGCGGAAGTTCGAGGTGATCGGCGTCTCGATGATTTCGCCCGAGGGCTTCGCCATCAAGCCGCGCATTCCGGAAAGCTGGCGAATCTGCTGTTTCGATCCGCGGGCGCCGGAATCGGCCATCACGAAAATCGGGTTGATCACGCCCTGCTTGTCCTGCTCTTCCATGGCCTTGAACATCTCGTCGGCCACGCGCTCGGTGACTTCACCCCAGATCGCGGTCACCTTGTTGTACCGTTCGCCGTTGGTGATCGCGCCGTCGAGGTATTGCTGCTGCACCTTCACCACTTCGCGTTCGGCCGAGCCGACCAGCCGCGGCTTGTCGGCCGGAATGACCATGTCGTCGATGCCGATGGAAATTCCCGACCGCGTGGCGTACTGGAAGCCGAGCGCCTTCAGCTCGTCGAGCATATGCACCGTCATTTCCAGCCCGAAGCGCAAATAGCCGTATTGCGCCAGCATCTGTGCGCCCTTCTTCTTCAGCAGGCCGTTGACGAACGGCATTTCTTTCGGCAGGTGGTCGTTGAAAATCACGCGGCCGACGGTGGTATTCAGGAACTGCCGGTCCACGTGAATCGCTTCGGTGTGAAGCACGTCCTGGTCGTCGAACGCGGTGGTCAAATCGATCACGTCGCCGGTGTAGCGGTAGCGAATCGGCGTCAGGAGCTCGACCTGGCCCGCTTCAAGCGCCAGCACCACGTCTTCGGTGGTGGCGAAGGCCCGGCCTTCGCCCTTCGATCCCGGCTTCGCCTTCGTCAGGTAGTAAAGCCCGAGCACCATATCCTGTGTCGGCACGGCCAGCGGCATGCCGTTCGCCGGCGACAGAATGTTGTTGGCACTCAGCATCAACACGTGGGCTTCGATCTGCGCTTCCGGCGAAAGCGGGATGTGAACGGCCATCTGGTCGCCGTCGAAATCGGCGTTGAACGCCGGGCACACGAGCGGATGGATGCGGATCGCCTTGCCTTCGATCAGCACCGGCTCGAACGCCTGAATGCCCAGCCGGTGCAGCGTCGGCGCGCGGTTTAGCAACACCGGGTGCTCGCGCGTCACATCTTCCAGAATGTCCCAGACCACCGGCTCCTGCCGCTCAACCGTCTCCTTGGCCTGCTTGATCGTCGTGCAATGCCCAGCGGCTTCGAGCTTGTGGTAGATGAACGGCTTGAACAGTTCGAGCGCCATGCGCTTCGGCAAGCCACACTGGTGCAGCTTCAGTTCCGGCCCGACCACGATCACCGAGCGGCCCGAGTAGTCCACGCGCTTGCCGAGCAGGTTCTGCCGGAAACGGCCCTGCTTGCCCTTGAGCGCGTCGGAAAGCGACTTCAGCGGGCGGTTGTTCGTCCCACGGAGCACGCGTCCGCGCCGCCCGTTGTCAAACAGAGCGTCCACCGCTTCCTGGAGCATGCGCTTTTCGTTCCGCACGATCACGTCGGGAGCGTGCAGTTCCATCAGCTTCTTCAAGCGGTTGTTCCGGTTGATCACGCGCCGGTAGAGGTCGTTCAGGTCGGACGTGGCGAAGCGTCCGCCGTCGAGCGGCACGAGCGGGCGCAGTTCGGGCGGCAGCACGGGGATCACGTCCAGAATCATCCATTCCGGCTTGTTGCCGCTCTTGCGGAAGGCTTCGAGCACTTTCAGGCGCTTGGCGTACTTGATCCGCTTCTGCAGGCTGGGATCCACCTTCATCTTTTCGCGAAGCTCTTCGCTTAGCTTCTCGATATCCACCTGCCGCAGCAGTTCCTTGATCGCCTCGGCGCCCATTCCCGCGCGGAAGCGGCCGGGGAAGTCGCGCTGCAATTCCCGGTATTTCTGCTCGTCGACCAGTTCGCGGTCCTTCAGCGGCGCTTCACCCGCTTCCACGGTGACGTACGTCTCGAAATAGAGGATGCGTTCGAGGTCGCGCATGGAAATGTCGAGCAGGTAACCGATCCGGCTCGGCACGCCCTTGAAGAACCAGACGTGCGAACAGGGCGAGGCGAGCTCGATGTGGCCCAGGCGCTCGCGGCGCACCTTGCTCAGCGTCACTTCCACGCCGCACTTGTCGCAGATCACCCCGCGGTGCTTCATCCGCTTGTACTTGCCGCACAAGCATTCCCAATCCGCGATCGGCCCGAAAATCCGGGCGCAGAACAGGCCGTCGCGTTCCGGCTTGAAGGTGCGGTAGTTGATGGTTTCCGGCTTCGTCACTTCGCCGTGAGACCAGGAGCGAATTTTCTCCGGGCTCGCCAGCGAAATCCGGATCGAATCGAAATCGGCAATCTGATTCGCGCGGTCATAAGGGCTGCTGCGGTACAAGGTATCACCCTCCCGTCCCGGTATTCCGGGAATAAATCCATTTCCCGCGGCTTAATCCGCCGCGGGCTCCTGCGGCTTCTGCCGCTTCATCAGCTCGACGTCCAGGCAGAGCGACTGCAGCTCGCGCACCAGCACGTTGAACGATTCGGGCACGCCGGGCTCGATTCCCGGCTCGCCCTTGACGATCGCTTCATACATCTTCGCGCGGCCGTACACGTCGTCCGACTTGCACGTGAGCAGTTCCTGCAGCGTGTGAGCCGCGCCGTAGGCCTCGAGCGCCCACACTTCCATTTCCCCGAACCGCTGTCCGCCGAACTGAGCCTTGCCGCCGAGCGGCTGTTGCGTGATCAGCGAATACGGTCCAATGGATCGCGCGTGGATCTTGTCGTCCACCAGGTGCGCTAGTTTGAGCATGTAGATGTAGCCGACCGTCACCGGCTCGGCGAACGGCTCGCCCGACAGTCCGTCGCGCAACACCGTCTTGCCGCTCGCCGGCAACCCGGCAATTTCCAGCAGGTGGCGGATTTCGCCTTCGCGCGCGCCGTCGAAAACCGGCGACGCGAAATTGATTCCGCCGCGGAACCGCTGCGCCAGATCGAGCAGTTCCTCGTCGGAAAGTTCCGCGAGCGAATGCCAGACCGGCGTCGGCCCGAAGACTTCCTTCAGCCATCTCCGGAGCGCCTCGGCGCGCGCGCCGTCCTCGAGCAGCCGCGCCACCGCGCGGCCCAACTCCTCGGCGGCCCACCCCAGGTGCGTTTCCAGAATCTGGCCTACGTTCATGCGCGAGGGCACGCCCAGCGGATTCAGCACGATCTCCACCGGCGTTCCATCGGGCAGATACGGCATGTCTTCCTCGGGCACGATCGTCGCGATCACACCCTTGTTCCCGTGCCGGCCGGCCATCTTGTCGCCAACCGACATTTTCCGCTTCATCGCGACGAACACCTTCACCAGCTTGATCACGCCCGGGGGCAGTTCGTCGCCCTTCTTCAGTTTTTCCACCCGCTCTTCGGTGATCTTCCGCAGCACTTCGATCTGCCGGGAAGTCATTTCCTCGATCTCATCGATTTTCTCGATGAGCATCGGGTCTCTTTCCGCCAAACGCATGCGCTTCAGGTTTCGCGTGGAGATTTTTTCGAGCAGCTCCCGCGTCAGCGTGGTTCCCTTGGTCAGCAGCCGCTTGTTCGTCTTTTCGTCGTGTAGGTCGGCCGCCAGTTTCCGTCCGCCGGCCAATTCGGTCAGCCGTTTCAGGCGTTCGTCGGTGAGAATGCGGATTTCGTCGGCAAGGTTGCGTTCGAGCTTGGCCACCTGGGCGGCTTCGATCGCCTTGTGGCGCTCGTCCTTTTCCGCGCCCTTGCGGCAGAAGACCTTCACGTCGACGATCGTTCCTTCGATGCCCGGCGGGCAATAGAGCGAGGCGTCGCGCACGTCGCCGGCCTTTTCGCCGAAAATCGCGCGGAGCAGTTTTTCCTCGGGGGTGAGCGTCGTTTCGCCCTTCGGCGTCACCTTGCCCACCAGGATGTCGCCCGGGTGCACCGTGGCGCCGATGCGAATGATGCCGGCTTCGTCCAGGTTCTTCAGGAAACCTTCGCTGATGTTGGGGATGTCCCGCGTCACTTCCTCGGGCCCCAGCTTGGTGTCGCGCGCTTCGATTTCCAGTTCTTCGATGTGGACCGAAGTGTAGTAGTCCTCTTTCACCAGCTTTTCGCTCACCACGATCGCGTCTTCGAAGTTGTATCCGCGCCACGGCAGGAAGGCGACCAGGACGTTTCGCCCAAGCGCCAGCTCCCCGCGGTCGGTGCAAGGCCCATCGGCCAGCACCTGGCCCTGCTTCACGCGGTCACCCACCCGGACGAGCGGTTTCTGGTTCATGCAGGTGTTCTGGTTCGACCGGCGGAATTTGATCAGCTGGTAGATATCGGCGCCCACTTCGCGGCTGAGCACGCCGGACTGATCCGATTCCACGCGGACGATGATTCGTTCGCTGTCCACCTGGTCCACGATGCCGTCGCGCTTGCACAGCACCACCGCGCCGGAATCCCGTGCGGTGACGCGCTCGATTCCGGTGCCGACCAGCGGCGTTTCCGCGCGAATCAGCGGCACGGCCTGGCGCTGCATGTTCGCGCCCATCAGCGCGCGGTTCGCGTCGTCGTTTTCGAGGAACGGCACCAGGCTCGCCGCCACCGAAACGAGCTGTTTCGGCGAAACGTCGATGTAGTCCACCTCGGTGCGGCTCTTCAGCACGAAGTTACCCGCCTGTCGGCAGTTCACCAGTTCGCTCGTGATCCGGCCGCGCTCGTCGAGCGGGGCGTTGGCCTGCGCTACCACGTAGCGGTCCTCTTCCCACGCCGACAGATAGAAGCAGAAGGGATCGAAGGTCACCCGGTTTCGCTTTAGGTCCGCGTTCGCCTCGTCCACCTTTTCGAGCTCGGCGATTTCGCCCGCCTTTAGGTCGCTATCGCCCGCGTTCAGCACGCGGACGTAATCGATCACGCGGCCGTCCTTCACCTTGCGGTAGGGCGATTCGATGAAACCGAATTCGTTGATTCGGGCGTAGCAGGAAAGCGAGCTGATCAGTCCGATGTTTGGGCCTTCCGGCGTCTCGATCGGGCAGATCCGGCCGTAGTGAGTCGGATGGACGTCGCGCACCTCGAACCCGGCGCGCTCGCGCGAAAGGCCGCCCGGCCCCAGAGCCGAAAGACGCCGTTTGTGCGTCACTTCGCTGAGCGGGTTCGTCTGGTCCATGAACTGGCTCAACTGGCTCGAACCGAAAAATTCGCGGATCGCCGCCATCACGGGCTTGGCGTTCACCAGGTCGTGCGGCATCGCCGTCGACATTTCCTGGTAAACCGACATCTTCTCCTTGATCGCCCGTTCCATGCGCACCAGGCCGATCCGGAACTGGTTTTCCAGCAACTCGCCTACCGCGCGCACGCGGCGATTGCCTAGGTGGTCGATGTCGTCCACCGTGCCGATATTGCGCCGCAGCTTCAGTAGGTACTTGATCGAGCTGATGAAGTCCGCTACGTCCAGCGTGCGCCGCTCGAGCGGGGTTTCCAGGCCCAGCTTCGTATTGAATTTCAGCCGGCCGACTTTGCTGAAATCGTATTTCCGCGGGTCGAAAAACATTCCCTGGAAAAGGGCGGTCGCCGTCTCGAGAGTCGGCGGGTCGCCCGGCCGCAGCTTGCGGTAGATTTCGATCAGGGCCTCGCGCGGGCTGTGCTGCGTGTCCTTGTCGAGCGTCTTGCTCAGGATCGAGCCCACTTCATCCCGCTCGGGGAAGAAAACGTCCAACTCGCTCACGCCGGCTTCGCCGAGCTTGGCCCACAGTTCGGCGGGAATCGGCTTGTTCGATTCGACCAGCACTTCGCCGGTCTCTTTGTTCACGACGTCGGCGACGGTAAACGCGCCTTCGAGGTCGGCCGGCTCGGCCTTCACCTGCGCGACGCGCGCCTTCACCATTTCCTTGTAGGCCGCTTCCGTCACGCGCTTGTGCGCCGGCACGAGCACCTCGTCCGATCGCGGATGCCGGATTTCGTGACTGAACTTGCGGTCCACGATGCCGTCGGAAACGCCCCACCACAGCTCGCCTCCGCGCAGCGAAACGCGGTCCACGCCGTAGAACGACCGCAGGACCTCCTCGTTCGTCTTCATGCCCAGCGCCCGCAGGAAAATCGAGCCGAGGAATTTGCGTTTGCGGTCGATGCGGACGTACAGCAGGTTCTTCGTGTCGTACTCGAATTCCACCCACGAGCCGCGATAGGGAATGATCTTGCCCAGGAAATACGTGCGGTTGTTGGCCGTTTCGTAGAAAACGCCAGGCGAACGATGCAACTGGCTGACGATCACGCGCTCGGTGCCGTTGATGATGAACGTGCCGTTATCGGTCATCAGCGGAATATCGCCGAAATAAACTTCCTGTTCCTTGATGTCGCGCACCGTCTTCGCGCCGGTGTCGGGATCCTTGTCGTAGGTGGTCAGCCGGATGGTCACCCGGAGCGGCGCGGCGTAGGTCATTCCCCGCTCCTGGCATTCGTTCACGTCGTACTTCAGCTGCAAGCTCACCGGGTCGCCGCACTTGTTGCAGAAGGTCGGCGTGTTCCGGTTGAACGTCCCGCACTTCGGGCAAATGACGTCGCCGGTGCGGTAGGGGTTCGTCACCACCGAGGCGCCGCAATTGCGGCAGGTGGCGCGCAGGTGGTGCAGTCCGCGCAGGTGTCCGCACTTGCATTCCCAGTTGCCGATGGAATAGTCCACGAATTCCAGCTGCGACAGCCCGCGGAAATCCTGGATCGGAAAGACCGACGAGAAAACCGCTTGCAGGCCGTTATCCTCGCGCTCGGAGGGCAGCTTGTCCATCTGCAGGAACCGATCGTAGGACTTCTTCTGCACCTCGATCAGGTTCGGAATCGGCAGCGACGTCCGGATGCGTGAAAAATCCAGCCGTGGCAGCTCTCGCACCGCCCGAACTCCACTCTTGCTATCGCTCATGGCTCCCTTCCCTCAGACCGCTCTGCGGTTACGCGGGTGGCATACCGGGGAAAAAGACGTTCCGGGGCACACCCGTCCCCGGAACGCCCGCGGAAAACTACACTGCGGGACGAACTGCTTTTACTTGATCTCGACCTTGGCTCCAGCCTCTTCAAACTTCTTCTTGATGCTCTCGGCTTCTTCTTTGCCTACGGCTTCCTTCACCGGCTTCGGCGCGCCATCCACCAGGTCCTTCGCCTCCTTCAGTCCGAGGCTCGTGACCTCGCGCACCACCTTGATCACGTTGATCTTGTTGGGACCAACGTCCGAGAGAACCACATTAAATTCGGTCTTTTCCTCGGCCGGCGCCGCTCCCGCCGCCTGCCCCGCGCCGCCGGCAACCACGACCGGCGCCGCAGCCGCCGCCGAAACGCCGAACGCCTCTTCCATCTTCTTCACCAGCTCGGCAGCTTCGAGCAGCGTCAGCCCCTTGATCTCTTCCAGAATCGCTTCCACCTTGCTCGCCATCTCTCGCTTCTCCTTCTAGGTTAGGCAAATTTTTCCGCTTTGGCCGCTTCGCTCGTGACAACAGCCAGATTCCGCGCCGTTCCCGCCATCGCCCGCGCCATCCGCGACGCCGAACTCTGAATCAGCATCATCACCTTGCTGATCAGCTCTTCCTTCGACGGCAGCGACGCCAGCGCCACCAGTTCGTCCACCGACACCACCCGGCCCTCGACCACTCCCGCCCTGAACTGGAGTGCCGGAATATCCTTTGCCAGCTTCGTCAGCGTTTTCGCAAACGCCACCGGGTCGGCCGACGTATAGGAAATCGAATTCGCTCCCGCCAGACCCTTCAGCAGCGCTTCCGCCGCCGTTCCTTCCGACGCCCGCTGCGCCACCGAATTCTTCACCACACAGTACCGTCCGCCGGCCGCTTCCACGGTCCGCCGCAGCCGCGTCTCCTGCTCGGCGTTTACACCCTGAAAGGTGCTCAGGATGACCGTCGAAATCACCGCAAGTTCCTCGTGCAGCTTGCCGGCGTCCTCGACTTTCTGCTTCCGCGTCTTCATCGGCGCTCCTCAGGCCGCCGCCACCGTCTGCTCGATTTCCCCCGCATCGATGGAGATGCCCGGGCCCATCGTCGAGCTCAGCGTGACGTGCCGAATGTATTTTCCTTTCGCCGCGGCCGGCTTCGCCTTCCAAACGGCTCCCAGCAACGCATGCGCGTTCTCGGCGAGCTGCGGCGCGCCAAAACTCATTTTCCCGATCGGCGCGTGAATGATTCCCGTCTTGTCAATGCGGAATTCCACCTTGCCCGCCTTGATCTCCTTCACCGCCCGGCTGATTTCAAACGTCACCGTGCCCGTTTTCGGGTTGGGCATCAGGCCGCGCGGACCGAGGATTTTTCCCAGCCGTCCGAGCGACTTCATCATGTCCGGCGTCGCGACCACCGCGTCGTAATCGGTCCAGCCCTCCTGGATTTTCTGAACCATGTCGTCGCCACCGGTGAAATCGGCGCCGGCTTCCTGGGCTTCGCGGATCTTTTCGCCGCCGGCGATCACGAGAACGCGCTTCGACTTGCCCAAGCCGTGCGGCAGCACCACCGTTCCGCGCACCATCTGGTCGCTCTGTTTGGCATCGACGCCCAGGTTCACCACCAGCTCGACGGTTTCGTCGAATTTCGCGTAGTGGACTTTCTGTAACAGCTCAGCCGCATCCAGCAAACGGTACGCGCGCGATTCCACCTGCTTGCGCGCGCGATCGATGTTCTTGCCCACAGCTCCCTTGCCCATCGCGCTAACCCTCCACCTCGATCCCCATGTTCCGCGCCGTTCCTTCCACCGTCCGCATCGCCGATTCCAGCCGCGTCGTATTCAGGTCCGGCAACTTGATCCGCGCGATCTCCTCCACCTGCTTGCGCGTCACCTTGCCCACCTTCGAACGGTTCGGCTCGGCCGATCCTTTCGCAATCGAAGCCGCCCGCTTCAGCAGCTCAGCCGCCGGCGGCGTCTTCTGGATGAACGTGAAGGAGCGGTCGCTGAAAATCGTGATCAGCACCGGGATGATCATCCCGTCGGGTTCCTTGGCCGTCCGCGCGTTGAACTGTTTGCAGAATTCCATGATATTGACGCCGTGCGGTCCGAGCATGGTGCCGACCGGAGGCGCCGGCGTCGCTTTCGCCGCCGGCAGCTGCAGCTTCACCTGCGCCGCCACTTTCTTCCCTTTTCCCGCTGGTGCCGCCATTGCCGCTCCCTTCGAGTCCCTTCGCTTGCGTTCCGCCGCTTCAGGCGATCTTTTCCACCTGCCCGAAATCCAGCTCCACCGGCGTCGAACGCCCGAAAATCGTCACTGAAACCTTCAACGTGCTCCGGTCCGCGTTCACCTCTTCCACCACGCCGGTGAAGTTCGCGAACGGGCCTTCGATGATCCGGACCTGCTCGTTCCGGTCGAAAGTCAGCTTCGGCCGCGGTTTTTCCGTCGTGGTCGCCGCGCGGAACAGAATGTTTTGCACTTCCTCTTCGCTGAGCGGCGTCGGCGTTTGTCCCGAACCCACGAACCCGGTAACCCAGGGCGTTGACCGGACGACATGCCAGGTGTGGTCGTCCATATCCACTTCCACCAGCACGTAACCGGGATAGCAGAGCCGGGTCGAGGTGATTTTCTTCCCTCCGCGCACTTCCACCACTTCCTCGGTGGGAATCGCCACTTGGCTGATCCGTTCCTCCAACCCGAACGCTCGCGCGCGGCTTTCCAAACTCTCCTTCACCTTCCGTTCGAAGCCGCTATAGGTGTGAATGATGTACCACTGCTTCGCCATTCCGTCGGCCCTGCTTCCTCAGTGTTTAAAGTGCCCGAGCACCCATTGGCTTGCGTAGCTGAACGTACTGTCCGTCATCCAGAAAAAGAGGGCGAAAAACGCCACCGTCACCACCACCACCACCGTCGTCGAATAAACCTCGCGTCCGGTGGGCCACGTCACCAGGCGCAGTTGGTTGCGCGTCTCGTGCAGAAACTGGCGCGCCCGCCGTGGCCATTCCCGCATCCGGCTCACAAATCCCGGCGCTTCCAGTCCGCCGGTTCGCGCTATCTGTTCTTCTCGCACCCTGGTTGCCTGCGCCATTTCCCGCGCTCCCGCCTCCACCTTGCGGCTCCCGCCGCCGAAACTGGCAGGGGAGGAGGGATTCGAACCCCCACATCCGGTTTTGGAGACCGGCGGTCTGCCGTTGAACCTACTCCCCTTCGTCGCTCTCGCGCTCCGCTGGGGAGCGCACGCTCCAAACCGTCTCCTACGCTGTTATTTCACCTCGCGGTGCGCTGTGTGGCGCCGGCACGCGGGGCAGAATTTCTTGGTTTCCAGCCGGTCCTGATGCTTTTTCCGGTTCTTGGTGGTCGTGTAATTCCGATTTTTGCATTCGCCGCATTGCAGCGTGATGATTTCTCTCATTGCCCTGTCACCACTTCCTCGTTCCGCCCCTCCGCCGGTTTGGAGCGGGGGACGGGATTCGAACCCGCGACCATCGGCTTGGAAGGCCGAGACTCTACCGCTGAGTTACCCCCGCATCCGCCCGCGAATCTGGAGCCTGGGACCGGGATCGAACCGGTGACCTCGTCCTTACCAAGGACGCGCTCTGCCGTCTGAGCTACCCAGGCCCGGCGCCTCGCGGCCTCCCTTCGCCGCGGCAAACGCGCAAATGCTCCGGTCGGGCCTTTCTCTCGCCCGGTTTCCCGTTCCCACTCCGCGATGGCCTTCGGAAATCCTCCCTGGGTTTTTCGGCAGCGCGTTCGGTGCCGCGCCTTTTCAGCATGGTGGACGGGGGAGGATTCGAACCTCCGTAGCCCGCAAGGGGCGGCAGATTTACAGTCTGCTGGTTTTAGCCACTCACCCACCCGTCCGGGCTCGGGGACACCGATCATCAGCTACGTCCCGTGGCGGGAAGACACCTTGGCTGCTCGGCGTCCTCAAGTTCGCTGGAAACTTGTAAGCCAGAGGCACAAAACCGCAGCCGCGCCCTTCTCGCTTTGCCCTACTTAGCTGGCGGAGGGATTTGAACCCCCGACCCTCTGATTACAAATCAGATGCTCTACCGACTGAGCTACGCCAGCACAGACCAAAACAGCATAAGGGTACCACGCAGCTCGCCGCCTTTGCAACACCTCCGGCTCGCTCCTCCGTGCCCTAAAGGACTAGGGAGCGAAAGCCGATTCCCAAACCGCTAAAAACGCGATGTTTCAGGCCTTCCGACTGCTTCCCAAACCAGCGTTCGAGCCGGGGGCAAATCGTTCCGCGCCCGGCAAGCGCCTCTGCGAATCCATTTTCCGCCGCGTTTTCTGGGAATCCGTCAGTTGCCTTGCGTCTCGTTTTCCGCCAAGCTCGCCATCATCGTGGACCGCAGGAACCGCCAGGGATTCACCGGGGTGTTGTTGATCCTCACTTCGTAATGCAAATGGGGACCGGTCGATCTCCCGCTGTCGCCAACGTACCCGATCACCTCACCGCGATCCACTCGCGCTCCCTCTTCCGTATTGAACGCGGAAAGGTGCGCGTAATAAGTCGAAATTCCGAATCCGTGGTCCACCACCACCAGCCGCCCGTAGCCGTCTTCCCATCCCACGAAGACCACCACGCCGTCTGCCGTCACGTGCACCGGCGTTCCGTACGGAACACCGATATCCACGCCCGGATGAAACGCCGCTTCACCCGTGAATGGATCTTCCCGCTCGCCGAAGCTCGCCGTGATCGGCCCGATCACCGGCCAAAGCGATGGCACCAAAGCAGAATGGAGCGGAAGTGGGCCCGGCAGCAATCGCAGGCCGTTCGTATCGACCATCGATACCAGGCTGGCGTTCTGCATCAGAAAATGGAATTGGTCGAGGCTGGTTTCAAATCCCGCCCGGCTCGGCTTCGGATCCGGCACGGCGCGGAACGGCGTGTTCCGCCAGCGCATGATTCCGTAAGTCATCGCGACTTCGGTTGCCAGCGATTGCAAAGAGCTGAGCTGCTTGCGCGTGTCTTTCGCCTGCACCTGGAGTTGCATGTAGTTCTGGCGCAAGCGCCCTTCTTCCGTTCGCAGTGCGTTGTAATTGGCCACTTTCAGCAGCATCCGGCTGTAAGAGGCCAGCGCAGCGCCCAGCGTCGCGGCGCCAACCACCGCCAGCACCGCCAAGACGTGAACTGCGTAGAAAGGCACCCGTACCCTGCGAACGGTGCGTGCGTCGCTCGTCGCAAGATACAGCGTGTAAAAGCGCCTCTTCATCTTTATATAAACCGCCGCCTGGACCGAACTGCCTGAAGATTCTGCCGCCCCTGCCCGGCGGCCTGCAACTGCCAGAGTGTTTGAACCGAGAGCCTTGGTTCGAAACAGAGAAAGTCTAAAAATCCCGAGACACCGTGTCAAGCCAAAATTGCCCGTTCGCGATTTTTCCCGATGCCGATGCCATCTTCCCCGAGCGATTGCGCCTTCCACTGCGACGCTTCATTCCACGTGGCGGGATGCCCCTGCCTGCTTCGGTGCCGTCGCGTATGGGTACATCCCCTGGCTACTTGACCGGCCACGCTCCTCACGCACCGCCCACACGCATCTTGCTCCTGTCGGCAATTTGAGCCAACATAACCGGCTCCTGCGGGCTCTCGGACCTCACGTCTGGACCGAAGCGACTGCAGCGCATCCACGGCGGAAATGGGAAGCATTTCCGAGGACGATCTCATGGAACCGACTCGCGCGCACTGCCTGAAATCGCATAGCATGGTCCTGCTCGTTCTTGTGCTCGTTTCGCCCGCTCTCGCGGCGCCTCGTCCGCCGCATCTCGGTCCGATCCCTCCGCAACATCTTCGTTGCGAATATCTGAAGAACCCACGGGGCATGGACGTCCTGCGTCCACGCTTCGCCTGGTGGCTTTCTTCTCCGCGACGCGGCGAGTCGGAAACCGCCTACCAGATCCTGGTTTCCACGTCTCGCGAAGCTCTTGCGCGGAATCGCGGCGACGAGTGGGACAGCGGCAAGGTCACCTCGAGTCAGTCGACCCAAATCGTCTACGCCGGCCGGCCGCTCGAGAGCGGCATGACGTATTTCTGGAAAGTTCGGTGGTGGAACGGCGAAGGCGACGCCAGCCCTTATAGCGAGCCCGCACGCTTCGAAATGGGGCTGCTTCACCGCGATGAATGGCATGGTGAATGGATAGGCGGCGCGAATCTGTTGCGCAAACCGTTCGCCCTCCCTGGTATGGTTCGCCGGGCGCGCGTTTACGTTGCGGCGCTCGGTTATTACCAACTCAGGCTCAACGGCAGGAGAATCGGCCACAACGTTCTCGATCCCGCCTGGACCACCTACCCCAAACGCGTCCTCTATCGCACCTACGACGTGACGCATGCCCTGCGCGACGGCCACAACGTCATCGGCGTCATGCTCGGCGGCGGCTGGGCCACGCAAACGGCCGGCGGCATTCCCGGCTATTACACCGCGCCCGCCTTGCTCCTCCAGATGAACATTACCTTGACCGATGGCCGCGAAATCGGCATTGCCAGCGACGCTTCCTGGCAGATGCATTCGGGGCCAATCCTGCGCGACAGCGTTTACAACGGAGAAATTTACGACGCACGGCTCGAGCAGCCGGGATGGGACCGCCCCGGATTCGACGCTTCGGGTTGGCAGCCTGCGCGCCGGATGGCCGGCTCGGCTGGAAAACTATCCGCCGAAATGATGCCGCCGATCCGGGTTGTGGATACGCTCGTGCCCCGCGGCATGTCGAACCCGCGGCCCGGCGTTTACGTCTACGATTTCGGGCAAAACATTTCCGGCTGGGCCCGGCTACGCGTGCGCGGTCCGCGCGGCACGCGAGTCGAGATGCGCTACGCCGAACTCGTCTATCCCGATGGCACGATCGACCGCGAAAACCTGCGCGGCGCGAAAGCGCGCGACGTCTATATCCTGAAAGGCCAAGGCCTCGAAACGTTTCAGCCCCAATTCACCTATCACGGATTCCAGTACGTCGAACTCACAGGCTATCCCGGCACGCCCGGTCTCGATACCCTCCGCGCCCGCGTCGTTCACACCGCCGTCTCTCCAGCCGGCAACTTCGTTGCGTCGAATCCCCTCCTCAACCAGATCCAGCGCCTGATTCACTGGAGCCAGGTTTCGAACCTGATGAGCATTCCCACCGATTGCGACCAGCGCAACGAACGCCAGGGCTGGATGGGCGACGCGCAGCTCTCCGCCGAAGAAGCCATGATGAATTTCAATATGGCGGCTTTCTACACCAATTTCATTCGCGACATCCGCGACGCCCAAAAACCCAATGGCGAAATACCCGATACCGTCCCTCATAAATACGGCAGCTATCCCGCCGATCCTGCCTGGGGCACCGCTTACCCGCTGCTCTGCTGGTACATGTGGCAGCAATACGGCGACCGGCGCATCCTGCGTCAGAATTACGCCGCGCTCCAGAAATACGAGTCGTACCTGGAATCGCGCGCCGCGAACAACGTTCTTCGTTACAGCTACTACGGCGATTGGGTGGCGATCGCTCCGACGCCCGGCGCGCTCGTCTCCGATTTCTACTACGAATACGACACGCGCATCCTGGCCTCGATCGCCCGCGTTCTCGGCCATTCCGCCGACGCGGAAACTTACTCGCGTCTGGCCGGGGAAATTCGCACGGCCTTCAACGGCGCTTTTTTCAACCCCAAGACCGGTCAATACGCCACCGGCTCGCAAACGGCCGATGCGCTGGCGCTTTTTCTCCACCTTCCGCCCAAGGGCCGCGGCGGCCAGGTGATGGCTCATCTGACGAATGACATCCTCTACCGTCACAACACGCACCTGACCACCGGCATCATCGGCACCAAGTATCTTCTGCCGGTCCTCACCGAATACGGCCGCAACGACCTGGCCTACGAACTCGCCACCCAAACCACCTACCCGAGTTGGGGCTACATGGTTCGTCGCGGCGCCACCACCCTTTGGGAACTTTGGCAGGACAAAACCGGGCCTTCGATGAATTCCCACGATCACATCATGTTCGGCAGCATCGGTTCCTGGTTCTACACGGCGCTCGGCGGCATTCGCCTCGCTCCGGGCAGCCAGGGCTATCGCCGCATCGTGTTTCAACCGCAAATCGTTGAAAATCTCCGTTGGGTTTCGGCCACGCTCGATACCGTCCGAGGCGTCGTTTCCTGTTCCTGGAAGCACGAACCCGGACGAATCGAGATTCGCGTCGAGGTTCCGGTGAATGCGGGCGCCTCCGTCGTCGTCCCACAGGAAGAACAGATGACTCGAGTCGTGATCCGGGAAAGTGGCCGCGTGGTTTGGGAAGACGGTCATTTCGTTCCCAGCGACCCCGGGGTGCTCACGGGAAAACGCGAGGGTGATGGTTACGAATTTACCGTAGCGTCTGGCTCCTACGATTTTCAGCTCACCGGCGAATGAACGGCTTCCGTCGGCGCGGCCGCCGGCGCTTGGCTCGGGTCGCAAGCCGGAGTATCTTCTAGCTAATGTCTCCTCGCAAAGAGCCACCGATCTTTGCCGAAGACGCGTTGATTGAGCGTATCGGGAAGCGCCTTTCCACCGGCCTGCGCGCGGCGCCGGCGTTGCGGCTGGGCATCGGCGACGACGCTGCCATCCTGCGCGCCGGCACTGCCGAGGATTGGATTCTCAGCACCGATTTCTCTCTTGAGGGCGTGCATTTCCGCCTGGATACGCACCCGCCGGACGCGATCGGCTATCGCGCTCTCGCTCGCGCGGCGAGCGACCTCGCCGCGATGGGCTGCGAGCCTGCATTTTTCCTGCTCTCGCTCGCCGCTCCGCGCGAACGCACCGGAGGCTGGCTCAGCGCCATGCTCGCGGGCATGCGCCGCGCGGCCCGAAAGTTGGGCTTGCACCTGATCGGTGGCGATACCACCTGCTGGCCGCAAGTCGCCATCGCCATCACCGTCATCGGCCACTCCCCTGCCGGTCACGCCATTCGCCGCGATGGCGCGCGGCCCGGCGACCTGATCTTCGTGAGCGGCCGGTTGGGTGCCGCGGCGCTCGGTCTTGCTCTGCTGTTGCAAAAGCGGCGCGCGCCTGGCCCGCACGCCGCGCGTGCCGAGCGCAGCAATCCTCTGCTTCGACCGCACCTCTACCCGCAAATTCCCATTGCTTTGGGCATTCATCTGGCCGAGCGGCGCCTCGCTTCCGCCATGATGGATCTCTCCGACGGGTTATCGACCGATCTCGCTCGCCTTGCCAGAGCGAGCAAGGTGAAGGCCCGCATTCAACTCGATCGTTTGCCTGCCGTTCGCGTTCCGCCCGCGCTCGAGCGGCGCGGCGTCCGCTCCGAGACGCTAGCGCTCAACGGCGGCGAAGACTACGGCCTGCTCTTCACCGTGCCCCCTGCCCGCGCCAACCGCATTCCCCGCGCATTTCGCGGTCTGCCCATTGCCATGGTCGGAGAAATATTGGAAGGCCGCGGCGTCGAAGCGGTTGACGCCTCCGGCCGCGCGCGCCCGCTTCCCTCCGCCGGCTGGGACCCGTTTCGCCAAAGCCACGCATCTCGTCGCGCGCACCGGTAGAAAGCTGCTTCGGCAAAACCAAAGGTTGAGAATTCCGGGTTTACCCGAAGGGATGTTGCTCGGGGCCCGGCAGCGCGGTGCCGCCCGTCGTGCGCGGCAGCGGAGCCGTCGTTGGGAAGTGGCGAGTCGGAGCGTATTCGGCCGGAGCGTTATCGGGCGTATCTACCTGCACGGGATGTTCGGCGGCAAGCTGTTCGAGCGGCGTCACGCCGGTGAACTGCTCGACCGGAGTTCCTTTGAGCGCGCCTTTCATGTATTCCACCCAAATGGGCAGCGCCGCTCGCGCGCCTTGCTCGCCGCGGCCCAGCGAAATGGCGTCGTTGTCGTATCCCACCCACACGCCCGCGGTCAGCGAAGGAGTGAATCCGAGAAACCACGCGTCGGTCCAGTTGTTCGTCGTGCCGGTTTTGCCGCCGCAGGGCCGTCCGAGCGCCTTAGCGCCCACGCCCGTGCCGATATTCACCACGTCTTCCAGCATCGCCGTCATCGTGTCGGCCACTTGTGGGCTGATTACGTCGTAGACCTTGGGATGCGCCTCGTAAATCAGCGCTCCGTCATAGGTCGTCACACGGCGGATAAAATGCGGCTCGACGCGCACGCCGCCGTTCGGGAAAACGGTGAACGCCGATGTGTGATCGAGAAGCGACAGGCTGGCCGCGCCGAGCACGAGCGGGTAGTAATCGGGCAGATCGCCCTGGATCCCGAAGCGCCGCGCCATCGCGATCACATTCGGCAGGCCCACGTGCATCGCCAACCGCACCGCCGCGGCGTTTCGCGAGGCCGCCAGCGCGCGCCGCAGCGTGATCCGGCCTTCGTACAGCCCGTCGTAATCGTGCGGACTGTATGGCTGCCCGCCGCTCATCACCGTGAAAGGAATATCCTGAATCGTGTCGAAGGGCGACCATCCCTGTTCCAGCGCCTCCGAATACAGGTACACCTTGAAGGAGCTGCCCACCGGACGCCGCATCTGAATCGCGCGGTCGAATTTCGATTCCGCAAAGCTATAGCCGCCCACCAGCGCCTTGATTTCGCCAGTGGCATTTTGGATCGAAACGAGCGCCGCTTGCGCCCGCGGATGCTGCTCGAGCGTCACCTGCGCCGCGTCGCCCCGGATCGCGTGGATTTTCACTTTCACCAAATCGCCGATTTTCAGAAATTGCCTCGGCGAGCGAAAACCCGTCCACGCGAATTCGGCAGGCACCAGCCGCGCGCGATCGTCTTCGATCTTCAGGTCCGCCGCGCCGGGGCCAACCGCGGTCACCACCGCGGTCGTGTATTCATCCACGCGCAGCGGCCGGTCCCAGTTCCGCGCCTGGTAGCTCTCGATCGTGCCCAGATGGTCGCGAAAGATATTTTGCAAATCGCCGCGCCAGCCGTGCCTGCGCTCGTAGGCGTGCAGGCCGTCGCTCACCGCCTGCTGCGCCGCGCGCTGCATTTTCGGGTCGAGCGTCGTATAGACGCGCAGACCCTCGGTGTACGCCGCTTGCGGACCGAATTTCCGCTCCAGCCATTCGCGCACTTCCTCCACAAAATAGGGCGCGATGTCGTTTCGCGGGTAGTTCAGGTCGAGTCCCAGCGGCTCGCGCTGCGCCGCTTCCATCTGCTGGCGCGTGATCTTGCCGTCCTCACGCATCAGCCGCAACACCAGATTCCGCCGCGCGAGCGACCGCCCGGCATGATGCAGCGGAGAATAATATTCCGGCCCGCGAATCATCCCCACCAGCAGCGCCGCTTCGGGCAGCGTCATTTCCTGGATCGGTTTGCTGAAATAAAATTCCGAAGCCGCCTGGAATCCGTAATTCCCGTGCCCCAGATATACCTGGTTGCAATACATCGTGAAAATCTGCGGCTTCGTGTAGTGCCGCTCGATTTGCAGCGACAGCAGCGTCTCTTCGATTTTCCGGCGAAACGTCTTTTCCGGCGTCAGGAACAGCATCCGCGCCAGTTGCATCGTCAGTGTGCTCGCGCCCTGGCTCTTGCTGCCGGTGCGGATGTCGGTCCAGGCCGCTTCGAGGATGCGCGGAATATCCACGCCCCAGTTCTCCTCGAAATGCCGGTCTTCGGTGGCGATGATCGCGTTGCGCAGCACCGGGGGAATCTGGTTGTAGCTCACCAGGATTCGCCGTTCGAGCGCGAACGTCCCGATCGGCTGGCCATTGTCGGCGTAAAGTTCGGTGATGACGTCGGGGCGGTAGGTTTCAAGTTCCTGAATCTGCGGCAGATCCACGCCGTAGACGAACAGCAATCCCACCACCGCTCCGAACAAAATCGAGCAGAGCAATAGGAAAAGGAACGCCAGACGGCCGAATAGCCGGTAGCCTCCCAGGCGAACCGTAAGCGGCGGCAAGCTCATTCGCGTCCAATTTCGATTCTAGCGCAACGCGCCGCCCGCGATAGCGACTCTTCGTTTATGCTGTAGGCAATGCGAAACGCTTCCAACCCCGCTCCAAACGAGCGTTCCGTCACGGCGATGCCGCCCCTCGAAACGTCGCGACTGCTTCTGCGCCCACTCACCCTCGACGACGCACCCGAAATTCAGCGCCTGTTTCCGCAATGGGAGATCGTTCGTTTCCTCGCGAACATCGTTCCCTGGCCTTACCCTCCCGACGGCGCGCTCCGTTTCGTCCGCGACGTCGCCTTGCCCGCCATCGCCAGCGGGCAGTCGTGGAATTGGACGCTTCGCCTGAAATCCGATCCCGACCGGCTCATCGGCGCAATACAACTCACGAAGCGCGAGCATGAAAGTCGCGCTTTCTGGATCGCCCCTCCGTATCAAGGCCGCGGATTGATGTCGGAAGCCGTCGACGCCGTTACCGATTTCTGGTTCGACGTTCTCAAGATGCCCGTCCTGCGCGTCGAAAAAGCCGCCGCGAATCTTGCTTCACGCCGCATTTCCGAAAAGCAGGGCATGCGTCTGGTAGGGACCGTAGAGCGTGACTATGTTTCCGGCCGCCAACTCGCCGAAATCTGGGAAATCACCGCCGAAGAATGGCGCGCCCGCCGGCGTTCCGCGAAATAGCTTTTTTCGCGCCGCCTTTCATCGGGCGCAGGATTACGGCGTCGTCGAGCTTTCGCCGATCACTGCCGTCCATTTCCGCACGCGCCACGATTTCACGAGTCCGTTCCTCACGTACGGATCGGCCTTCGCAAAGGCTTCGGCTGCCGCGCAATCCGAGCCACGGAAAACGATCACTACCCCATCGGCCGGATCGGCCAGCGCTCCGCCCATGACAATCTCTCCGCGCTCGTGCGCCACGCGCGCCAGCGCCAGATGCTCGGCGCGAAACGCCGCTCTCCGCTCCAGATAATCCTCCACCACGTCATAGAACAGAATGCAATGCATCCCCACTCCCCGTTTTCAGCCGCCGAATTTCGATTTTCGGCTTTCGGTTTTCGATTTTCGCTGTCCGATTTTCGATTTTCGTGTTTCGAGTTTCGAATTTGGAGTTTCGCCTTTCGAATTTCCGCTCCGCAGGCCGCAGCCCTCGTCTCCCCGCGCTCCGTCTCTTCCAGTGTGCCCCAGGAAAGCTTGTCATCCTGAGGCCGAACACCATCGCTCAATCCTTACCCCGCCTTGGAGCGGCCGAAGGATCTGCTTTCCTCCGTGTTCTCAGTGGTAAATTCTTGCGCCGTCATCGCGGCGCAATCGCCTCGACTTCGATTTCCACCAGCATGTCGGGAGAAACGAGTCCGCTCACCTCGACCATCGTGGATGCCGGCCGGATCTTCCCGAAAAATTCGCCATGCGCCCGGCCAACCGCCTCCCACTCGCGAATATCCCGCACGAAAACGCGCGTTCGCACCACGTCTTTCAACCCAGCGCCGGCTTTCTTCAGCGCCCGCTCGATATTTCGCAGCGTTTGCACCGTCTGCGCCCGCGCGTCGCCCACCCCGACAATTTTTCCGTTCTCATCGGTCGCCGTCGTTCCCGAAACCCAAATCTGCCTGCCCACCCGCACCGCTCGCGAATAACCGACAAGCGGCTCCCACGGCGTTCCACTCGCGATATTTTTCCTTTTCACCCTTCCTCCTCGAAGGTTGGCTGTACCAACCCGTGCAGACGGGCCAATCGAGAGCGCAACCGCCCGTTCCTGATTCTTCCTAAGTCGGAAACTGGGGCTGGCCATCCTTCCACTGGCCTCCCGCTTGATTCACCGCCCGCTCCACCGTGGCCGCATTCAGCTGGATCGACACACCGGAGCACTCTCGGAAGCGCACCGTGCAGCGCCTCCAGAAGCCAACCTTCGCCTCAGCAATCGAAACTTCAGGCCAAGGCACACGAAGTTCCGGATGCCCGGGAAAGCTGAATGGCCAAGTGCGCAGATAGAGATACTGGCGGTCGGCGCCGACTCGCAATTTAAACTTCGAATGGAACGGAAGGGCGCCCCGGATGTACGCCCGGGAAACCATCCAGTCGGCAGGGTCGAAAGGGCCGTCGTTGTGATAACTACTGGCCAGGCGTCGCCAGCCCGAAATACTCGCCATGAGCCAGCACATTGGAAAATACAAAATCACTACAACAATCATCATCAGAACGTAATGCGGGAAGTGTGAGGTCACTCGCGGCCACCCCCCTGAGTTCTATCGCGAAATTGTAGCCGAATTTCGCACGTCCGGCGCAGGAAACTGCCTCCGGGGAATCTCCGCCTTGTCAGCCGCGCGCGAACCCCGTAAGCTGAACCTCATTCCGAGTTTCGCGAGCGAGGCACCCGAGATGCGCTGCAACAACATCCTCGAAGCCATCGGCCAAACGCCGCTGATCCGGCTCAACCGCCTGACGCGCGGCTTCGAGTCCTCCGTCTGGGTCAAGGCCGATTACCTCAACCCCGGCGGCTCGGTGAAGGACCGCATCGGCATCACCATGATCGACGAAGCCGAGCGCACGGGCCTGCTCAAGCCCGGCGGCACGATCATCGAAGGCACTTCGGGCAACACCGGCATGGGCCTCGCGCTTGTCGCCGCCGTTCGCGGCTACAAAGCCGTTTTCACCATCACCGACAAGCAATCCAAGGAAAAAATCGACTTGCTGAAAGCGATGGGAGCCGAAGTGATCGTTTGCCCCACCGCCGTCGAGCCCGAGGATCCGCGCAGCTACTATTCCGTGGCGAAGAAACTCGCCAGCGAAATTCCCAATTCCTGCTACCCGAATCAGTACGCAAACCGGATGAATCCCGAGGCCCACTACCGTTCGACCGGCCCGGAAATCTGGCAGGATTCCGAAGGCCGCATCACGCATTTCGTCTGCGGCATGGGCACCGGCGGCACCATCAGCGGCGTCGGCCGCTATCTGAAGGAAAAAAATCAGGATGTGAAAGTGGTCGGCGTGGATCCGATCGGCTCGCTCTATTACGAATATTTCAAGACGGGCAAGGTGGGGAAAGCGCAAACCTACGTCGTCGAAGGCATCGGCGAGGATTTTTTCCCCTCCACCATGGATTTCCGCTATCTCGACGACGTTCTGCAAGTCACCGATCGTGAAAGCTTCGTCTGGACGCGCCGGCTCGCCAAGGAAGAGGGCATTTTCAGCGGAGGCTCGGGCGGAGCCTGCGTGCTGGGCGCGCTGCGCGTCGCGGAATCGCTGCCGGAAAACGGCTTCGTCGTCGCGTTTTTGCCCGATAACGGCATGCGTTACCTGAGCAAGATTTACAACGACGAATGGATGCGCGATCACAACTACACGGAATCGGAAGTCGCGCTCACCGTGGACGACGTTCTCCGCGCCAAGCGCCGCACCGCTCGCCATACGGAACTCGTCGTCGCGCGTCCCTACCAGACCGTTTTCCACGCGCTGCACACGATGCAGACGCACGATATTTCCCAGCTCCCCGTTTTCGAGGACGACGCGCTGATTGGCACGATTCACGAAGACCAGATTCTCAGCATGGCGCTGCAAGGCAAGGACTTGCGCAAGCTGGTGATCCGCGAAGTGATGGGTTTGCCGATGCCCGTCGTCGCGCACGACGCTCCGGTCGATCGCTTGACGCATCTGCTCAGCCACGAAGGCCCCGCTGTTCTGGTGGACTTGGGCAACAAGCATCACGAAATCCTGACGAAATACGATCTGATGAACACGATCGCGGAACTCGTCGAGCAGATTCGCTGAGACCGCCGCCGTCCCCCATCCCCCTTTTGCCTGCCGCTGGGCTTCCAGGAGGTCAGCGGGAAAATCCCCCACCCCGCGCGTAAAGCCACACCAAAGCCCAAAACGGTCCTTCCCGGCGATTGATAACAGACGGCTTAGCTGCATGGCCGACCTCTGCCGTTTTGGTCGCCGGAATGCACGTCCAAGGGCAAGGATTGAAGCCGAAACGGTTGCCATCGGTCGAGGCGCCGGCTCAAAATTAGCTCCCTACCGTACTTCAAAACTTTTTGTGCCGAGCGCCCGTCCGGGAGGGGAAACACGCCTTTGCCCCCGCACATCCTACGCGCACTGGAACGGGTGACTTTCGTCGCCGGATTGGCGCTGCTGATCTTTTACGCTGTCGCGCGCCTCGATGGATACCTGGCTTCGCGCGCAGCCATCGAGCGCTTCGAAGCCGTCGCGGCACAATCCGCTTCCGAGTTCCCCGCTGAGCTTGCGAAGCCTGCGGCCGAGGCCCAATCGTCAAGGCAGCTCGCCGAACCCAGCAAGGTGAATTTTTCCGCGTGGGCCGCCTCGCGCGTGCGCGCCTATCGCCGAAGCCTCGCGCGCGACGCCGGAACCCCGATCGCGATTCTGCGCATCCCGAGACTTCATCTGGCCGCGCCCGTTTTCAATAGCACGGATGCGCTCGCGCTCAATCGCGGCGTGGGCCGGATCGCCGGCACGGCAATGCCGGGCGCGTCGGGCAATCTCGGGATCGCCGGCCATCGCGATGGCTTCTTCCGGGGTCTCAAGGACCTTTCTCCAGGCGATGCGATCGAAATCGAGGCCAGACGCGGCACGGACACTTACATCGTCAGGAAAATCCTGATCGTCAGCCCTCGCGACGTTTCCGTGCTCGCTCCGAGCCAGGCGCCCGCACTCACGCTCGTCACCTGTTATCCGTTCTACTTTATCGGCAACGCGCCGAGACGCTACGTCGTCGAAGCTTCGCTTCGCGCCGTGGCGCCCAACCCCCCAAGCGGCCAGCGACCCGCTCCAATCCGATTGGGCGCTGTCCAAGGAGAAGCAAGAAAATGAAACGAATGTCGAAGCGTTGGACCCATCTGCTCGGGCTCTTCGCGTTTGCCGCCGCAGCCGTGTTTCTTGTCGGCAGCGCGAACGCTCAGCAGAAAACCGTTCAAGAACGGCCGGCCGGACCGCATGAGGTCCAGGTCGAGCTGATTCACAGCACGGTGGTCGCCGTGGACGGCAACCACCTCGTCGCCCGCCTGGAAAACGGCAAGCTCGAAGCCATTCTGGTTCCCGAAGACTTCCGTTTCCACGAGGATGGACAAGTGCTTTCCGTACATGAACTCCAGCCGGGTATGGTGCTCACCGAAACCATCACCACCACCGTGAAACCCGTGATTGTCCGCACCGTGGAAATCACCGAGGGCACCGTCTGGCACGCGGGCGGCAATACGCTGATCATCCGCGACCACTTCAACAAGATGCAGACGTATCACGTCCCCGCATGGGCCACCGTCGAACTCGAAGGGGAAAGAGTGAACGTCAACCAATTGAGGCACGGACAGCACGTCACCGCGACCATCATCACCGAAGAACCGGTCACGTATGCGGAGCGGGAGTCCAGAACGACCGTCCGCCGTCCCGCTAAGCCCCCGGTGACCGCCGCGGTGGAAAAAGCCCCGGTAAAATCCACGGTGGAAGAGCAAGCCACTGAAGAACAACCCGCCGAAGAACCGCAGCAGGAGCTGCCAAAAACGGCCAGCCCACTCCCGTTGGCCGGCGGCCTCGGCGCTCTTCTGCTCTTGGTTTCCCTCGGCTTGAAGACGGTACGCAAGTTTGCCTGAACGCCGCGAGAGGCGCGGGTTCGGAGGAACATTCACACCTCCGGCAATCCTCCGAACCCTCGCCGGTTTCGACAAGAATTTCCTCAGGCAACCGGCCGCTCCACCATCCCGGCCGTGTTATCGGCTGCGGCTATTCGTTCTTTCGCGCAACGATGCGTAAACGTCGGTAGTCCAGATGCCAGGCGCCGTCGTGAAAGAGTTCTTTGCGCACGCGCTGCTCCACGATGAAAAACAGTTCGTCGCGCTTGGCTGCGGAAAGCCCGCGGCAAAACGCCTCGCCGAACATCCGAAACCAGTTCTGCATTCCTGCCGGTCCATCTTCGAGTTTCGTCGGGCGATCGAACAGCACCGCGTAGAGCACCTCGAGCCCCTGCGTCTCGAGCAGAGACGCGTATTCGCCGAGCGTCGGGAAATACCACGGATGGAATCCCGGATCGAGCGGCGCGCCGATTGCTTTGCGGCCCTGAAGCAGTCCCGCCACCAGCTTTTCGATGTTTCCCTGCCCGCCCATTTCGGCCACGAATCGCCCTCCGTCGCGCAACGCTTCCGCCACCGATTGCGCCACGCTCTCCGGATCGGGAATCCAGTGCAGAGCCGCATTCGAAAACACCGCGTCGAAGGCTTGCTCGAAAGGCAGCGCGCGACCGTCCCCCGCAACGAATTCGAGCGCCGGAT
>JAKASX010000146.1 GCA_021818865.1 Acidobacteriota bacterium
GCCGGTTCGGAACGCCGGCAGCACAAAAACACCGCGGTAAAACCCGCTCAGCATCCCCAAATCAGCCCAAAAGAAAAGAAAAACAGCCACCCAAAGCGATTTTTCAGCAGCCTGCTAGAGGTCGATCCGGGCTTCGACCCCGCTGGGCTCTTGACTATGGACATTACGCCCTCAAAACCGGTCAGCGGGCCGCAGAGCAGATGGCAGGGCAAGTACGCTGCATTTTCGCGCGACCTCCTTATGCGCGTTTCCGCCATACCCGGCGTCGTTCACGCGGCTCTTGCTAATGAGCCGCCTTTCATGGGCCCCGACGATTCCAATTTCTTCATCCGCAATTATCACTTCAGCGGAAGCGGGCCCCAGCCGCAGGCTTACACGGTGGCCACCTCGCCGGGCTATTTTGCAACAATGGGAATCCCCCTCCTCTACGGCCGCGTTTACTCCGCCGAGGACATACAAGCTAACAGTCCGGTAGTGGTTGTCGATCAGGCCCTAGCCGATCGTTTCTGGCCGGGCCAAAGTGCTCTCGGCAAACAAATCGGCGAGGATAGCAACGGTCCGTGGTACAGAATCATCGGGGTGGTAGGCACTGTCCGTAACAAGACGCTGGCAAGAGAAAGGTGGGGCGCTCTCTACTTCCCTGCCTACTATCCCGGCATGTCTTTGGTGGTGCGCACGGCTTCCGGGCCCGCTACGCTCGCTGGCGCGATTCGCGCACAGATCCTAGCGCTTGATCCCACCCAGGCAGTCTATTCCGTGAGAACCATGAGCGAGCGTCTCGCCGAGTCTGTCGCGCAACAGCGATTCGCCGCTGCGCTTCTCGCGCTTTTCGCGGCCCTGGCTCTCGCCCTCGCAGCGGTTGGTCTATACAGCCTGATGGCTTACATCGTCGCGCAGCGAACGCATGAAATCGGCATCCGCATGGCGCTGGGTGCAAAACACGGAGACCTGTCGCGCATGATTGTCCTGCAAGGCGTGAAGGTCGTATTGGTTGGCTTGGCGGTAGGGGTGGGAGGAGCCCTCGCCCTGACTCGAGTCATGACGAGTTTGCTCTACGGCGTCACACCAACGGACCCAATCACGTTCCTCGGCGTTGGCCTTCTACTTGGGCTTGTGGCGCTCGCGGCTTGCTACGTGCCCGCTCGCCGTGCTGCGCACGTCGATCCCGTGACGGCGTTGAAGTACGAGTGAAGCACGAGGAAGCCTCATGCTGCCGGAATCAATCCACGGTCCCTGGTTGCGAATCAAGGCGCTGTTCCGTCGTCGCCGGCTTGATCGCGACCTCGACGACGAAATTCAATTTCACCTGGCCATGCGTGAACAGAAGCTTGGGGAATCGGGTGTGTCGGCGGAAGAAGCGCCCCGCGTGGCGCGGCGCCAGTTCGGCAACGCGACGCGCGCCAAAGAATCGAGCCGCGAACTATGGACCTTCCCTCTTGCGGAAACTCTTTGGCAAGACATTCGCTATGGCCTGCGCCAGCTGCGCCGCAATCCCGGATTCACGATCGTCGCTGTCGTCACGCTTGCGCTCGGCATCGGCGCGAACGTCTCCATGCTCGGCGTTGTGGATTCGCTGATGTTCCGGCTGCCACAGCACATCCGCGCGCCGGGCCAGCTCGTCGAAGCCGGCGTGGTGCCGAAACAGCAGCGCAACGAACCACTAAGGCTCACCTACCCCGAATACCAGCGGCTCGCGGCGAACGCGCGTCTGGCCGAATGGGCCGCGGCTGGGCTTCGCGCGACGGTCGGCTTCGGACAAGGCAGCACGGCACGGCCCATTTACGCCAGCTACGTTTCGCACAGTTATCTCAAAGTGCTTGGCGGAAACACGCCGCTCGGGCGCTGGTTCAACGCGGAGGAAGATCAACCCAAGGGCAGCCCGCCGGTGATCGTGCTCGGCTACGGGCTATGGCAGAGGGTCTTTGACGGCAATCCGAAAATTCTGGGGCGCACGGTTCAAATCGACGGGCGCGAGCGAACCATCGTCGGCGTGGCGCCCAAGGGATTTACGGGTACGGGATTCCTCAAGGTGGATGCCTGGCTGCCCATTCACGCGTTTAAAGAGTTCCTGCCACGCAATCTCTCGTTGGCGGTCGTGGGCCGTTTGCGCGAGGGCGCAACCGCGCAGCAGGCTGCCGCGGAAACGACGATGTTGCTTCAGCAGGGCCGCGCCTTGAGGAACCGAGAGGTTCGCGTAGAACCGCTCTTTGGAAGCCCGTGGAAGGCGTTGTCTTCGAACGACCGGCTTTCGCTGTGGATCGCCGGTGTGGCGCTGATCGTGTTGCTGATTGCATGCACGAACGTATCGAGCCTACTGCTGGCGCGGATGGCGCAACGCCGCCATGAGATGGCGATTCGGCAGCATCTGGGCGCGACGAGAACGCGCGTGCTGGGGCAGGTGCTGCTCGAGGGGCTGCTGCTGGGCGTGGCGGGAGGGTTGGCAGCGTTGCTGGTGGCGCTCGCGGTACAGCCGCTGGTCCGCGCTTTCCTCTTGCCTGACGGCTTCTACGAGGGCAGCTACTTGAGCTGGCGATTGCTGGCGATGGCAACTGCGCTCGCAATCCTGGCAGGGTGCGCGAGCAGCCTCGCTCCAGCGTGGCGCGCGAGCGGGCCACGCCTATCTGAAATCCTAAAATCGGGCGAGCGCGGGCATACGCGAGAAGGCTCGGGGCTGCGCTGGGCGCTTGTCGTAACGCAGGTCGCGTTGGCGTTGCTCCTGGCGGTGGGCGCGGGGCTTTTCATCCGCAGCCTTGCCAAGGCCGACGCTACCAATCTGGGTTTCCAACCGAAGGGACTGCTTCAGGCAACGGTCGATCTGCCCTTGGGTCCGCCAATGAAGGGTTCGGCGGAGACCAGCGCGGAGTACGCGCGGCTGCGGTCGCGCGCCGAGCAGGTTCCCGGCGTGGCCGAGGTCGCACTCGCCAACATGCTGACGATCCGGGCATATTTCACGTTTACCGAGTGGTCGCACTCGGGCAAGATGCTGCTGCATTGGACAGCGATGTCACGCGCCGTTACTCCGAATTACTTTTCAACGATGGGGATCAGGATTCTGGAGGGAAGGCCGCTTCTCGATTCCGATACGGAAGGATCGACGCCGGTCGCCGTGGTGAACCAATCGATGGCGCGGGAGATCTGGCCGGGACAAGATCCGTTGGGGAAATGCCTTGCGACAGGCAGGACGCCAGGGTGCGCGCGCGTAGTGGGCGTGGTGCCCGATAAATTGCTCTCGCTCATCGGCACGGGACCCGTCCAAGGGGCGGCGCCGGAATTTTACGTTCCCTTGAGCCAAGCGGTGCGACAGAGACTGCTCTTTCCCTCGCCCGACGGGCTCCTGATTCGGACACGCGGGAGGACCGCGGCGGTCGCTGGAAAGTTGTTCTCGGCGCTGGAGAGCGTCTCGCCCGGCGGCCGATACGTGAATATCGAGCCGTACACGAAGATGCTCGACGAGCAGACGCGCTCGTGGCGGATGGGCGCGAGCATGTTCAGCCTGTTTGGCGGTCTGGCGCTGATGCTGGCCGCGGTGGGGATTTACGGCGTGCTGGCGTTTCTGGTGCGCCAGAGGACGGCGGAGATTGGGGTGCGCATGGCGCTTGGGGCGACCCCGCGCGACGTTTTGCGCATGGTGGTTACCGAAGGAATGAAATTCGCCGCGATTGGCATCGTCATAGGCGTGGCCGTGGCGCTGGCGCTGACGAGATTCATGAAAGGCCTGCTATTTGGAGTGAGCGCGACGGATGCGTTCGCTTTTTCTGCTGCGGCGATCGTCCTCGGATTGGTCGCCGTAGTGGCCTCCGGCCTCGCGGCGTGGCGCGCCTCGCGCGTCGATCCGGTGACGGCCTTGAAGTACGAATAAAAACGACTCCGGCTAGCGACTCACTTCACTTCCAACCCCGAAACCTTCTTGACAGCCCGCACAGCAAAGCGTAACGTCCCGCGTGCCCGCGTTCGCCGCCGGCCTCGCGGGGAAAAAACAATGCCCAGGACTCCGATACCCACAGCGTTGGCAGCGGCACGTTGCAGCGCGCCCCTGCACGCAACATCTTCTGCTTCGCGCTTTTGGGCAAGCGACCCGCGCGAAGGGCTGCGCCCATGACCGAACCCCTCCGCTGGAGCGAAACCACCCCCACCCAGCGCCGCACACTCGCGGCCGCAGGTCTCGGCTGGATGCTCGACGCCTACGACGTGATGCTCTATTCGCTCGTGCTGGCCTCGCTCATGCGCGATTTTTCGATGAGCAAGGAAACCGCGGGCCTGCTCAACACGCTCACGCTCATCGCATCGGCGATCGGCAGCGTCATCATCGGCGTCCTCGCCGATCGGTACGGCCGTCGCCGCATGCTCAGCGCGAGCATTCTCATCTATTCCTTCGCCACGTTCGCCTGCGGCTTTTCGCCGACGATTTTCATTCTCGCCATTTTCCGGTTCATTCTCGGCCTCGGCATGGGCGGCGAATGGAATTCCGGCGCGGCGCTCGTCGCCGAAACGTGGCCCGCGAAATGGCGCGGCCGCGCGCTGGGCATCGTCCAGAGCAGTTGGGCGATCGGCTACGCGCTCGCCGCCGTCACCGCCGGACTGATTTTGGCGCATGCAAGCTGGCGTTGGGTCTTTTTCGTAGGCGTTTTGCCGGCGATCGTCGCGCTTTGGGTGCAGCGCGGCGTTCCCGAGCCCGAAGTCTGGCGCAATCAAATCGCGAAGCTGTCGCCCGCGAGAGCGGCGGGCACGGCGCCCAGCCGCTGGCGCGGCCACGGCCGCAATCTCGCCGTTCTTCTTGCGATGAACACGTTCGGGATGTTCGCCTGGTGGGGCCTGTTCACGTGGATTCCCGCGTATCTCGAATTGCCCATCGCGCAAGGCGGCCGCGGTTTCCATCTTCTCGGCACCACGTGGTTCCTGCTCGCTTTGAATTTGGTGGGAATGCTTCCCGGGTATCTTCTTTTCGGCGTATTTGCCGACCGCTACGGCCGTCGCCGCATGTTGGTGATTTATCTTCTCGCCGCCGCGCTACTGGTTCCCTGGCTCGCCATGGCGCGCCGTCCTGTGATGATTCTGATTGCCGCGTGTCTCGTCGCGTTTTTCGGCACCGGCTTTTTCACCGGCTCCGGCATCGTCGGCAGCGAACTCTTTCCCACTTCGATTCGCGCGACGGCGCTCGGCGCCAGCTACAACGTCGCGCGCGGCCTCAGCGCTTTCGCTCCGCTGCTCATCGGCGCCATCGGCCAGCGCCATGGCCTTGCCGGCGCGTTTCTGATTTGCGGCGTCGCTTTCGCCCTGGCCGCGCTCAGCTCGGCTCTCTTGCCCGAGACCCGCGGCACCGAAATCACCTGATCCGCCCGCCAAGCCAGGCGGCAACGCACGCACTGCGCACCCGAGTCCCGTCACCGCGTCTCGCTTTTCACATTTCGACTTTCGCCGCCACAAAAGGAAGCGGCTCCGGCAACTTTCGCCGCCGGAGCCGATTGCTCAGTGATTTTGGTTGTGCCTGACGCCGGACTACATCGCTCCGGCACCTTTTGGCGGAATCGGCGCAACGAACGGAACGTTGGCCTTTTTGAGTTGCTCGTTGAGCGAAGCCAGGTCCTTCTTTTGCAATTCGCTCCATGCGGCAAGTTGTGCGTCGATTTTCGTTTTCAGTTCGTTGAAGACGGTGTACTCGGCTTCGGTCGGAGCGGAATCGCTGCTCCCGACCGACCCTCCAAGCGCCATCATTTGATCGGCCAGTTTCACCGGGAAGTTGAGCGGATCTTCGCTGCTC
>JAKASX010000039.1 GCA_021818865.1 Acidobacteriota bacterium
GCTGCCGAGCCGGTTCGGAACGCCGGCAGCACAAAAATACCGCGGTAAAACCCGCTCAGCATCCCCAAATCAGCCCAAAAGAAAAGAAAAACAGCCACCCAAAGCGATTTTTCAGCAGCCTGCTAGATTCTGGGGAATCCGAGCGTATCGTGACGGATTCTGGGAAATTGTTCGAAGTCCGGTCGGAACGCTGCTGACACCAACGCCAATGAAGGAGGTTCCGCCTCTGGGAGGCCTACTCGTCATCGCGATTTGAAGGTTGTGTGGGCAAATGAAAGCAAATGTTCTACCGAGAAACCAGATGGCCTCTGTGACCAAAGTCGCAGACTCTTCATTCAGGGGACTCTACGTTAGGCGGTGTTACCGAGCGACGTGGCCAAGGGGACTCACACCTACTCAGTTGCTCAAATTCAGCTCAAACCGTCCGAGCGTCCCGCTCGGCGGACTCGACCAAACGAGGGAGAAAGAGACTGGTGTGGTAGTAGGCGTGTGGGTCCCGGCCACTCGCAGGCCCTGCGGGATGGATTTCTGGGTGAATTCAAGCGGTTGAATATTTGAGGGGTGTCGAGTTCTACCTGCCGAATCATTACTTTCGTGGCCGAAAGTTGCATTCACCCCAATCTGCTGGAGTCCAGGCGTGACTGCCGATGAGCGGATTGGTGAACCTGAAGGCGGGTCGTTTAGGGGACCTCTCGCACGTGGGCACGACGGTGATCTGCTTGCGGATGAAGTTTCTGGCGATCGCGGTCGTATTGTGAAAGCGTTTTGCCAGTGGCACTGGCCCTTGAGAACAGTTTCAGGTTCGCTCCGAGCGCCGAAAAAAGCTGCCCATGTCTATTCCGATCTACCGGCAATAAGCCGAGATCCTCTCGTCCGGGTTCCTCAACCCCCGGTTTATGAGCAGCACCGCTGCATCAGCTATAAGCCTGGCTGTATGGAGCTAAACCGTTGAAGAAACAGGTTGGGGCGTGGAAGGGAGCCCGCCTTCCAGACGAAGCGGCGAAACTGGTCATCTACCTGGCATTCATCCAGGGGGAGTTGGATGTCCCCAGGCACCTGGCCCGCCGCTCCACGACCTGTATTTCAGTCCACAGGTCGAGGAATTCGCTCCGAGGACGACCTGGAGTCTCTCCCATGCGTTCACGAGCGCGTTTGAGGAACTCGACCCGATCCGGCAGTTCAAAGCAACCGCCAAGCCAGGGCCATTTCTCGAGTTGGCGAGCGCTGGCGTGAACTGATCGTTCCGGAGTGACCTCCCGCTGATGGGAGTTTAGAGCGATTATTCACATCTGAAATTGCAGAGAACGAGGCGCTCGACTGTATGGAGCGGAGCGCCGGGGGAGCCGTGACGGTCTTGAAGCCATTTGTCGGCGTGAGTGGGTTGCTAACCCTCTCACACGACCTCGAACGGATTTCAGATTACTCACTCCGAAGCGCCGTCGCCGGATCGACGCGCATGGCTCGCGAGGCGGGGATGTAGCAGGCGACGAGGACGACGGCGGCGAGCAAAACGCACCCGCCCGCCAGCGTGAACGGGTCGTTACCGGAAACGCCGACAAGGAACCTGCCTACCACCCGCCCCGCGGCAAGGGAAAGCAGCAAACCCAACGCCAGTCCGATGGAGACGATGAGGAGTCCCTGGCGCAAAATCATCCACCGAACCTGGTCTGGCCGCGCTCCGATAGCCATACGAACGCCGATTTCGTGGGTCTTCTGGCTCGCGGCACTGGAAACTACGCCGTAAACCCCAATCACGACTAACACCAAACCTAAGAACCCGAGTGTGCCCGACAGCGCCGCGGCAAGCCGAAAAATCCGAAGACCTTCAATTCCGCCGACCGACTGATCCATCGTTTGAGCACCAAAAATCGGCAGGCTCGGGGCCAGAGCCGCGATTTGGCCACGTAGCGTTTCCAGCATCGACGCCGCGGGCAGCGAACTGCGAACCAGGACCGTCCCGAGCGAGAAATAGTGCTGCGCGAGCGGAACGTAGTAATAGGGCTGCACGGGCGCGAAGATGCTCTGGTATTTCCCGTTCTTGGCGACTCCAACCACTTCGATCCGGCGGCCCGGTTTCGAGGCCCGGGAGAAATGTTGGCCGATTGGATTCTGTTTCGGCCAGAACGTGTTGGCCATTGTCTGGTTGATCACGGCCACGAGCTGGGCGTGGGCATCGTCGGCCTGGGTGAAGGAACGGCCGCGAAGGATGGGAATGTGCAAGGTCTGGAAGTAACCGGGGGTGATGTTGGAAAAGGACACTGCAGGCATTTGTTGCCCCTGCGGCGGCTGGTAGCCGGGAACCGCGATTTGGTCGTTCCTGAAAACGGAACCGAGTGGAACGCAGCACGACTCGCTGGCCGAGCGGACAGCGGGCAGCGCCCGCAGGCGGCGAAGCAGCTCCGTGTAAAATTCCTGGCCCCGGGTGTCGGTGTAACCTGCTTCGTGCGGGTCCATGCTTACTGTAACGACGTGATGCGGATCGAAGCCGAGGTTGATTTGCCCGGCATTATCCATGCTGCGTACGAACGAGCCCGCAACGACCAGGAGCGTCAGCGATCCCGCCACCTCGGCTATCACCAACGTGCTCCGCAGCCGCTGCCGCCGGCCTGCGCGTTGGCCTCCTTCATGCAAGGTTTCGTTCAGATTGGTGCGCGAGGCGCGAAACGCGGGCACGATGCCCACCGCCAGCCCGCAGAGAAGCGCGATCGCCAAGCCGTAGGCGAAAACTGTCCAATCAGGCTTGAGACCAAGGGACAGCGGCACGCCGAAGTGCAAATCGACTGAGTCCATTCTCGCGGCGACCCATCCTCCGACACAGACGCCGACCAAACCACCGGCAAGCCCGATCAGGACGGTTTCAACAACCAACTGGCGGACGAGCCGGAATCGCGTTGCTCCGAGCGCGGCTCGCAAGGCCATCTCCCGTTGCCGCGCCATCGCCCGCACTAGCACGACCCCAGCGACGTTGATGCACGCCAGCACGAGCACGACGAGCGCCAGCACGAGAAAAAGTGCGGCCATGCTCATTATCGGCCGCTCCGCTCCGAAGCCAAATTTGCTCAAGATTTCCGGCGTAAGGGTAAGCTGGATGTTCCGGTCGCTTTTCGGATGGGCTTGCGCCAGACGGGCGGCGACCACGCGCAGTGCGGCGTGGGCTCGCTCGAGACTGATCCCAGGCCGGAGCCGCGCCAGGACCGAGAAATTTCGATAACTTCGGTCTGTCGTGAAGTTTTTCGAAAGCCATCCCTCCCTTGCCAGCATGTCCAAAGGCAGGTACGCCTGTACGTCCAAGGGCCATTGGAGCCCGTGAAACTTTTTCGGCGCCACTCCGACAATCGTCACCGGCTGGCCGTCGATCGAAGCTGCCCTGCCGACCATGTTTAGGTCACCGGCGAAATGAACTTTCCAATAGGAGTACCCGAGCACCAGAACAGGATCGACGCCGGGGAACTTGCCTTCGGAAGGCAACAGCAGCCTACCGAGCGCCGGCTTGAGCCCGAGAACCGTGAAGCAATTCCCGGTGACGTAGTTGGTTACGACCCTATCGGGACGGCCGTGGACACGCAATCCGTCCAGACCCGTCCTATGTGCCACCAGGCCGGAAAAGATGCCGGTGGTCTGGCGGCGGATGTCTCGGAAATCAGGATAAGACAGAAGCTGCGACGCTGGCTGGCCTTCTTGCCTCATGCCCAGAACCACCAACTCCCTTGGGGCAGGCGCTGGCAATGGTCGAAGCAGAAGCCCGTCGACCATGCTGAAAATGGTCGTGTTTGCGCCAACGCCGATTGCCAGCGTCAGCACCGTGGCGAGCGTGAAGCCTGGCGATTTGCGCAGCATTCGCAGCCCGAAGCGGAAATCCTGGAGCAGCGTTTCCACCCACACAAATCCCCACGCCGCGCGCACGTCCTCCTCGACCTGTAGCTCGTTGCCGAGCGCGCGATGCGCAGCATGACCGGCTTCTTCGGGAGACAGGCCCGCCGCCCGCTGTTCCTCGGCTTCTAGCTCGAGATGACCCCGCAGCTCACGGGCAAGGTCCGCTTCACGCGCTCGCCGGCGATACCAGGGAAACCAGGAAAGCCAGGATTCGAGCCTGCGCCAGACCCCCACGTCATCCCTCCCCGGCGAAATCTGGCCACCGATGGTCCTGCGGGGGACCAAGTACGGGACACCAGCCGCTGGTCACCGTTACCTCACTCCTGTCTCAGCGCGGCCATGGGATCGACGCGCATGGCCCGCCGAGCAGGTACGTAGCACGCCAGCAGCGTCACCGCGCACAGAATCGCCGCAACCGCGCCGAAGATCAAGGGATCGGTCGGCTTGATGCCGTAGAGCAGGCTCGACAAGAGGCGCACCAAGGTCAGCGAGACAAGGATTCCAGTTCCGAGCCCCAGCAAAGCCGGCATCATTCCTTGGCCTACCACCCGCCCGAGCACATCCATCTTTTGCGCGCCCAGCGCCATGCGAATGCCAATTTCATGGGTGCGCCGCGCAACCGAATAGGAAACCACGCCGTAAATTCCCAAGCACGCCAGAAGAAGCGCAGCAACAGCGAAGACAGATGTCAGCAACATCTCGAATCGCCGCGGCGCGAGTGAACTGGATACGATTTGGCCCATCGTGCGTACAGGCGGAACGGCCACGCTCGAATCCACTCGCCAGATTGCGCGCCGCAACTCCAGAGCGACCGCAGCGCCGGGCATGCGGGTGCGGAAGATGAGCGATCCTGTCATTCCGCCGCCGTAGAGTGCATACACCATCGGCGTTGGCCCTTTGGAAAGCGTCACGCTACGAGTATCGCCGACAACCCCGACAACGTGGAGCACCCCAGGGTCCCCGTCAAATTTCTGGCCGATGGGATCGAGGCCCGGCCAAATAGTCTCGGCAGCATTGGCGGAAATCACCACCGCGCCGGTGTCTGCATCAGCCCACGTCAAACGTCGGCCGCGCACCAGTGGAATCTCGAGCGTCCGAAAATACCCGGGGCTTACGTAGCGGTAGCTGGCGAACGGGCGCTCAGCGATAGGCCGCGTATCACCAGGCAAGTTCACTGGATCGTCGTCTATTTCGCCGCCGGGAGGCAGCCGACTGGTAACCGCGGAGGATTCCACGGCGGGCAGCGCGGCCGTAGTCACCAGCAGCCGGCGCCAGAATTCGCTACGCTGCTCCCTTCGCGTATATTCCGCCGAAGGCAATTGCAGGTTCAGGGTCACGATGTGCTCGACGGTAAAGCCCTTCGGTGCCCGCTCGAGCTTCGCAAAACTCGTAAGAAACAACCCCGCCGCGATCAGCAGCATGGCCCCAAGGGCCGTCTCGATCCCGACCATCGCTTCGCGTGCGCGCAGCCCAGCCCCCCGGTCCGTGCTCCGCGTGCTCGCCGAGCGCAACGCGTCCTGCGGATTGGCTCTCGCCATCCGCCATGCCCCCAGTAAGCCCGCCGCCACTCCTGCCAAAACCGAGATACCCAGCGTAAAAACCAGCACCACGCCGTCGAGGCGAACGTTGTGCAGCCGTGGCAACCCTGCCGGCGCCATCGCCAGCAGCGCCCAAAGTGCCCAGCGTGCCAAAACGAGCCCCAGCGCTCCGCCCGCGAGCCCTAGCAGCAGCGTCTCCGCCAGCGTCTGCCGCAACAAGCGGCCGCGGCTCGCTCCCAGCGCGCTCCGAATCGCCGCCTCCTGCTCTCCGGCGGCCGCGCGCGTCAAAATAAGGCTCGCCAGATTCACGCAGATGATGAGCATCACCGCCAGCACCGCCGCGAGTAGCATCCAAAGTCCCCGCTCAGATGACCGCACGATCATGCCGTGCAGCGGCGTCACAACCGCCGTTGGGTAAGGCAATGGGAACGACTGCGAACGAAAAAGCCGACTCAAAATCACATTCAATTCCGCAGTGGCCTGAGCTCGGCTCACGCCCGGCCTAAGCCTCGCAATTGCGGCGATCCCGAAGCCAGCATCCGCCGCCAGGTCCGACTTCCCGAAAACTTCTGGCACGAAAAGTTCTGGCTTTGGCGTGGGACCCATGACAGACATCAATTGATTCCCTTGGAAAAAGTGGAATGACGCCGGCAGAACGCCCACTACGCTATACGGAATTCTATTCAATGCGATCGCATGCCCGATGATGCCGGGGTTGCTGTGGAATCGGTTTCGCCACAGGGCGTTTGTGAGAATCACCTCATGGTTTCGGCCGGGCTGATCCGCATCTTCCGAAAAATTGCGCCCAAGCAGCAGCCTGACGCCCAGAACGTCGAGCAGGTTCGCACTTACCGAGTCCGCGTTCATCAGCGCGGGCTCTCCGCGCCCCGTCAGATTCAAGCTGCCGCCCACCTCGACTGCCGCGATTCCCGCCAGCGACTTCGCCTGATGTGCCCAGGCCACGTAGGACGCCGGATTCGGAGGAATCACCGGAAATTTCCGCGCAAACTGAGGCACGGCCAGTTCGACAGTGACCAACTGGCTGGGGTGAGGAAATTCGAGTGGGCGTAAAAGCACACCGTTGACGATGGAGAAGATAGCCGTATTCGCCGCCAACCCCAGAGCCAGCGTGAGAATTGCAATGGCGGCGAAGCCTGGTGATTTGCGCAGCATTCGCAGCCCGTAGCGGAAATCCTGGAGCAGAGTTTCCACCCACATAAATCCCCACGCCGCGCGCACGTCCTCCTCGACCTGTAGCTCGTTACCGAGCGCGCGACGCGCCGCATGGGCGGCTTCGTCTGGAGTCAGGCCCACCGCCCGCTGTTCCTCGGCTTCTAGCTCGAGATGATCCCGCAGCTCACGGGCAAGGTCCGCTTCACGCGCTCGCCGGCGATACCAGGGAAACCAGGAAAGCCAGGATTTGAGCCTGCGCCGGATTCCCATGTCATCCCTCCCCGGCAGGTTCCATCACCCGGCCGATCGACGCCACCAGCCGGCGCCATTCGGAACGCTCCGCGGTCAGCTGCTTTTTCCCGGCGGGCGTGAGCCGGTAATACTTGAACTCGCGCTTCCCGCCCTTGGGTATCTCCCATTTCGAGACGACCCAGCCTCGGCGCTCCAGCCGATGCAGCGCCGGATAGAGCGAGCCATGCTCGACCTGCAACACGTCGTCGGTGGTGCGCTGGATGTGCTTCGCGATTTCGTGGCCGTTCGCGGCACCGAACAGAAGAGTCCGCAGAATCAGCATATCGAGTGTGCCTTTCATCAGTTCGATTCGGTTTGAGCAGTCTTTCTTCGGCATGGTCGAAATCCTACCCCAAATCAGGGTAGAAGTTCAACCATCATTTGACTAACCCGCTGGCCGAGCCCACTCGAGGCGACCCCCAGAGCCACCGCCTTCAAGGAGAGCTGTGATGACCTGTATTGTCTGCGGTTGCCGCATCGAGGAGGCGCGCCCGGGGCAGCCACCACTTGTGGCGAAGTATTGCCGTCCGTGCCGAACAGAGCGTCGGCGACAGGCAAAAGCCATATACGTCTGGCACCCGCAATACGAGGACTACTTGCGAGCGCAGTACCACGGCGGGCTGAACAGAAGAATTCGGGTGCTCAATTGGATGGTGCGCGAAACTGGTTTGCCGCGCTGGTACATCAAACGCCAAGCCGCACGCCTGGGCCTGACGATGCACATGGACCGCACGCCCTGGACGGATGCGGAAACGGATCTCCTGGAAAGGCTGGTCGGCCGGCTCTCGACCGCGACCATCGCCAAGCGTTTACATCGACCGGAAAGCTCGGTCGTCAACAAACTGAAGCGCATGGGCACGTCACGGCGTGTGCGCGAAGGTTACACAATGAGAGACCTTGAGATGTGCTTTGGCGAGGACCATCACAAGATCGCTGGATGGACAAAGAACGGTTGGCTCCGTGATCGACTGCAAGGCACGCGACGCCACGACGGCAATGGCAATGACATTCACCGCATCCGCGAAAAAGATGTCCTGGCCTTTCTAAAGGCCCACCCGGAAGAGATCAACCTGGGCAAAGTGGACCAAACCTGGTTCCTGGATCTCGTGTTGCTGCGAGGCCGCGAACTGCACGAAGGAAGGCCATCCCACCAAACGGGGATCCGCGAAGACCAACCCCCGAGTAAGAATGCCGTGGATTAACGGGCGATCTTGGAGTGGGCCAAGCATGCGTTTGTTACACTCAGGTGCGCGAGTGGTCAAACCTCTCCACTGTCACAAAATTGTCACTAAAATTGGCGCAAAACAGGCAAAAACAGCGAAAATTAGGAGAAGCTCAATTTTCAGCTAAATGACAGCTGGCAAAGGGATTTAGCTGAATTTTCAACCAGTTGGGCAAGCAGCGAAATCGCTTTTCAAGACCGCCGGTTTCAACCACTCACCCACTCCTCCACGGAGGGTGCCAGGAGTGATTGTAGACCGTGGGGTGGTTCTTAGAAATGAAGATCGGCGGGGTGGTTGCATGGGCGGGGTGACGCGGAGGGCGGCGAAGGGCGGGCGATCCAGTGGATCGCCCCTACCAAACCCGTAAACCGGAGATTCTTAGGATTGCGACTCGATGCGGCTGTTAGGCTTCGCGGAGGTTGAAGCCGCCAAGGCGGCCCGTTCGCTCCGCGCGGTCATTTTCAGGGTAAGGGCGACGGCGGAAAGAATGCTGGGCGCTGTTGGCTGGTTCTGCTCTACTCGCTCGATGATCCGACGAGACGCCGTTCCGCAGCGTGAGAGGCCAAGGAGTTATGGGACGTCTGTGAGCGGGACGGCAGAGAATCGAACGGTGAACTCTGCGGTGCGGATCTCGGCGACGAGGTTGATTCCATTCCGAGTCTTGTAGGAAACAACTGGCGGTTGCTGGGATTGCTGGCCAGGAGCGGCGGGATGCTCTTCGACTTGAACGACGGCCTGAGCGATCTTTTGCGGCTGCGCTTCCCAATCCGGAGGCAGAAAATAGGCTTCCGCCGGCTTTCCGGCGGATTCCAGGAGAACTACGTCGTAGGACCCCGACGCCAATTCTTTCCAGCCAACGTAGGCGGAACTGGCGAGGAAGACGTGGACCCTTCGATGGCTTTCACTTCGCAATTCATGGAGCAGGTTTGCAGCCAGTTCGGGTACGTTCATCCATTTTTTGTGAGTGACAGAGTTCAGTTCGGCCAGGAGCGCCGGATAGTCACTTTCGTCGACCCGTAAGACAATATTCTTGAGAACTTCGTTCTCACGCCAGTCGATCCGAATGAAGTGCTGGGTGGTCTTCATGGAATCGAGAATCGCGCCAGCGATCATTACGATGGGCATAAGCGCCAGAGCTCCGGCAGCCTGCTCGGGAGTCTCGATGTTTGCGTTGCTCCAGAAGCTGAACCAAGGATCGGAGGGATTCTTCACTTCATTGCTGTAGGCGACCGCGATGACGGAGTTCACGGGGATGGAGAACAACTCATTTCCCTCCTCGCGGGCGAAAATCCTTTCGGAATTCACCGTGAGCGCGAATTGCTTATCCGGCTCGATTTTTTCGTCACCCGAAGCATACTTCACGTTCCACCACTTACCGCCGATTGTCACGGGACCGTGGCGAGAAGGGAGCGGCCGAAATGCTCCGATGCGGGTGACGATCAGTTCGGCGAGTTCAGGCGCCGCGGTATCCTGAATCGCGGCTTGGACCATTCCCGCGCCGAGTTCGACTCCGCTTCCCTGACGGATCAGTTTGTAGTTCCACTCCCAAGAGAGAAACGGAAGAGTGATGGTGATGACGACGTCGGCGCCAACGCGGCTCTTGAGCGGTTGAAGGCCCCAGGCGGCGAATTCCGGACGCTTCATCAGAGCTTCCTCAAGCACTTCTTGTTCCATGAAGATCGTGTCCGAATCCACGTAGAACGTGCGGAAGGTGCGCAGAATTTCGGCCGGATCCGTTGAAGAAGCGGCCGGAAGGGTTTGTGGGGCCGGCCTGGCCGTTTCAGCAACTGCCGGCTTTTGTGAGATCGAGGGAACGGGCGCAGGGGCAGGGGTGCTCGTCGGACCCACGAACCCGGCGCCAAGCTTTCCGCTTGCCAGGCCCGCGACCGTTTCGATCGGAACGGTGAAAATCTTGCCAGATTGGTCCCCCGGTTCAACGAGGATCCCCAGGAGGCGTCCTTCACGATCCACCAGCACACCTCCGCTCGCCTTGGCAGACAGTGGCACCGTGTGTTGCAAGATTTGGTAGCCCGTGCCTGCGCCGGGGATTTCGTCGGCAAGCTGCATCCCTCTGTAGGTTCCGGTCGAGACAATCCAGCCCAAACCAGCGGAGTTGTAGACGACCGAAACCGGGTCACCGGGCCCGATCGAACCGGTTTGCGCGAACGGCAGCGCACGCAGGCCGATGGCGGATATCCGGAGGGCCGCCACATCGCGCCTTTGATCGAAAGCTATCACTTCCGGCCGGTCGTATACCTCGCCACTTGTGAGCCGCACTTGAATAGCTGAAGCGTCTTTGACGAGGTGATAAGGGGCAAAAAGGACACCTTCAGGACGAACGATTACGGCTGTAGCCGTCGCGACCGGGCGGCCTGATACATCAAGCCGCGAAATTACCGCGAGCGAAGGTACGACTTTTTCGACAATCGCGTCGGTGGCTTCCGGGGTCGCAGTTCTGGTTTGCCGCATGGGAACCGCTGAATTTTGCTGCTTCGGCAGGGCGTCGGCCCCATGGGCGTTCCTCGACGAAACGGGAAGCAACCGGTGTTGCGCAAGCAACCCCGGAACTGGAACGAACAACAGGGTCAAAATAAGAAGATTCCAGGGCCGAAGTCTCATGGCTTTTTCTCCGAACCCAAGGTGATGGATTGCTTTTTAAGAGTGGAATCGGCAAGCGACTGGCCATCCCAAAAGTGGCGCTGCCGGCGAAAAAGAGAAGGATCCGAAGGACTTGGAATATCCAGCTTGCCGCTTCCGTTAGAGATCGCCTGGCTCTGCGCGAAAATGCACTGAGCATTCGCGACATATCGCGCAAGCAGCACGACCTCTTTCGGGCGGCGCTTGGCCCTGACCTCGGCCGCTCGAGGAATTCTTGATAAGCATGGAGTTGCGCGGCGAGCAACCTAAAAAGCCGTTTACAAGGAGCGACGGCGATTGCGCGCCCGCGGACGATTTGGAGCTTTTCGAGTTAGAAACTTATGGGCCATCCCGAGCAAGTCTCGCAACGCATCCGGATTCAGTTTGGATAGCCGGACGAGAACGCACTCATATGGAAGATAGTGGTCCGTCACGTAGTAGGTGTCAGGCGCTTCGGCGAGTAACGCGGCGCGGTCGTCCAAATCCACGCAAACGGCGAGCGAATCGGGCTCGGCGGAACGGTGAGTGGGGATACAGGCGAGGAGTTTGCCGCGAACCTTGAGCGCGGGGGAACCGTAAGCGGTGCTCTCCTCGACGCCGGGGAAAGCAAGCCCGATTTTTCGGACGACGTCGAAGGTGATCGTTTTCTCCGGCATCGGTGAACCGTCCGAAGTTTCCTGCCGAGGCGGCTTCGTGGTGATTATCCTCGGCAGCGCAATTCGTTTCAACATACGTTTGGAAAGTCGGGGCGCAGATCCAAGTCAGCGGGTGGAGGGATTGGAGGATTGGAGGAGAATCACGTCGGAGCTGGACTGCCCCCGCTGGAGGGCCAGATTTTTACCGTCAGGCGACCAGGCGAAGTACGCGATCTGTCCCGAGCTAAAGCGGGTGATCTGGCGTCCTTTCGAGCCATCGAGCGGCTCGACCCAGAGATTGTCGACGCCGTTTACTTCGATGGGATAAGCGACGGCTTTGCCATCCGGTGTGAACGAGAGCCAGGCACTCGTCGTTCGTGGGTCCACGTCCAACAGGCGCGGCGAGGATTTTCCTCCGCCTGACAGATCAATCAGGGCAAGTTTCGTCGAAGCGGTATTTGCCCCCACGTTCAAAAGCGCGGTGAGCATGGCCAGCGTTTTACCGTCAGGCGAGAGTGCGATTGTGAGGGGCAATGAATTCGGGATCGCCGTGCCGGGAACGACCTCGGCTGAGCTGCCAGCGACCGGTACGCGCATGACGCGGCCTTGTTGGGTATCGTCGTAATAGACCCACTTCCCGTCCGGCGAACAGAGGGGAGACAGGTCCCAGGTGCCATGGGTAAGCCGCACCGGATTCGAGCCGTCGGCATCTGCGCGCCAAATGCTGGTTTTTTCGGTTTCGTGGAAGGGCCAGTCGAAGACGATGTATTTCCCACCCGCGCAAGCCGATGGCAAAACGGTTTGGGCGGAGGGATCGTCCACCAGTGTCACGGAACCCGTGCGGTCGATTGGCGTGCGCAGGATCCGGCCTGCCTGCGCGACGAGCAGGTGATGATTCCCCGTCCAGCCAAGGCCAAGAATGGGTTCCCTGCTGGGAATCCCGGGAACGGGTACGGGCGCGCCATTTCCGGAAGCGGACAAAATATCGATTTGTGCGGAGGATTGCACCTGGACTGTGGCGAGGCTTTTTCCATTGCCGGAAAGCGTGAGCGTGGAATAGCTGTTCGTGTCGTTGGTGACGGTGCGGAACTGGCCGCCGGGGTAGGAGAGATAGCCGATCTGCATTCCCAGGCCGGTTTGTGGGTTGAGCAGCATATGGGAATAGATCATCAGCAGGCCAGCGCCATCGGGCGGCCAGGCCAATTCGAACGGGGCCTTTTCGGCGAATCTGGCGAATGATTTCAGATGGCCGCTCGCCAGATCGAACATATCGATTCCGCCGCGCGCGCCCGCGGGGAGAACCAGGCTGCAAGCGATCCGTTTTCCATCCGGGGACCACGCCATATAGAGACAGCCCCATCCGCCGGGCGCCACCAATCGGACATTTTCTTCCGAGCCGTCGGCATGGGCGGTGAGCAGACGCCATTTCCCGACCACCGGGGCGTTGAAGCGGGCGTAGGCGATCCGTTTGCCGCCGGGGGAAAACGTGATGTTCGAATCGATATTCCGGACGATGACGCGCGGCGTTCCGCCGAGCAAGGGAGCGCGATACAGATTGAACGTATTCTGCTGGCTGTTCGTGGCCTCGCGGAAATAGATGTGATTGCCGCCGGGCGAAAAGGCGAGGGTTGCGAACAGGACGGGAGCCGGTGGAAGAATTTGCGTGTTGCTGCCGGTGGGAATATTGCGCAGCCAGAGGCTCTCGTCGCCTCCGGAGTTCTTGACGCTCAGAAGGAATTTGCCGTCGGGAGAAATGGCGGCTTGGGACTCATCGCCGGAATTCGTGAGTTGGGAGATGGTGAAATTCTGGAATGGCGCCGGCGCGGCAGAACCCGTGCGCGCGGGAGCGAAAAAGGAATAGACGCCCCAGGCCGCGGCAGCGAGAACGGCGAGCACGACGACCGCTCCCGCCAGAACGGCCGATTTGTGGCGCCGCGCGACCGCGACAACGGCCGAACTGCCGGAGCCGGGCGCGGAGGCAGTTGCCGCACTGGGCGAAGGCGTGTCGGGTGATGACTTTAAATCCGCTCCGGCGATGGATGACGAGGATGCGGGCTGGGTAGCCGCAGAGCGTCCCGAGCCGGTGTCGCGCTTGAGACGCTCGAGATCGGCGTGCAAGTCGGCGGCGTGCTGGTAGCGGAGTTTCCGGTCCTTTTCCAGCGCTTTGAGAATGATGCGCTCGAAGTCCGGCGGCAGATCGGGATTGAGACGCACGGGACTCGGCGGGGCCGAATACTGGATCGCGCCGAAGATGGCTCCGCCGGTGTCGCCGCGGAACGGGAGAACGCCGGTAGCCATCTCGTAGAGCACCACGCCGAAAGAGAACAGATCGGTGCGCGCGTCGAGTTCTTCGCCGCGAACCTGCTCGGGCGACATGTAAGCGACCGTGCCGACGGTTGTGCCGGGACTGGTGAGTTGTTCGGGCGAAACGCCGAGGGTGGCCGTGGGAAGATTTTCGGCGTGAGGTTGCACCTTGCTGACTTTCGCCAGGCCGAAATCGAGAATTTTCGCCTGGCCGCGCTCGGTGACGAAGATGTTCGCCGGTTTGATGTCGCGATGAACGATGCCTTCGGCGTGGGCGGCGTCGAGTGCATCGGCGATTTGCGAGGCCAGATCGAGCAGCACTTCGATTTTCATCGGGCGGCCGGCAATCCGCGAGGCGAGCGAGTGGCCGCGGAGCAACTCCATGGCGATGAAGGATTGGTTGTTGTGCCGGCCGATTTCGTAGATGGTGCAAATGTTGGGATGGTTGAGCGCAGCGGCGGCGCGAGCCTCGCGCTGGAAGCGTTCGAGGGCCTGGGGATTATTCGAAACGTCCGCGGGAAGGAATTTCAGGGCGACCTGACGGCCCAGATCGACGTCTTCGGCGCGATAGACCACACCCATGCCGCCGCCACCGAGACGCTCGATGACGTGGTAGTGAGAGATCGTTTGGTCAATCCGTGCGGAAGAATCGTCCACGCCGTGGAAATCTTAGGCCGGGCACGGATTCAAGTCAACGAGCGGAGGGGGCGCAAGGGTCAAGAATCGGCGGCGTGGGAACGAGCCCTATTCCACGACTCATGAGTACGGGATGGAAGCAGCGGCTGGAGCGGAACGGATTCGAGCCGCGGCGGTGCCGGGATGGAAGCTTTCACTTGCTTGATTGGCCGGGTTCGGCTAGCTTGGCTTGGATAACGGAGGAAGAGTTTGCGCATCGGCATCCGCAGGGCAGGTTCAACGACGATTCTGGATCTGGAAGGTCCGCTGCTGCTCGGTGCGCCGCAACAGGACCTGCGCCGGACGGTTGAGGAATTGGCCGCGAACGACACGAAGCGAATCGCCCTCAATCTGTCCGGCGTTACCCACATGGACAGCTCGGGGATCGGGGAACTGGTGCGGGCGTTCACGACGATGCGGAACAACGGGGGACGGCTGCTGCTCTTCGCGCCCAACAAGCAGGTGGTGATGCTGCTGAAGATGGTCCGCCTGGACACGGTGCTGGAAATCGCCAGCGACGAGGCGGCAGCGCTCGCGCGCGAATAGGCGGCCTTCCCGCCCGCGACGACCCCGAATACCCGGGGCTTGCAATGCCTTACAACTGGGAGTACAAGCGAAAGAGGGGGGGTAGCCGCCCATGCGGCCCTTATGGCTGGTTTTGGCGGTGCTGGTAGGCGCAGCGCCACTTTTCGCGCAATCCTCGATAGGTCCTGGCAGAACCCCTGTGATCCAAGGAGAGATTACCCTGCCAAACGGCAATCCCGCTCCGCTCATTTACCTGCAACTCGAGCCCGAAAACGGCGGCGGAATGATTCAATCGGCAACCACCGATTCGGCCGGCTTTTACATCTTCAATCAGGTGGGAGTGGGAAACAACTACACCATCGTCATCAACATCCAGGGATTCGAGCCGATCAACAAGCTGGTGATGGTGACGGACTGGCTCACGGTGGAGAATTTCACACTGGTGCCGATTCCGCGGCCCGGTGAGCCGAACGCCGGATCCTCGGTTCCGGTGCAGGCGGTGAAAATTCCGCCCGAGGCGTGGCAGGCGTACCTGCAGGCGGTCCGGCAGATTGACAAGGGGGACGACGCGGGCGCGGTCAGCAACTTGCACAAGGCGATTCACGCTTATCCGAAATTCGCCGCGGCGTACCGGAAGCTGGGCGCGGTGGATGCGAACCTGGGCAAGTTCGCCGACGCGGCGGTGGCGATCCGGCAGGCGTTCAAGCTGGAAAAGAACAGCGATAGCTACGCGTATCTGGGTTACCTCTACCTGCAGGAGAAGCAGACGAAAAAGGCGAGAGCCGCTTTCCTGGAGAGCATCCGGCTATCGCAGAACGACTGGCTGGCGCAACTCGAGCTGGGACGGATGCTGTACGACCAGAAGGATTACCAGGGAGCGTATCCGCACCTCTCGCTGGCGCGGAAACTGCGGCCGGAACTTCGCTCGACGCACCTGCTGTTTTACGACGACCTGATCCAGCTGAACCGGAAGCAAGAGGCACTCGACGAACTGAACAGCTTCCTGAAGCGTTTCCCCAAAGCGCCGGAAGCGCCGCAGATGCAGAAGATGAAAGTGGCGCTCGAGGCTTCGCTCGCCCATCAGCCGCACTAAACAGCCGCCTGGCCGCTAGATCGTGCGCGTGATCACCTGCAGGAAGCGCGGCTTATCCGGATTCAAACCTTTGGCTTCGGCCAGCAACGCCGCGAAAATCTGACCGGGAACGATATACGGGATGGGGGTGTAGATTTCCGGGATGGTGGCGGGAATCGAGATGGCGCGCGTCGAGCGCGGCAGGGTGACTCCTTTCGAGCTGAAGAGCACGGTTTCGGCACGCATTTTCGCGAGACGCCGAGCGAGCGCGGAAAGAGCCGGACGGCAAGGACCGGGAGGTAGAAACAGGAAGATAGGCAGGTCGCGCTCGACCATGGCGATGGGGCCGTGGAGGAAATCGGCGGAACTGAAGCGCTCGGCCACCACGTAACAGGTTTCCATCAGTTTCAGGGCGAATTCGAAGGCGCTCGAATAGTTGAGCCCGCGCGCGACGACCACCGCCTGGCGCATATAGCGGTACCGCTCAACCAGATCCTCGATTTGGCGGCGCAGCGTGAGCGCACGCTCGGTCCAGGCGGGGATGCGGGCAACGTCGTCGAGCCGGACCGCAGGGCCAAGACCGCTGGCAATCAGATAGAGAGCGAGAAGCTGGCCGGTGTACGTTTTCGTGGCGGCGACCGAGCGCTGGCGGCCGGCGCGAACCACGAAAAGATCGTCCACGATGCCCGCCATGGCGGAGCGGGCTTCGTTGGTGATGCCGATGGTGTAGGCGCCCTGGCGGCGGCCGGAACGCAGCACGAGATTCACGTCGGTGGATTCGCCCGATTGCGAGATGCCGACCATCAGCGTCTGCTTCAAATCGAGCTTGGCGTGATAGAGCGTGTAAATGGAAGGAGCGGAAAGCGACACGGGGATGCCGGTGGTGAGTTCGAGCAGGTAGCGGCCGAAGAGCGCGGCGTTATCGGAAGTGCCGCGGGCAACCAGCACGATCGTGCGGAATTTCTGCCGGCGCGCGAATCGCTGGAATTCAAGGGCGTGGCCGCGTTCGGCGGCAAGGGTGCGCTCGATGGCTTCGGGCTGCTCGGTGATTTCCTGCGTCATTAACGACATGTTTTTTTGCGCTTTCCTTTCCAGCGCACACCCGGCGGGGTGCGGCGCTGCTCGACAACCAAATTTGCCGGGCCGAAGCCCGCGGCGGCGCAAGACGTGCGGCGGCGTTCAGTGGCGCTTCACGGCTCCCGCGGCGGCGGGCGCGCCAGACGCGAGCAGCGGATTGCGGCCGAGGCTCAGCAGATTCGCGAGAATGCGATAGGCGCCGGGCACTCCCTCGGGCAATTGGCGATAGAGCGCGAGCGCCAGATAAACATACTCGCCGTTGCCGTAGCGCGCCACGAGCAAACCTCCCTTTTGCGGCGGCTGGCCATCGTCGTGCATTTCGAAAAGCGCCTGCCAGCGAGGATCCCACGACTGCGGGTAACCGTGCCCGCGTTCTTCGATCCAGCCCAGGAAATCCCGCGGGCCGATGCGGTTGGGCCAGCGCAGGACGGGGCTTTGCGGAGCGAGAAATTCCACCGGGCAGTGCTCCTGCGTAACCGTCTGCGCGTTGCCGAGATGGAAGGGATAGGGACCGTAGTTGTGGTCGTAGTCGCCCGACTGATATTGCACGACGAGCACGCCGCCGCGATGGACGTAGTCGAGCAGACGCTCGTTGTAAGTGGCGAGGTCGGGCCGCACCGAATAGGCGCGAACGCCGAGGATGATAGCGTTGTAGGCGGAAAGATTGGCGGAAGCGACGTCCTCGGGATTGAGGAACGTGACGTGGATGCCGAGATCCTCGAGCGATTGCGGAACGGCGTCGCCGGTGCCGACGATGTAGCCGACTTTGAGGCCAGGCGCGATTTTGACCGGAGCGACGTGAGCGGCGTATTGGGCCGGGCGATAGAGGTAATACGGACGCAGACCAGGATAACTGATTTTGCGGTAGCCCTCGGCGTAGGTGCGGCCGGCGTACGCCGCGGCGGCGCGCAAATCGTAGTCGCCGGGCGCGGCCGAGCCGGGATGAAGCAAGAAATCGAGCGTTTCGTCCTGACCATCCTTGGCCATGGAGAAAGAAACCGCGGCCGGGGTCGACGTCCAGCCGGCGGGCATTTCGATCCGCACGGTTCCCTGCGCCGGACCTTTTACGTTGCTGTGAACGAGCACAGAAACGTCGAACGATTTCCTGCCGAGCGGCACGACGCCGGCATGCGGCGAAATCCAGAGAGAAATCGCGGGCCCGACGACGAGCGGCCAAGCCACCTGGCCGAAGCCGCGCTCGTGCCGGAGCGTCTGCGCCACCTGGCCGATGCGCACCGGGACGCCGTCGTATTCGAATTCGATCCAACCGGAGACGGGATAGGGCTTGAACGGCAGATTGAGGTACTTGGGATCGGTGATGTTGTAGTAGGACTGCTCCAGATTGCTGCGCGAAAAATAGGGCTGCGTGTAGCTGGCGTTTTGCGGGATGCGGACCTGGAATTTTTCCGACGCCACGGTGGACGCGTCCAGCGTGGACGGGGCCTGGCCCTGAGCGGTTGTGGTCCACGATTCGCTCGGCGGCGTGGCAATCCAGACGCGGCGAACGGCGATGGGCAGGTTGCCTTCATTCGCGGCGCGGACCTCGACGTAGAAGGTCTGGCCGGGAATGGCGACGCGGAAGGTATCGGCGGGACCGCGGAAAAAGGCGAATGGACCGGCGGGACCGGGGCGAGTGACGTTGACGCGAACGGAAAGCGCGAGCGATTCGGCGAGCGCGGCGTTGAATTGCGCCTGCTTGATGGTCAGCTCATGGAGGACGTTGTATTTCGCGGTTTCGCTGAGCGAACTGGTTTCGACCTGATGAATCAGGGCCAAATTCGCTTTCGCGCCATCGGCCAGATATGGCGCGATCGTTTCGAGATGGAGCGCGTCGAAGCGCTTCATCGCTTCGTCCACGTCGGCGTTGATTTTGGCGAGGCCCTCCTTCAGGAAGGCATCGTTCTGGCCGGCGGCGAGATCGGCGATGCCGGCGAGCGAAACGTCGATGCCGGAGAAAAGTGAATTTTCGTGCTCGGCCGCGGGAACGCGCGAGCCGAAGCGATGATAGGCGACATTGACGGGGCCGGGCGGCGGAACGGCGATGCCGCCGTTTTGCGATTTCTGATGACTCAACCCTTTGCGGCCGATTTGAAAAAACGTGGCGCCGAGGAGGGGATCGTATTCGCCCTCGGGGATGACGACGTTCGTCGCAAGCTGGCCATCGATCCATTGCCCGGAAATGTAGTTGTAGAAGCGCAACGGATAGGTGCGGTCGTTGGCGTAGTCCCAGATGTGGCCATTGCGGACGGTGAAGGTGGGGACGCGGGCGTACATCTTGAGTGGCGTCCACGGCAGCAGACCGGCGCGAATCTGATCGGGGAAGACGTTGGGATTGCCGGCGGCGTTGAAGACCTGCTGGGCGTATTGGCCGGCGACCTGATGGTGGCCGTGGCCATCGGAATGCCCGCCGACGAAAACCGAGGTGACGACGAGCGGACGGACCATGCGAACGACGCGAACGACATCGTAGAAGGCGCGGCCGCCTTTCCATTTGGCGAGGGTTTCGTGCTTCGATTTGGAGAAGCCGAAATCGATTACGCGGCCGAAATACTGCTGAACGCCGTAATACTGGTCGGCGGCGAGGAGTTCCTCGGTGCGAAGCAGGCCCATGGCGTCGAAATAATCGGAATTCATGAGGTTCTGGCCAGCTTCGCCTCGATTCAGCGTCATCAGGGCGACGCGGGCACCCTGCCCGCGGGATTCGTAGGTGAGCAGACCGCCATCCTCGTCGTCGGGATGGGCGACGATCATGATCATGCTGGCGCGCGTGTGGAGTTTCAGCAGACTCTGCCAGAGCGCGGCGGCGCCGCGATCGATCGCGATCGCGCGCTCGCGGATTTCAGGCCGCTCGGTGACCGCGCGCGGCGGCACGGCGACCAGCCGGCTCGCCACCGAACCCAAAACCAGCGCCACGGCGCCGGCCACCAGCGTGATGCGCAGCATTCGATTGATTTGCATGAGCCCCCTCAATCCAGACTGACAACCTTTGTGAGATTCCCCGCGCCAGCCAATCGGTGCAGGAAATCGCCTCGCGCCGCCAGAGCCACGCAACTGTTCACGGAGCCACGGGACGAGCGCCGGAGCGGGCGGCGAACGGCCATTCGCCGCGGCGCCAGGAGCGCACGCCGTAAATCACGAGGCCGGCGATCAGAATCGCGAAGCCGTAGCGCAGCTCCCGGGCGAAGTCCGGGCGCGAAATCAAAATATACAGGAAGCCGGCAATCGCCACGAGCGCGGGCACGGGATAGAGCCACATGCGGAACGGCCGATCGAGGTCGGGCCGGCGCACGCGCAGCACGATCAGACCAATGGCTTGAATGAGAAATTGGAGCAGAAGGCGAATCACGACGAGCGCCGCGATCACGTCGGCCAACTTGAGCGAGCAGAACGCCATCGCCACCAGACCCATCGTGAGCACGGAAATGTGCGGGAAACGGTGCTTGGGATGCAGGCGAGCGAAGGCGCGGAAATAATTGCCGTCGAGCGCGGCGGCGTAGGGCACGCGCGAATAGCCCAGCATCAAGGAAAAAATCGAGGCGAACGCCGTCCAAAGAATGAGCAGGGTAACCACCACGGCCGCGGCGTGGCCGTAGATGCGCTGCATGAAGGCGGAAATCACGAAATTACGCGCGGGGGAATGTGCGGTAACGAGCAGATCGCGCCAGGGAATTACGCCGATGACGCCGAGCGTCATGGAAAGATAAAGCGCCGCGACGATCAGGATGGAATAGAGCACGGCGCGAGGGATGGTCCGGCCAGGATCGCGGACTTCGCCACCGAGGAAACAGATGTTGTAGTAGCCCCAATAATCGTAAGTGGCCACCAGCATCGCCGAGCCAAGGCCGAGGAAAAAGCCCGAGGAAAAGCGGAACGCGCCGGGCGGGAAATCGAAGGCGAGCGAAGGATGAAAATGAGTGAAGCCGGCGAAAATCACCCACAGAATCGTACCGACCACGCCCCAGAACAGCAGATTCGAAATCCGGCCAATGAAACCGATTTTGCGATACGCGAGGACGAGCGCCACGAGACAAGCGGCGAGCGCGAGCACGGTGCCATGCGTCAAGACCAGATCGGCGCGCAGCGCGCCAATGAGCGGAAGCGGCACGGACAGATGATGGGCGGCAAATTGCCGGAGCAGACCCGGCCAAAGGTACGCAGCGTAAAGCGAGAAGCCGATGCAGCCTGACGCGATGCTCAGCGGAGCGCTGAAGGTGAGTTGCCAGACGTAAAGAAAGGAGAGGAGACGGCCAAGGCGATCGCGGCCGTAAATATCGCGAATGTAGGCATAGCTGCCGCCCGCTTCGGGCATCGCCGCGCCCAGCTCCGCGACGATCAAACCGTCACAAACCGCCAGCAACGCGCCCATCACCCAGCCGAGCATCGCCTGCGGGCCGCCCATCGCCTGAATGACGAGCGGCATGGTGATGAAGGGGCCAACGCCAATCATCAGATTGACGTTGAGGGCGATCGAGCCGCCGAGCCCCAGGCCGCGAACGAGTTGCAGTTCTTTCGACGAAGCGTTTGGTTCCATATGGCTCAGAAGGTCGCGCGCCGGCTCAAAGCGAGGCCGGCGCACGCCACAAAATACCCCGGGTCGAACGGTTCCAGCCACTCCTTTTGCGAGGAAGGCCGAAGGCGCCGGGGTCAGCGGCGGCCGTTGTGTCGCACGGCAGACGCGCGCGGGGCGTTCTATACTGATGCGCGCATGGCGGTTGCCACTTCCAAAGAACGGGGATGGAATGAAACTCGATCTATTGGTTATTGCGGCGCATCCGGACGATGCGGAACTCACCAGCGGCGGGACGCTGCTGAAAATGGCCGCGGCGGGCTATCAGACCGGGATTCTCGATTTGACGCGAGGCGAAACGGGAACCCGCGGAACGCCCGAATTGCGTCTGCGCGAGGCCGCGCGCGCGGGCAAAATTCTGGGCGTGCGCGTGCGGCGCAATCTGGGACTTCCCGACGCGCATTTGCACGTCTGCGACGAATACAAAGCCGCCATCGCCAAGACGATTCGGGAACTCGAGCCGCGCACGGTGATCCTTCCCTACTGGGAAGGCCGCCATCCGGACCATTACGCCGCCGCGGCGCTCGGCTACGAGGCTTGCTTCGTTGCCGGACTCAAAAACTATAAGGTGCCCGGCGAGCCGTTTCGCCCCTCGAAAATTCTGTACGCTGCGGCTTACGCGGACGTTCGGCCGACGTTTGCCGTGGACATCACGAAATATTACGAGCGCCGGCGCCGTGCGATCCTCGCCTACGCCTCTCAATTCCGGCCGCCGAAACGGGAGCGGGGATCGCGCGTGCATATCCCTCTGGACGAGCTCGAAGAGCGCATGGGCCTGCAGGCGAGGGCCTACGGCATCATGATCGGCGTGCGCTACGCCGAAGGCTACGTCGTCAAGGAAGCGCTGCAAGTGGACGACGTGGTGAACATGCCTGTGCGATCCCTCTAGCCGAGCTCTCGAACTAGAAGCACCGGAGAATTCGCTCCAAACCTCTCGAAAGGGCGTGCCGGCTAGGAGCCGGCGGACTGAGCGATGACGCTGGCGTAGTAGCGTTCGTAGAGCGGGACGACGTCTTTTGCGGAGAATTTTTTCTTCGCGTCGGCGCGCGCGCGCAGGCCCATTTCGCGGCCGCGATCGGCGCGGGACAGAATTTCGATGGCGTGGCGCGCGGCTTCGGCCACGTCTCCCGGCTCGACCAGAAAGCCGTCCACGCCGTTTTCCACCACTTCGGGCACGCCACCGACGTTCGTTGCGATCACGGGAACCTCGCAGGCCATGGCTTCGAGCGCGGCCAGACCGAAGGATTCAAGCTGCGAAGGCAACAGGAAAAGATCGGCGCTGGCGAGCTTTTCGTGGACGGCGTCCTGCTTGCCGAGGAAATGCACGTCTTCGCGCAGGCCTTTTTCGTGAGCGAGGTATTCGGCGGCGGCGCGATCGGGGCCGTCGCCGATCATCACCAGCTTCGCGGGCATTTTGGCGCGAACCAGAGCGAAAATCTCGACCGCATCGACGGCTCGCTTGACGGGACGGAAATTCGAAAGGTGCATGAGGATGGGCTCGCCGGCGGGAGCGACGCGGGCGCGCAGCGAGCCGTCCGCCGAGCGGGTGTAGACGTCGCAATTGACGAAGTCGGGAATCACTTCAATCGGGCGCTTGATGTCGAACACCTTGACCGTCTGCGTCCGCAGGTACTGCGAAATGGCGGTGACGCCGTCGCTCTGTTCGATGGAAAAACGGGTGATGGGCAAATACTCGCGATTGGTGCCGACGAGGGTGATATCGGTGCCGTGCAGCGTGGTGATGAAGGGCAAATGGCGCGGAGCGGCCATCGCGCGAGCCAGCATGGCGCTGACGGAATGAGGAATCGCGTAATGGACGTGGAGCAGATCGAGGGACTCGAGTTCAAATACCTCGAGCATCTTCGTGGCGAGCGCGAGGGTGTAGGGCGGATGGTCGAAGAGCGGGTAGGTGGAAACCTCGACCTCGTGAAAGCTGACGTTGGGATCGTTCAGGTTCATGCGAATGGGCGGAGCGTAACTGATGAAATGAACCTGATGGCCGCGGGCGGCGAGTTCCTGGCCGAGTTCGGTGGCGACGACGCCCGAGCCGCCGTAGGTGGGGTAACAAGTGATGCCGATTCGCATGATGTTCGCCTTGTCGCCTGAAAAAAGTAAATTACGGTGCCCTTTCCGAGAGCGCCGCTCCGAGCTAGCCGCAGTCTGGCGCCGTGTTTTTCGCGGCCAGCCTCACTCCGGCTCGGCCGTCAGGACGCGAGCTTCCGCGGCGCGAGTGGCCAGCCAGACCGCGCCCATCAGCTGCGCCTCCTGCCCCAACAGGCTCATCGCGAGGAGCGGTGTGGCGATGCGGCTTTGCGCGATCACCCGTTCGGTGGCGCCGAAAAGAACCCGATGCGCGCCGATCTGGCCGCCAAATACGACGAGCCGGGGATTCAGCACGACGCTCAAATTCAGGATTCCGGCAGCCAGCACGCGCGCGGTGCGTTCGACGATGCCTTGCGCCAGCCGGTTTCCGTCTTCCGCCAGATCGAGAATCTCTTCCGCCCGCAACCGCTGCCGGCCTCCATTCGCCCGGCGCCAGGTCTGCTCGATGCCGCGCCCGCCAACCACTTCTTCCAACGGGCCGGGCTGAAGCTCGTCGAGCGGGCCGGAGCGCGTGCCGGGAACGGCGAGGTAGCCGATTTCTCCGGCGGTCCAGTCGGCTCCGTGGTACAGACGTCCATTCAAAACGACGCCGGCGCCAACGCCGTCGCCGATGCCGACGAAAACGAATTCGGGCACCGCTCGGGCCGTGCCGCGCCAGCTTTCCCCGAGCGCGCCAACGTTCATGTCATTTTCGATGATCGCGGGCAGCCCAAGATTCGCGGAAATCAGCCGGCCGAGCGGAACATTTTCCCAATCGGCCAGATGCGGGGCCGAACGAACGATTCCCTCCCGCGAATCGGTGGCGCCGGGAGCGCCGAGCGCGATGGCCAAAAGTTTCCTGCGGGAAACGCCGTGCGTTTTCAGCAGCCGGGCAACGGCCGTCGAGACCATCGCCACCACGCGCGGCGGCGTTGCTCGCCCGCGGATCGGCACATTGAGCTTGCCGATGATGTTTCCCGCGAGATCGGCCAGGGCAAAGCGAAGCGCCGAACTGCCGATATCCACGCCCACAACGCAACCGAAGGAATGATTGAAACGGACGATCTCCGGCGGGCGTCCGCCCTTCGAGCCGCCCATTCCAATCCTCTCGACAAGCCCGCGCTTTTCGAGATAGGCGATGCTGCTCGATACGGTGGGAACGCTGAGCCGAGAGCCGCGCGAAAGGTCGGCGCGGGAACAGGGGCCGTGGAGGCGGACCAAGCGGAGGATTTCCGCGGCGTTCACCTTACGGAGCAGTTCCGGACGGCCGGGGCCGAGGCTTTCTTCGGAGGCGAGTTGCGGCGGAGAAGCGATGGTTGAGCGGCGCAAGAAACCGAGGCCCCCGTCGGAAAATCGCCCATACTTAATCATCTTTAGAAAGCGGCGTCAACCGCGCGAGCCTCCGCGGCCTGCCGACGCGCGAGCGGCGCGCGCCCAATAGGCGTAGTAGACGGCGAGCAACGGCGCCGCGAGCACGACGCCCCAGAAACTGAAGGCCAAGCCCAGCGCGATCGGAGCTAGAACAGAGGCCCAAATGGGAATTCGCGCCACGCGCTTGAAAAGCAGCGGCTCGATCGCGAGACCGTTGAACAGCGTGATTGCCGCGTAGAGCGCGAGAACCAGGAAGAAGCGCTGTTCGCCGCCCGCAATCGCCGCAGCAATCGCCGGTCCGACCAGCGCGACGACCGGGCCGATGTGCGGCACGAACTGAAACAGGCCGGCGAGCACCGCCCAGAGCGGGGCGAGCGGAACGTGAAGCGCGTCCAGACCGACCCACCAGACCGCTCCCAAGAACAGCGAGTCCCAGAGGCGCGCGACGAACCAATCCTTCAGCGCGCCGGCAACCAGACCCACATGATCGTTCCATTCCATCGGAGCGGCTTTCAGGCGTTTCCGCGCCTATTGCTGACAGACGGCGCGCGGCGCGGAGGGGTTGTGCGGGAGATTGAAGAGAAAATGCGGAGGCGGACGGCTCAGGCGACGCCGGCGAGGGTTTCGAGTTCCTTCAGTTGCTGCGCTTCGCCCATCGCGATCAGAAAATCGCCGGCGCGGATTTCGTCGTCGCCGGAGGGGTTGAATTCGATTTTGCCGGTTTGGCGGCGAATGGCGAGGACGAGAATACCAAGCCGTTTGCGCAGGTCGGCGTCGCGCAGGCGAATGCCGGCCAGATGGGAGCGCTCGGCGACGGCAACTTCCTCGATGTGGAGGTCGAGTTCGCTGCCGAGCGAGGACATGGCGAGGTCGAGGAAGCGCTGAACGTGCGGGCGCGTCATCATGCGGGCCATGCGCTGGCCGGCGTAGGAATAGGGCGAGACGACAAAATTGGCCCCGGCGGTGAGAAGCTTGGATTCGGCGTCTTCCTCGCTGGCGCGCGCGACGATGGCGAGATCGGGCGCGAGGCTGCGCGCGGTGAGCACGACGTAGACGTTCTGGGCGTCGGTGGCGACGGCGCTCGCCAGGCCGCGCGCGCGCTCGATATGCGCCTGGCGAAGCACGGATTCGCTGGTCGCGTCGCCCAGAACGACGGGGACATTGCGCTCGACCGCCCACTGCGTGCGCGCCTGGTCGCGTTCGATGAGGACGAGCGGCAGGCCGCGCGCGAGAACTTCGCTGGCGATGCGGCGGCCGACGCGGCCGGCGCCGCAAATGATGACGTGGTCGTGGAGATGAGCGATTTCGCGGTCCATGCGACGGCGGCCGAAAAACACGCCGAGTTCGGATTGTATCACTCCGTGGGTGAGGGTCCCGATCGCCGTGCCAATCACGCCGAGGCCCAGAAAAATCAGCACGACGTTGAAAATCTGGCCGGAATGCGATAGCTGATTTTCCGGCTCGGCGCCGATGGTGGAAATCGTCATCAGCGTGGCGTAGAGGCAGTTGAACCAGGGCCAGTGTTCCGTCAAACGGAATCCCAGCGTGCCGATGCCGAGCAGCACGGCCACCATCCCGGCCACAACCGCAACATGGCGGAACAGGCGCACGCCAGCATTATACGAAGACGGGCTGTGGAATGGCCGGGATTTGGTGTACATCGACCGCGCACAGCCAGGAGCCGGCTGTGCTGCCGCCAAACCGGCGGCCTGGCTTTGGAGCGCGGCTTGTGCTGGCAACGGAGTTGTGTTTTGCTGGTGCCGGAACGCTTTCCACCGGGAAGGCCCGATGCCCGTCAAGACCATCATCGAACCCTTTCGCATCAAGAGCGTGGAACCGATTCGGAGCACGACGCGAGAAGAGCGAGAACAGCTGCTCGAAGCGGCCGGCTACAATCTGTTCGCGGTTCCCGCCGAATCCATTCTGATCGATCTGCTCACCGATTCCGGCACGGCGGCGATGTCGACGGCGCAGTGGGCGGCGCTGGTGCGCGGCGACGAATCGTACGCCGGTTCGCCGAGCTTCACGCGATTCCGGGAGTCGGTGGAAGCGATTTTCGGATTCCGGCACGTGATTCCGACGCACCAGGGACGCGCGGCCGAGCGCATCCTGTTTTCGGTGATGTGCAAGCCGGGCGACGCGGTGCCGAACAACACGCATTTCGACACGACGCGCGCCAATTGCGAATTCGTCGGCGCGGAAGCGGTGGATTTGCCGATACCCGAAGCCGCCGAGCCCGGTCTGGTGCACCCCTTCAAGGGGAACATGGACGTGGAGCGGCTGGAGCGGCTGATCGCGGAAAGGGGAGCCAGGCGCGTGCCGCTGGTGATGCTGACGATTACGAACAATTCCGGCGGCGGCCAGCCGGTTTCGCTCGAAAACATCCGGGCGGTGCACGCGGTTTGCCGAAAACACGGGATTCCGCTCTACCTGGACGCGTGCCGATTCGCGGAAAACTCCTATTTCATCAAGCTGCGCGAAGCCGGCTACGCCGCGAAGTCGCCGCGCGAAATCGCGCGAGAGATTTTTTCCCTGGCGGACGGCTGCACGATGTCGGCAAAGAAAGACGGCATGGCGAATATCGGCGGATTCCTGTGCACGAACGACGATTCGCTGGCGCAGCAGGAGAAAAACCTGCTGATTCTGACCGAGGGATTTCCGACCTATGGAGGCCTGGCGGGGCGTGACCTGGAAGCGATCGCGGTGGGACTGAACGAAGCGCTCGAGGAGGATTACCTGCATTACCGGATCGTTTCGACCGGCTACCTGGGCGAGCACATCGCGCGCGCCGGCGTGCCCATCGTGCAGCCGCCGGGCGGGCACGCGATTTATATCGACGCGCGATCGTTTCTGCCGCACGTCCCTCCCGAGAAATTTCCCGGGCAGGCGCTGGCCATCGAGTTGTTTCTCGAAGGCGGAATCCGGTCGTGCGAAATCGGGACGCTGATGCTGGGACGCCACGCGCGGATGGATCTGGTGCGGCTGGCGATTCCGCGGCGCGTGTACACGCAAAGTCATATCGATTATGTAGTGGAAATCATTCTGGAAGTGTTCGCGCGGCGGGAAAAAATCGGCGGTTTGGCGCTGACCTACGAAGCGCCGTTTCTGCGGCATTTCACCGCGCGCTTCCGCCGGTTGGGCGGTGCGGCATGAATCCGGAAACCGGAACGGGAGCGCTTTTTCCACGCGATTTTCGCAGGCGATATCCGCTGGCGGCGCGCGGGGAGGGTTGCTGGATTTTCACTGACGAAGGGAAAAAACTGCTGGACGCGGCGGGAAGCGCTGCGGTGGTTTCGATCGGGCACGGCGTGGGGGAAATCGGCGAGGCGATGGCGGAGCAGGCGCGGCGGCTCGCTTTCGTGCATTCCTCCGAATTTCACACGCGCGCGGCGGAAGAGTTGGCTCGGCAGCTGCTGGATCTCGCGCCGGCGAATTTCCGGCAGGGAGGGCGCGTGCTGCTCACGTCCGGCGGCTCGGAAGCCACGGAAACCGCGATCAAGCTGTGCCGGCAATATTTTCTGGAACGCGGCGAGCCGCAGCGGGCGAAAATCGTTTCGCGGCGGCAGAGCTATCACGGAAGCACGCTGGGCGCGCTCGCAGCTTCGGGGAACGTAGGCCGGCGGGAACCGTACGAACCGCTGCTGGCAAATTGGGACAAAATTGCGCCGTGCTATTGCTACCGCTGCCCGCTGGGACTGCGATTTCCCGAGTGCAACATTGCTTGCGCCGACGACCTCGAAACGCATTTGCGGGAAAACGGCTCGGAAGACGTGGCCGCGTTCCTTTTCGAGCCGGTGTCGGGCGCGACGCTGGGCGCCGTGGCGCCACCGGAAGGCTACGCGAAGCGGATTGAGGAAATTTGCCGGCGCCACGGCATCCTCCTCATCGCGGATGAAGTGATGACCGGCGTGGGACGCACCGGGAAATCGTTTGCCGTGGAGCATTGGGGCGTCGAGCCGGATCTGCTGCTGGTGGGCAAGGGAGTAGCGAGCGGGTACGCTCCAGTGGGCGGGGTGATTGCGTCGGCGGGCGTGGTGGAGACGATCGCAAAGGGATCGGGACGCTTCGTTCACGGATTCACCTACAGCGCGCATCCGGTGGCCGCGGCGGCGGGCGTCGCGGTGCTGGACTACCTGGAAAGACATCATCTTTTTTCGCGCGTCTCTGGCGTAGGCGCGGAATTGGGACGCGCAATCGAGGGGCTGCGCGGCGAATTTCCCATCATCGGCGACGTGCGCGGGCTCGGGCTGCTGTGGGGAACCGAGCTGGTGAGGCAGCGGGATACGCGACTGGCGTATCCGGCGGAACTCAAAGTGGCGCAGCGCGTGTTTCAGGCCGCGTACGAGGCGGGCGTGCTGACGTATCCGATTCAGGGCTGCGTCGACGGGCACGCAGGCGACCATTTGTTGTTCGCGCCGCCGTTCATTCTGTCGAGCGCGGAGATCGAAGCGCTGGTTGCGGGGCTGCGAACGGCGCTGACGCAAGTTGTGGCGGCGCTGCCGGTGGAGCGATAAAGCCCACGCAGGGTCGCGAAAGGCGATCCGCGCGTTCAACGCTTGTAGATGACCTTGCGGTGAAATAGCGGTGCATCGCGGCCGACCTCTTTGCCGATGTACGCGCCAAGGGCGCCAAAGATGACCGCGCCGAGGCCGCGGGCGCTGCTCGCCTCGCCGAGCCCCGCGCCAATTCCGGCGCCGACACCCATCCCGATGGCCGCGTTGGCCCTATCTGAATGTTCCAGCCGGACCTCGCGCACGATTCTCCGGTCGAATCGGTAACGGGATTCGATTGGCGGCACGTAGGGCGGCGGCGAACTCCAGAAGCGGTCGCAAGACAGCTCGTTTTTCGTCGCGCGCACGAAAATGCACAGAACACGGCTCTCATTTGCCGGTTTGACAGAGATGGGCGTGCCAGCGCGGAGGCGCATGACGTCGCGCCAATGCCCGGTGCGGGCGTGTGCGGCGGGGACGATGGAAACGATAAAGAATGCGATGGGAAGAACGAGTTTGTGTCTCATGCGCACATGCTAAACGCATGCGCGTGAGGCCGGGCGCCGGGCTGTGACACTTTTCGAGCTGTCACAGGCGGGAGCGGAGCGGAGGGCGAATCTGCTGCTCCCAGCGTTTGAGCTCGCGCCGGGAGGGTTCGGAAAGCAGCGGAAAGCGGACAACGCGAATCGTTTTCGACACGGCCTGCGCGGTGAGCGAATCGGCGACGACGGCGGCCGCCTGCTCCAAACCTCGCTGCCAATCGCGCCTGCGGGCATCGCGAAAGATCAGGCTCTCCGGCGCGAATCCCGCGGCCAGAAGCATCGCGCGAGCCCATTTCAAAAATTCCGGCCAGCGCGAAGCCACCGCCACCAGCGCGTCGTAGGGAGCCGGAAGCCAATGCGCGAGCGACGAAGACGGCGATTCGATTTGTAGCGTGAGCAGCTCGGCGTGCGGCGGCAACAGTTTCCGCACGAGGTTCGCTTTGCTGGGCAGGACGACGGGAATCGCGCGCGCCGCGGCGCGGGTGAGAGCGCGCTCGCGCAGACCCACGGATTTCACCGGAACGGCAAGCACTTCGCGCATTTCCGCCTCGACGATGCGCCGCAGCTCACGGTCGGGCTCGATCAGCAGGAAACGGATGGGCGGTTGAAACGCCAGCCATTCGCGAAGCCGCCGGCGGATGGCCTCGGGCGGAAAGCCGCGCTCGCGAGCCTGGCGAAACAGATTGGCGATCAGATGGTCGAGTGCCAGAGGCGAATCGGCGGGAAGGTCAGGAGCGCTTTTGCGAACGAAAACGCCGCTGCCGCGGCGCGACTCGAGCCAACCGTCGCGTTCGAGCCGGCGATACGCGGCGCTGACGGTATTCGGATGCAGGCGGAAGCGGCGCGCCAATTCGCGCGTGCTCGGCAGTCGCTCGCCCGGGGCGACGTCGCCGGAAAGAATGGCCAGAACGACCTGTGCGAAGAGCTGCTCGCGCAGGCTGATTTCGGCGCCGCGTGCGAACCAGAAGCGCATCGGCGGCTATTTTACTCGCCCGGCGCGGCGGCAAGCGCGGAAACAGGGGCCCCGGCCCTGCCACCGGAAAGTGTTCGGTCCGAAAAAGTTCCTTCTAGGCGCGGACGGGGGGAATAGGTACAATCCCCGCCGCGAGAGAGGGCGAATGAACCCGTCGCCGACAGCCACGAAGGCCCACCCACGGAAAGCGTTTCTCGTCCTGTTCTTTGTAGAGATCTGGGAGCGATTCGGCTACTACGGAATGGCGTCCCTGATGGTGCTCTACATGGTGCAGAAGCTCGGACTCGGCGACGAACGGTCCGACATGATCTGGGGGACGTTTTCCGCGCTGGTCTACTCGATGCCGATGCTGGGCGGCTACGTGGGCGACCGCGTGCTGGGCCTGCGGCGAACGCTGGTGCTGGGCGCGATAACGCTGGGACTGGGCTACGTGGCGCTATCGATTCCGGTGAATGCGACGTTTTTCCCGGCGATGGGGCTGATCGCGCTGGGCAACGGGCTGTTCAAGGTGAATCCGAACAACCTGGTTTCGCGATTGTACGAGGGCGAGCGATCGAAGATGGATATTCTGTTCACCATCTACTACATGTCGCTGAACATCGGCTCGTTCGTCTCCGTTCTGCTGACGCCGTGGATCAAGGAACATCCGAGCTGGACGATCGCGGTGGGGCCGCTGCGCTTCGACAGCTGGCATCTGGCGTTTGGCGTGAGCGCGATCGGGCTGACGCTGGGCCTTCTGAACTACGGGGCGTTCAGCCGCTATTTGCGGCCGTACGGCGCGGCCACGGATTTTGAGAACTTGCGTTGGAACAGGCTGGGCGCGGTGCTCGGGGCGTCGGTGGCGATCGTATTCGTGATCGCGGAGATCATCCGTTACCGCGCGGCTTCGCTGGTGGTCGTCGTGGTGTGCTCGGCGCTGATGATTTACGTTTTCGGGCACCTGCTCGTGACGGGTGAACGGCAAGCGCGAAGGCGCGTGGTGGCGTGCATCCTTTTCACGGTGATGTCCGTCATCTGGGCCGTTTACAACCAGCAGATTTACACCTCGCTCACGCTGTTCGCCCTGCGCAACGTGCGACACCAACTGCTCGGCGTGCACGTGGCGGCGGCGCAATTCCAGGATTTGAACCAGTTCTGGCTGATCGTGCTGGCGTTGCCGCTGGCGTGGCTTTACGACCGGATGGCGAAATCGCCGCGCGGCGATTTTTCGATGGCGACGAAATACGCGGCCGGGCTCTACCTGCTCGCGATCGGATTTTTTCTGTACGCCGGAAGCGGCATGGCGGCGCGGAACGGGATCGTTTCGCCGTGGTGGCTGGTGGCGGGATACGGGGCGCAATCGCTGGGTGAGTTGCTGATCAGCGCGCTGGGATTTTCGATGGTGTCGCAACTGGTGCCGGAGCGGTCGCGGGGAATCGTGATGGG